>DAHXOT010000033.1 GCA_027364735.1 Hydrotalea sp. | reverse complement strand
AATATATGGGCCGCGAACCAGCTGCAGCCAGTATTGAAGAACAAGGCCTTGGCTGGAAAAATACCTTCGGTAGTGGCAATGCAGAATATACTATTACCAGTGGTCTTGAAGGAGCATGGACAATAACGCCAACAAAATGGAGTAATAATTTTTTTGAAAATCTTTTTGGGTATGAATGGAAATTAACAAAAAGCCCCGCCGGAGCACATCAATGGAAACCTAAAAACAATGCAGGTGCTAATGCAGTTCCCGATGCACACAATGCCTCTAAACGGCATGCACCATTTATGCTAACAACCGATCTTGCATTAAGATTAGACCCTACTTACAAGAGAATTTCTAGGCATTTTTACGAAAATCCGGACGAGTTTGCTGATGCCTTTGCTAAAGCATGGTTTAAACTCACTCACCGCGATATGGGACCAATTGCCAGATACCTTGGTGCAGAAGTACCCAAAGAAGAATTAATTTGGCAAGATCCTTTGCCGAAAGTTAACTACTCTCTTATTGATGATAAAGATATTGTTTCACTAAAAGCTGCCATACTTAATTCAGGCTTGTCAATAGCTAACTTAGTATTCACTGCATGGGCTTCCGCATCAACATTCCGCGGATCTGATAAACGTGGTGGTGCTAATGGTGCACGAATTAGACTTGCACCACAAAAAGATTGGGAGGTAAACAATCCCATTCAGCTTGCCAAAGTGTTACAAATACTCGAAATCATACAAAAAAACTTTAACAGTGCTCAGCAGGCTACCGGAAAAATGGTTTCACTGGCAGATATAATAGTTTTAGGTGGATGTGCAGGTATTGAACAAGCTGCTAAAAATGCAGGATATACTATTACTGTTCCATTTACACCCGGAAGAACCGATGCTTTACAAGAACAAACTGATATAGAATCATTCGCAGTTTTAGAACCTGCCGCAGATGGTTTTCGCAATTATATTAAATCCAATCATTCTGTTTGTGCAGAAGAAATGCTGGTAGATAAAGCACAATTAATGAACTTAACTGCACCGGAAATGACGGTACTTCTTGGTGGTATGCGGGTGCTTAACACGAATTTCAATTTATCTAAACATGGTGTATTTACCAATAGGCCCGAAGCACTTACCAACGATTTCTTTATACATCTTCTTAACTTAAATACTACTTGGAAATCTGTTTCAGAAGAGCAAAATTTATTCGAAGGCCGAGATAGAAATACAGGTGAATTGAAGTGGACTGCCACCCGTGTAGATCTTATTTTTGGCTCAAATTCGGAACTTAGAGCAATTGCTGAAGTGTATGCCAGTGATGATTCTAAAGAGAAATTTATAACCGACTTTATCAACGCATGGACTAAAGTAATGAATCTTGACCGTTTTGACTTGGCAAAATAATTTAACCGAAATGATTGCAGAAAGGTACTATTTAAATTAGTTTTTAACAGTAACAAGAATAAAGCAATACACATCAGATACATTACCTTTTTAGTATTGTATCTGATGTGTTTAATTTAAAGGATATGAATTTTTTTAAAAAGGATATTTAAATCCTAATGCATTAACCTTATCGTCTATTCAAATTAAATAAATAATTGCTGCAACCTATTTTTAAAGTTCATTAGATAATTATCAATTAAACAGAATTATTTTACAAATATTTAAATGTGTACTATCTACACGTACACTTTTTTAGTATTTTTTAAAATATATCTTTGTTCGAAACTAATGATTGTTAGCTTATGAATTTACAAACACAAATTTTGCAGCCCGAATTATTTCAATTAGGATTAACCAACAACCTTTACATTCACTATCAACTCGATGCCGATGCACTAACCGAACAAACACTTACTGCCGGCGAGGGTACTTTAAATGATACCGGAGCTCTTTGTATTACTACCGGAGAATTTACCGGAAGAAGTCCGCTCGATAAGTTTATTGTAAAAGATTTAATAACAGAAAACACCGTTAATTGGAATGAATTTAATATTGCAATAGATGAAAAATATTTTCATCAACTTAGAAAAAAACTACTGCACTATTTAAATACAAAAGAAGCAATTTGGGTAAGAGATGCTTATGCTTGTGCCGATGTAAATTATAAAATTAAAATAAGAGTTATTACTGAAAATAGTTGGAGCAATTTGTTTTGCCAAAATATGTTTATTAGTCCAACAGAAGATGAATTAGACGGTTTTAAACCCGATTGGCATATCATTCAAGCTCCCAACTTTAAGGCAATTCCGGAAATTGATGGAACACGGCAACACAATTTTGCTATCATATCTTTTAAACATAAAACCATTTTAATTGGCGGAACGGGTTATACCGGCGAAATAAAAAAAGGCATATTTACCGTTTTAAATTATTTACTTCCGTTAGAGAAAAAGGTTTTAAGCATGCATTGCAGTGCCAATGTGGGAAATGATGGAGATGTTGCCATATTTTTTGGATTAAGCGGCACAGGCAAAACTACACTTAGTGCCGATCCGAAAAGAAAATTAAGTGGCGATGATGAACATGGTTGGACCAACAAATCGGTTTTTAATTTTGAAGGTGGCTGTTATGCAAAATGTATTAATTTAAGTGAAGAAAAAGAACCCGAAATTTTTCAAGCAATTCGCTCAGGTGCCTTAGTAGAAAACACCCGATTTTATGAAGGAACCAATACAATTGATTTTTCTAATCAATCTATTACAGAAAATACAAGAGTCAGCTATCCATTACATTTTATAAGCAATGCTTTACAACCAAGTATTGCATCAATTCCTAAAAATATTTTCTTTTTAACATGCGATGCGTATGGGGTTTTACCTCCTATAAGCAAATTAACGCCCGAACAAGCAATGTATCAATTTATCAGCGGATACACTGCAAAAGTAGCAGGAACTGAAACAGGAATTACGCAACCGAAAGCTACATTTAGTGCCTGCTTTGGGGCTCCTTTTCTTCCGTTGCATCCGGGAATTTATGCCGAAATGTTAGGCAAAAAAATAAAAGAAAATAATGTACATGTTTGGATGATTAATACAGGATGGAGCGGTGGTATGTATGGAGTTGGAAAGAGAATTAAATTATCGTATACCAGAGCAATGATTACTGCTGCATTAAATGGAAGTTTACAAGAAGTTGAGTTTGAACAACACCCCATTTTTGGTATGATGATTCCAAAACGATGCCCAAATGTTCCCGTAAATGTATTAAACCCAAGATATACATGGTCGAACAGAACAGCTTATGATACTACAGCAAAAGAATTGGCTTTATTATTTATTAAGAATTTTGAAAAATATGCACAAGGATTAAGCGATGAAATATTGAAAGCCGCACCCAAAATATAGTCTTTTTTTGTTAAGTTTAGTGAAACATGGTTTTTCGATTGCTCAAATAAAGTCCCACAAAAGTGGGACTTTATAATGTATTCTACCACAACAACTATATTAAATGATAGGTGTATTTAATTGAGATAATGAGGCATCAATTTCGGCTTGAGAAACTTCAAAATCAACTAATTTACCATTTAAAAATTGTTCATAAGCAGCCAAATCGAAATTACCATGACCACATAAATTAAATAAAATTGTTTTAGAAACACCTTCAGCATTTGCCTGATTTACTTGCCTAATTACTTCTGCAATGGCATGGGTAGCTTCGGGAGCAGGAATTACCCCTTCAGCTCTCGAGAACAATATTCCCGCTTCAAAACATTCTGTTTGATTAATAGCATCTGCTTCAATAATTCCATCCTTTAGTAACTGGCTAATAATTGCACCGGCTCCATGATAACGCAATCCACCGGCATGTATGGGAGATGGAATAAAATTATGGCCTAAAGTATACATAGGAATTAAAGGCGTCATTCCTACAGTATCGCCAAAATCGTACCTAAAAACACCACGAGTTAATTTGGGACATGAAGTTGGCTCAACAGCAATAGCCCTAGTTTTTTGTTTCCCAATTAAATTATTTTGCAAGAAGGGAAATGCAATACCTGCAAAATTAGAGCCACCACCAAATGGGGCAATAATAATTTCGGGATAATCGCCTGCCTTTTCCAATTGCTTCATTGCTTCTAAGCCAATAACAGTTTGATGCATTAATACATGATTTAATACGCTACCTAAAGCATACTTTGTATCATCATGCGTTGCTGCCACTTCAACTGCTTCGGAAATAGCAATGCCAAGACTTCCCGGATTATTGGGATCTTGCTCTAAAATACTTCTTCCGGCATTGGTTAAATTAGTTGGGGATGAATGTACTTTTGCTCCCCATGTATTCATCATTATTTTACGATAAGGTTTTCCTTCGTAACTTACTTTTACCATAAACACTTCACAATCTATCCCAAATAATTTACAAGCAAAACTTAAAGCACTACCCCATTGCCCTGCACCTGTTTCGGTAGAAATTTTTTTTACGCCTTCTTTATAATTATAATAAGCCTGAGGAATAGCCGTATTAGGTTTATGAGAACCTGCAGGACTAACACCTTCGTATTTATAATAAATTTTACAGTTGGTACCTAAGGCTTTTTCTAAACCTAGAGCCCGAAACATAGGTGTTGGTCGCCAAATAGAATACAAGTTTCTTACTTCGTCAGGAATTTCTATCCACTTTTCCTGAGTAACTTCTTGCTTAATTAATTCCATCGGAAATAAAGGAGCCAATGCTTCTGGACCAATAGGCTGCTTAGTTGCAGGATGTAGTGGAGGTAAAGGTTTATTGGGCATATCGGCCACAATATTGTACCAATGTGTTGGAATTTCGGACTCTTGTAAAAGAATTTTTCGTTGCTGTATCATGAATAAATATTTAGCTGATTAAGATAGTAAAAATGTGATGTATAAAAATAGTTTTTATTACAGTTTACAACTTAAACCTGCATAAAAATTTCTTGATGCAGCAGGATTGTAATACCTATTACCGGCTGCATTAATATCATTTCCTAAACTATATAATTCATTTAAAACATTATCGGCACCAGCAAATATTTGAAATACGGTATGATTGATAGCCATAGTTTTTCCAAGCTTAATTTGCAATAAATGATAAGCGTTGGCATATTCGCTATTAGCATCGTTTAAAGGTGTTTTAGAGTTGATGTTTAGCATGATATTACAATACAAATTATTAGCAAATACTGTATTTAATGCAGTTACATTGATATAAGTAGCAACTCCTGTTACCACATTATTAGAATAATTATTTGCACCTTGTATATAGTTATTAAAAAGATAAGGCTGATAGCTGAAACTATTTTGTATTTGCAAGGAATGAACAAACTTATTTCGGTTACTTTTTATTATTTGCCATTTTAAAAATACTTCTACTCCTTTTTCGCTAATATTACCTGCATTAACAAAATACTCTGCACCAATTGAGTTATTTCTTCTCACAATGGCATTGCTTAGTTGAAAGTTATAAGCGGCAATATCTATTGTCAATTTATCATTACATACATCTCCCTTCACCCCTGCTTCTACATTCCATCCCATTTCGGGTTGCAATTCACTATGAAATATTCCATCAGAAGGATGAATTTCGGCTAAAGAAGGCGGCGAAAACCCTTTGGCTGCAACAGCATACAAAGAGATATGGTTATTGAGTTGATACAAGAAAGAGATACGTGGTGTAAGTATATTGGCATTGTTTACTGTAGCTGTATTTAACAACGGATTGGATATTCGCTGATACCGATATAATTGATTATTGCTACTAACGCCTGCCTCTATCCGCAAATTTGCCCATTGAATATGTGCTTGAGAGAATATAAACCATTGATTGGCGTATACATCATCTTTAAACTGAAGCGTATCTTTTTGTCCTGCTTTATTTCCATAATCATCAATTCGCGAATGATTATATAACCACTCAATTCCCGTATTCCAATGAAATGAAAGTGTATTCAACTTGTGCTGATACGTTAGTTGAATTCTTGTACCAGTATTAGTTTCATCTCTATTTTCGAAGTTAAAAATAGAAGGATTGGTAAAGCTGGTATGATTTAGCATTACGGTTGTAGCAAAAGATAATGATTTATTTAAAGCATATACATCACTCAATCCGGCAAATATGGTTTTATTATATACCGAAGCATTTTGCTGAATAGCACTAGGAATATTTCCGGCCTTTAACCTTGCTTGTTGAGGATCTTGCATCATTTGAGATTGCGTTAATCCACCGGGTGTTTGATAAAATACATTGGTAGAGAAAAGAAGTAAATCAATGGTATGTTTAGCTAATTGATAATTGCTTTGCCATTGAAATATATCTTTTTTAGATGCTGCTTGCCTGCGGTAGCCATTACTTTGTTGATGCACTTGAATGAAAGAAGATGATACATGTTTTTGTTCGATTTTTGCCTGAACCGATTCGTTAAATAAACCAAATGAACCGCCTAAAACATTTATATCTACACTATTTTTATGAATAGAATTGTGCTCCAAATTTGAATGCAATAATAATACCCCTCCGGTTCCTGCACCATACATACTTGCTGATGGTCCTTTTAAAATTTCTATACTACTTAATTCGTTTAGGTCAATTAAATTAATATAAGTATTGCCACCGGCATCACTTAAAAAAATATCATTCCAATATACTTTTACATTTCTAACACCAAATGGCGAACGCAAAGAACTGCCCCGAATAGCAATACGATAACTTTCAGGAGAACGTTCTTCCATTTTAATACCGGGAATTGTATTGACAGCAGGTAAAAAACTATTTGGCAATTGTTGAACTAAATCTTTTTTAGAAAGTACTGCAACCGCAGCAGCAGCATCTTTCCATTGTACTTTTGTACTAAATACAGTTACTTCTTTTAAAGTTGTATCAGCAGTTAATTGAACGGTATCTTGTCTTTTTTCTTGTGCTATTGTATGTATAGAAGCTACTATAAAAAAAAGTATAAAATATCTTATCATTACCCATTTTTGATAGGTTTAAAACTACAATTATTTATGGTATTGGTTGGCAATTTTGATTGGTTACAAAGCAAAAATTCCATCAACTATTAAAATAAATTGATGGAATTTAGGAACAAATTATAAAGAATATTACTTTTTAAGATACATAACTTCTTTTACCAGTTTTACAGTTCTGCTAACATCCGGAATGGCTAAAGCAGCAAGATTAGGTGCATAATGCATAGGAGCATCGGCACTGGTAATACGGCGAATGGGTGCATCTAAATAATCAAATCCTTCTTTTTGAATTCGGTATGAAATTTCAGAGCTTATTGATGCAAATGGCCATTGTTCTTCTACAATTACCAATCTATTGGTTTTTTTTACACTTTCTAATATAGTTTGCCAATCTAATGGCTTAATTGTTCTTAAATCTATTACTTCGGCACTTATTCCTTCTTTTTCTAATTCGGCAGCAGCACCTAAAGCTACTTTCATCATTTTATTAAAAGAAACAATGGTTACATCACGGCCCTGCCTTTTTATATCGGCTTTTCCTAAGGGGATATAATATTCTTCTTCAGGAATTTCTCCTTTATCTCCATATAACACTTCACTTTCCATAAACATCACCGGATCTTCTTCGTAACGAATTGCTTGTTTTAATAAACCTTTTGCATCGTAAGGATTAGAAGGAGAAACTACTTTAATGCCCGGAATATTGGCAAAATAACTTTCAAATGCAGTACTATGCTGAGCACCTAATTGGCCGGCACTGCCGTTGCCACCACGAAATACAATAGGACAACTAATTTGACCGCCACTCATGGCTAACATTTTAGATGCGGTATTTAAAATTTGATCTAAAGCTAATACGGCAAAGTTCCATGTCATAAATTCTACAACCGGCCGTAATCCATTTTGTGCTGCACCTACGCCAACAGCTGTAAAACCTAATTCTGAAATGGGAGTATCAATTACTCTTTTAGGGCCAAATTCAGCTAACATACCTTGGCTAACTTTATAAGCTCCATTATATTCAGCTACTTCTTCACCCATTAAAAAAACTCTTTCATCTCTTCTCATTTCTTCACTCATGGCTTCGCGTAAAGCTTCTCTAAAAGCAATTGTTCTCATATTCTGATAAATATTGAATGAGCCGCAAAAATATACGATTATGCTGTACAAAACCAAATTGAATGAAACTTGCCTACAAAAAAAATCCCTCTGCGTAAATACAGAGGGATCTCTGATATATCACAATATTTGTTTAAAATACATTATACCCAAAGCTTACATAGTATAAGCCACCAATTTGAGCATTTCCAAAACCGTTGATATAGTATTTATTGAACAAATTATTTGCTCCAAACTTAATTAACGATTTAATTTCGGGGAACTTATAGCTAATCATAGCATCAACTACTCCAAATGAAGGAACTGTACCCACAGCAAATGAGCCTTCATAATTGAAACTTTCTTGCCATTTATAATTTACGCTAAAGCCTACCCTGTTTTTATATAAAAATCCTGTATTGCCCAAGCCAAAATTAAATCTTGTTTTAGGCGTATTAAAATAGGTTAAGAATCCAACCGGTAAATCGGAATAATTAGAAATTTGATCTTGATAAATATTACCGGAAACTGTATAATTATTACCCAATAAATATTGTGCAGAAGCACCCCATCCATTAGATTTTACAGTAACATTAGGTATATTTTGAGCTACACTAAATATTTTACCTGTTGCCAACTGTAACCCATTAGATGTAGAAATGAAATTGGTAAAATTGGACATATATCCATACACATCAATCAATAATCTTTTCCCAAATAATCCTTTATAACCAATTTCATACGAGTTAGATGTTTCTGGTTTGATAGGTGAAAATTTAACTACATTACCATTGGCATCTACCACCGGACTTGTATTCAGGTTATAATAATCTATCATTTGTTGTAAGCCACCCGATAAAATAGTACCTCCGGCTACAGATAAGCTGATATATTGATTTTGTGTAGAAGGAAACCGGTAAGCTTGTTGATAAGAGAAGCGGAAATTTTGATCTTTAGCTACTTTTACAACTGCAGAAGCTCTTGGTGTAAATCTACCATCAAAGTTTTGGTTTTTATCATATCTGCCGGAAACAGATAACTTTAAAACATCATTAAATAATTGTTGAGACAACTGAGCATAAGCCCCAATTTCCTGAATTTTAATTTTACCTGCTGTATCGGCAAATAAAGTGCCTTGAGAATTTAATACATAGGTTTTGTAATTACCGCCTACTAAAAATTCAGTTCCTGTTTTATTCAATCCTAAAGCATTAGTAAGATTGTATTGTCCTTCAATATTATATAAAGAAGTTCTATCTAAAAATAATGCTCCGCCTTGTTTTATTGGCGTTTGCACAATTTTTTGGAATAGAGGATTATTAATGATTGAGCCGCTTGGTCTATTGGCATCGGCAACAGCTCTTGCTTGCAAATTAGCCGCTGCAGGAGAAAGGCCGGCTGCAACATATTGTGTAAAAGCAGAAGTATACGTTGGATACCATGAAGAGCTTGGCATCCATGCTTCATTAAATAATCTGGTGGCAATGGTAGCATTATAAGAATCACCCGAATTTTCGAAAGTAGCATAGCCTCTTAAGAACCAATCTTTTGCTTTAAACTCGAGTTTGTATTGACCCATTTTTAAATTCTTCAAAGAATAACGATCGCTACCAGTATACACGGTATTACCTGTACCCCAGTTGGCAGTTAAAGATGCTTCAACATTATTATTAAATTTATAATATAATCCACCGGAAAGTTTAACATTAAGTGTTGTAGGGGCAACTACATCTTTTTCTCCATAACCTGTTCTACTTACATTCAATCCGCTATAATAATTACGTAATGTACCATAGAAAAAAGGAGAATAACCTGCGGCAACTAAGCCCGCACCACCATTAGCATTTAAAAATGCATTGTATTGTGCTAAAGTTGCAGAAGGGTTTAATGTATTTAAGTATAAGTTAGAACCTCCATATAATGCATTATACAATGGACCTCCAATAGCTCCTTTTACAGCATTTAAAACAGAGCCACTAACAGCAGCCAAACTTGCAGTTGTTTCATCGCCATAAACATTTACACCATCATAATTAGGATCGGTACTTCTGCTACCGTTAGTTACTTGTCCAAATGGGTTAGCCAGTGAAGCTGCACGGCTGTAATCTGATTGGTTATTGGCCAACCAATCTTTAGCTTGTACCATTTGTGCATTAAACTTAAATGCAAATTTATCGGTAACTTTTTTTGCTACGCGAATACTCCAATCGTAATAAGCACTCATTGGGCGTTGATATCCATCAATATCTTTAACTCCTTGTTTAATTTGAAAGCTTGTTCCCTGATATTTAAATGGATCTTTACTGTTAATAATTAAAGTTCCGTTCATACCACCTGGTCCATAAAGTGCAGAAGATGCACCAGATAATAATTCCATGCTTTCAACATCTAACTCAGATAATCCTAATACATTACCTACTGAAAAATTTAATCCGGGAGCTTGGTTATCCATTCCATCAACAATTTGATTTAAGCGTAAATTTCCGCTACCATTAAAACCTCTGGTACTTATAGAATTAAAAGTTAAACTGGCTGTAGTAACATCTACTCCTTTTAAGTTTTTTAAAATGTCGTAATAACTTGCTGCAGCTGCATTACGTATATTAGCTGCACTTACCCTTTCAATTGAAACAGGAGATTCTAATATTTTTTCCGGCACACGTGACGCAGATACAACCACTTCCTCACCTAAGGAATAAGAAGGAGTAATATTAATTGTAAGATTTTCTCCTTTAAACTCAACTTCTTTAGATGAAAAACCAACCGATGATACCACTAACTTGAAAGGGGGTTTTACTACTGTTGTAAACTTAAAGTTTCCGTTATCATCGGTAAAAGATCCTGTAGATGTTCCTTTGATAGTAACAGAAACAGCTGAAACTACTTCTTTGGATTTAGCATTTTTTATAGTACCCGAAACAACCGTTCCTCCTGACTGAGCAATAGCCGGCACTATAAAAAATAAACATACCAATAACTGTAAAACAACGCGGGTTAATTTTCTCATAATGGCAATTTTAGTTTAAATATGTACAGCAAAATAGCAATTGTTAGTTTGATGCAAAAATTTAATTTTTATTCATAGATAATTTCTTGGTAAGAATTTATTTTTAGTTGCAACATTTCCTTAACGCAACTACTATTATTTTTGTTTATGATTCAGTTTCAATTCCCCAATCAAACAGGTTTTTATAAAGGAAAAGTTAGAGATGTTTATTATATAGGTTCCGATACTTTGGTAATGATAGCCAGTAATCGTATATCGGCATTCGATGTAATTTTACCTCGCCCTATCCCTTATAAAGGACAAGTACTTAATCAAATTGCTGCATACATGCTTTCTGCCACAGCCAATATTTGTCCTAATTGGCTTTTAGATGTACCAGCTCCGCATGTAAGTGTTGGCAAAAAGTGTATTCCGTTTAAAATAGAAATGGTGGTACGCGGTAATTTAACCGGCCATGCTTGGCGTACTTATTCAACCGGAAAAAGAGAATTATGCGGTATTAAATTTCCCGAAGGTTTAAAAGAAAATGATTTTTTTGCTCAACCCATTATTACTCCTTCCACAAAAGCTGCTCATGGACACGATGAGGATATTAGCAAAGAAGAAATTATTGCACAAGGATTAGTTTCGAAAGAAGATTGGAATCAAATAGAAAAATATGCATTGGCTTTATTTGCAAAAGGAAAACAAATTGCAGCAAAACGCGGATTAATTTTAGTGGATACCAAATATGAATTTGGAAAAATTGATGACGAGATTTATTTAATGGATGAAATTCATACACCCGATTCTTCAAGATATTTTTATGCCGATGGATTTGAAGAACGCCAAAAAAATGGCGAACGTCAACAACAATTAAGTAAAGAGTTTGTACGCGAATGGTTAATTGAAAATAATTTTATGGGCAAAGAAGGTCAAATTGTGCCTGCCATGAGCGACGAATGGATAAATACAATTTCAAAAAAATATATTGAATTATACGAAAGAGTAATTGGCGAAAAGTTTGTTCCGGAACCAATTGATGATATAGCAACTGAAAAATTAATTGTTTCTTCACTCAATCATCTATAATAAAATAAATTACATGGAAAGATGGATATTATATGCAATTCTTTCGATGTTTTTTGCAGGAATTACTTCTGTGCTTGCCAAATTTGGAATGAAAAATCTAAATAGCGATACAGCACTTGTTATAAGAACTTTTATTGTTTTTATGTTAGTTGCCTTTAATGCTTTTTTATTTAAAGATGCATTTGTACAACTAAAAAATATTTCTATTCAAAGTTTTGGATTATTAGCATTATCAGGACTAACCACTACACTTTCTTGGATATTTTATTATAGAGCAATGAAAGAAGGAAATGTATCGTATGTTGCTGCAATTGATAAAGCCAGTATTGTAATTACACTTATTTTATCATTCACCCTTTTAAAAGAACCGATAACGCCAAAAGTAGTATTGGGTGGAGGTTTTATTTTAACCGGTATGCTTATTTTAGTATGGAAATAGCTATAAAAGTAATTTAGTATAACAATTTATATCTGAAGTAATATCGTATTTATGTTTAAGGCAAAATCTTGTTTTCGAACTTTAATATTTCATTCAACTTTGGCCTTAAACGCAGCTTCGATTTATTGAAAATATTTTGCCCATTCACCTTCCCTTTTCTAATTTCTTTTTGCTTTTCAATTGGCAAATGAATGGTTTCTTTACATTCAATACTGCAACAACCATCATATTTTACAGCACATTCATTGCATTGAATAAACAATAAATGGCATCCTTCATTTTTACAATTGGTATGAACATCATACGGCTTTCCGCATTGGTGGCAATGGGCTATAATATCTTCAGTAATACGCTCGCCTAATCTTTCATCAAATACAAAATTTTTTCCTACAAATTCACTTTCCAATGCCTGTTCTTTAATTTGATTAGCGTAATTAATTATTCCACCTTCCAAATGAAATACATTTTTAAATCCATTGTGCAACATATATGCACTAGCTTTTTCGCATCTTATACCGCCGGTGCAATACATAATAATATTTTTTTCTTCATTTCCTTTCATCATTGCAACTGCCATTGGTAATTGTTCTCGAAAAGTATCGGAAGGAATTTCTATAGCATTTTTAAAATGCCCTACTTCGTACTCGTAATGATTACGCATATCAATAACAATAGTATTATGGTCTTTAACCATTTCGTTTAGTTGCTGTGCATTAACATACTTACCTTTTTCGGTTATAGTAAAAGAACTATCCGTAATACCATCTGCAACAATTTTATTTCGCACTTTTATTTTTAGTACCCAAAAACTTTTACCATCATCATCTACTGCAATATTTAAACGCAAGCCATTCAATGGCTCAATTGCATACAACGTATTTTTTAATAACTGAAAATTAAATTCAGGTACACTAATTTGAGCATTAATGCCTTCTTCGGCAATATAAATGCGACCAAAAACTTTTAGTTGGTATAACTGTTTATATAGATTGTCTCTAAACTCCTGCGGATTTTCAATATTAAAATATTTATAAAAGCTAATAGTAATTCTTTTAAACGTTTCCTGCATTAATTGCTGCTTTAATTCAACTTGGTTAATTCTATTATGCAATACCGGCATATACAAAATTTTATATTTATTTATTTTTATGTACCAATGTTTTTAAAAAGAATAGTGTACACTATACACTAATTACATTACACAAAAATAAGAAAGTAAAATCTTAAGCCATATTTAAGGTATTATATAAAATATTGTATAACCTTTACTACGTTTAAGAAAGTAAAAAATCGTGAATTTACTTTCAACGTACTTTATGGAAGATATTCTTCAAAATATCGGCAATTACAAATTGCAAGGAATTAAATTATTGGCTGCACAAAAAAGAAATTTTGTTCCCTTTAATTTTAATGTAATTGGCAATAAAGAAAAGTTGATGATGGAAGAGTTCATTCATACATTCTGCGAATACCAATTAGCCGATAACAATTACATGCAAATTGAATTGCATAAAAACTTAAATACAGTTGATGTATTGGCTTATTATGATTTATCATTAGAAGATATTTTAAAACATCTTACACATATTATATGGACAGATAAGGTTGTGCCCAATTATTTTGCAACAAGAGTAAAAGATAGTAGCATATATCATTTATTAAACAGAATGGAAAAAATTTCTTTCGATTCTTCTCAAGAGAGTAACTAATTTTTTCTATTACCATTATTTGAAAATAACGGAATGTATGCTTTAATGCCGTACTTATTACCTATGTTATTACTGAAGTTCTGAATTAAATCAACTCTAAAAACTTTAAAAATATTTTCAGCAGATAATAAGGCTTCGTAATAAGGTATTTGATGATTAATAAACAATGCATTTGCTCCTACTACAACAAACCAATTTAATTTTTTAAAAAGCGGAATTTTATTCGTAAATATTCCATCTAAATGGTATTCTGCATGTACGGTTGCATAATGATTTTCGGTATTACTAAATTGATAATATGGCAATAATTGAAAACCTCGCATATAATCTGTTGAAAGTATAGATTGATCTCCTAAATAATGTTGAAAATCTTGTACAAAAGCTTTATTGGCATTTAAAAATCCGCCTGTTTCAATATTGTACTGAAAATGCCCGGCCAATTTTAAATTTAATAATTGATTGATTCTAAAATTCCATTTAGTATAGTTCACTTCACTTCCTAATAACTTATCTATGCCTTGTGTTACAGAGAACCACATAACCGGATAACCCGATTGACTAATATTAATTCGTTGATTTGGCAGTTCAATATACCTTGCGCCCGGTTGCCATTTAAAGCCTGTAGTAGCCACCAATGCCTTATGCTGCGTAAAATTAGATTGCAATAAATCGGTTGGATAGTTAGGCGAAAACACATTGCCTTTTAAACTATAAATAGTATTTTCTAATGGTATTCTATTTTGAAATTCTGCAATGGCATAGATATTTAACCCATTACCTAATTTTTTATTATAATAAAATTTGGAAAAATAGGCTTCATATATTTTCATATAATTTTGCTGCCAAAAATAGGTACTGAGTGTATTGCCAATTTCGCTGATTGGATTTTCGTTATTCAACTGAAAAACTTTTTTACCACCGCTAAGAATAATTTGATTTGAATGTTTCTTCCCAAAAATATATTGTGCATTTAAGTAAGTATTAAAATGCCGATTATGATACCCATATCGAAATTTGGGACTAATTGAAAAAGTATTTCCATTTTTTAATTGCCTATTAAAGGCAACACCATAATTACTTACCATACCTTCCACCGGATTGTAATAAATACCAATAACTGATATAAGCGGATCGAAAGAAAGGCTGGTTTTATGTATTGATTTAGAATAACTATATCCAGTAAGAAATAATGATACAAAACTGGGCTTGTTTTCTTTTCGTTCAATTGAATCTATATAACGAGGTACATTTCTTAATTGCTCTAAACTATCTTTCTTTTTATAATCTATCACCTCGTTTTCGAGTAATGGTACCGGCCGAATACTATCCCAATACTTCAGCGATTTTTTATTAGAACTATCAGAATATTTAAGTATGGTACTGGTAAAATAGTTTTTTTTGAATGAAGGATTAATATGATAATTGGAAAACAATTGTAAAAAACTTCCAAAAAAATCGAACCCAAAAAATTTGCCGGCGGGATAAATAACCTGTTGTTTTAAAACCCAAATATTTTGCAACGGAATATACAACTGTTCAATATGCAAAGTATCTAACAACTGCATTTGGTTTTTTTTAAATAGCGTTAGCTGTATACTTTGAATACGCCAAGTATCTTCAATTATATTAATATACCCATTAAATAAAGGCTCATAATTTCTTTTTGGAATTACTTTAATATGATTAACCATCATTCCATTTTCAAAAAATGTTCCTTTTAATTGATACTTGTAATGTTGTACAGCATTATCTGCTATTGGCGAAATAAATCCACGCGGATTTAACTGTTCTCCTATTTCTATTGCATTATTATAAAAAGATAGTAAGGCGGGTTGTGCAAAACCAAATTCGTTACTTTGCCCGCTAACTTTGGTTGATATTACCTCTACCTTTTTTTTATTTCCATTAACCGCATAATTAGATACAGATTCAGAGAGATAAATCATTTTCTTTTTACTGGTATCGCCATCTTCAAAATCTATTTTTTGCCCTAAAAATTTCTTAGGAAAATCTCTTAACTGCAATTGACCCTTGATATAAACTTGTACTTGAAAATTCTTTAATTCATTGGCATATTCTGCTTTTTTTGCAATGGCTTTTCGAATAATGGCATAGGCTAAATCTTCTCCACCCGACTGCACTGTAACTGCATGCAAGTCATATCGTTGCTCTTCTAATATAAAATCTACCGATAGTTTATTATTTTTTACAGTAACTTTTTTTCTACACTTAAATAACCAATATGCTGGCAGAGTAACACATAAGTACCATTGTTTAATTCAATAGCAAATTTGCCTAGTTTGTTGGCAGTTGTTCCTTTTTCAGTGCCTTTAATAAGTATAGATGAGAATGCAAGAATGTTGCCCTTATTATCTTTTACAACGCCATTAATACTTCCTTGAGCGAATAAAATATTGTATAAGAAAAGTAAATAAATGGTAAATAATACTTTCATACGTTAAGCACGAAAATATTACTTATAATGTTATAAAAAATAAAAATATCTACTTGTGCTTTCTTAAATAACTCCCCGTTAAAGCTGCCAATCCTGCAACTAAAGCTCCAACAAAAGCTGTAATTAATATTAGCAAATTATACGATCCATTTAAGGGTAAAATATTGGCTACTTTAGTAGAAAGTAAATGCTGATTTTGATAATCCATTATAAAAGCCAATATGCCCCATAATATAAATAAAGCTATAAAAGCTGCTAAAAAAGAGTTGATTGGTTTTTGATGAATTGCTATTGCCACAATAAAAGCACAAAGCGAAAAACTATACCAAGGCAATACCGTAAATAACCCCGATGCAAAACTTAATAATGCTGTTATAATAATTGAAGTAATAAATTTCATTGTTATAATAATTATGCTTTAATAAAAGTAAAATGCCATTTAATACGATTATTATGCCGAGCTTCTTGTTTTTTTAAAAACAATACAGAATAATATTTTCCTGCTGCCCAACTATCTACAAACGTATCGTAATATTTACTTCCGGGGTTACCACTTTCACCACCTGGAAATACAGCATAAGCCTCAATAGGCTGAGTTAAATGAACAATCATGCGCCAACTTGGTCCATGATTAGCTGTAGTGGCATTAATAATACCCTCGTTACCGCCAATTGGCAAATGCAATCTGCTTAATGCAGGTATTTTTAAAAGGCTGTTGATATAAGTATCTTTATACAAGCCCCATTCTAATTTATTATCTTTTTCTAATTGCCGAATTACAGGTAAAATTTTTTGAACTGCCGAAGTAACCACATCACTCATGGTTTCTTTTTTATCAATGGTATTTATATTATCAGCGAATGAGTAATCGGTATTTTTTAACAATGCTTCCAGTAATGTGGTTTTATCGGGCCAATACAAAGGCAATTTCGAGTTTTCAAATTCATCTGCATACACACCGGCATAAACACTATCCCATAATAACTTAAAAATAGTAGCTCCCTTTTCATTAATATCATTTCGTAAATTCCAATTCTTTACAATTTCTACTACCCTTTTTTCATCATTATTCAATTTAGCATCATCAATTAATTTTAATAAAACAGGCCGTATAAATTCAGCAATTACATTATAGTTATCTGTTTGCATTTGCTGCATATCTTGCGGCGTAATATTATTCATTACAGCTAATTTTCTATTGATGATATATCCACGATAAACAGGAAAATTGGATGATTTGCCCAAATAATAAGGATAGGTTGAATCTACCGCCATTTGATTGGCACTACTAACAAAACCTCGAACAGGGTTCATTATTTGTGGATTTTCTTTTGCAGGAATAAATCCTTGCCATAAATAAGCTGAGTCGGTTCCTGGCATTACAAAATCGCCTTGCCCTTTCCATTTTGCAACAAATTTTCCTTGTTGCCGTATGGCAATATCGCCACTTACAGAAGCAAAAACAAAGTTTTGTCCGGGGCATTGAAATGTTGAAATAGCATCTACATAATCTACATAATTTTTTGCATGATTCAACTTATAAAAAGTAGCCAATTCATTACTTGGGTCATGTGCAGTCCATCGTACAGCATAATACTTTCCATCATTGTTTTTACTCTTATAATTTCGGTCATACATAACCGGACCAAATACTGTCATAGCTATGTTTTCAATATCATCCGGTTGACCCTTAATTTTTATTGTTTCTTTTCTAAAATCCGATTTTTTCCATGTACCATTAAACCAATATTCTTGCATGGTACTATCTTTAAATTTTATTTCGTAAAAATCTTTTACATCCCTACCCGCATTAGTAACACCCCAAGCAATACTATCGTTAAAGCCAATAATTATACAAGGTGCACCCGGAAAACTAGCACCATAAGTATTAAGTGTGGGCGTAGTAATTTGCATTTCGTACCAAAGCGAAGGAAGGTTTAAACCCAAATGCGGATCGTTACATAAAATGGGTTTTCCGCTTTTGGTTTTACTGCCACTAACTGCCCAATTATTGCTTCCATTATTTTTATTTGGAATAATTGGTGCAACTGCTTGAATAGTATTTTTATCAATTCCAAAATACACAGAATCGGCATTGGTAGGCAATTTTACATCAATACTTGGTTTTTCAAATGCAGTTTCTTTGGGTATAATTGGATCTAACGAATCGGCTCTTTCGGGAAATAGTTTTTTAAAGGTTTCCCATCCCAATAAATTTTTTGTATTGGTTAAATACAAATCATCATCACCTTGACCGGTTAAATCAAAACTCATAAATTTTAAAAAGAGGGCAGTTTTTAAGTTAGTCCATGGTTCAGGTTTATAATCGAGTAACTTGTATTCAAAAGGAATATCGTTTTCTTTTAAAGAGTTGATATAAGCATTCACACCATCGGTATACGCATCCATTGCATTTTTAGTTTCGGCATATTCGTTCATAGTTTCTATGGCACGCTCGGCTCCAAATACCATTCCTAAACGCCTAAAATATTTATCGGTAGGCAACATTGACTTTCCTAAAATTTCACTTAATCTTCCCGATGCAGCGTAGGTTTGAAATTCCATTTGCCATAATCTAAATTTTGCATGTAAATATCCTTGAATAAAATAAGCATCTGCATCAGTTTCGGCATAAATATGTGGTACTAATCTATCATCAAAATATACTTCAGTATTATTTTTTATCCCGGCAATTTTTATATCCTTATCAAACGATACGTTGGCAGGCTCTGCATTTTGCCAAAAACCATATTGCGGATTTAAGAAAAAACCCAATCGTGGTGTTTTAGTTTTGCCCGAAGGCAATTGCATATTAAGAAGCGTGATGAATACAGTTGTAATAACTGCCGAAACAATAAAAGGGATTGTGCGCATAATCATCATTTATAAAATGAAAATAATAATTTTTACACTGTAAACATGGTAAATTTTATTTGTGCTGATTATTTATGGATTTACCATTATTTTTTAGCTAACTACAAAGTAATTTTTATTAATTCGTGCAACTTTGTAAAATAATTTAAACTATTGTATGAATTTTTCTGATAATACTAAAACGATATTAAACTTACATTTACCAACCGATCCGCGTTGGGCTAATTTGGCCAATATTAGCTTAGAAGAAATTTTAACCGATCATGCATTTTGCGAACAAAAAGCAGCTACTACTTGCATTTCAATTATTCAACGATACCCTGATAAAGATAAAATAGTTACTGCATTAGCTCCAATAGTTACAGAAGAATGGGGGCATTTTAGGTTGGTATTACATGAATTGCAAAGAAGAAACTTAGCATTAGGCAAACAACGAAAAGATATTTATGTAAATAAACTTTTAGAGTTTCAAAAACAAGGTGGAAAATTAGAAGACCGATTATTAGATCAGCTTTTAACTATGGCTTTAATAGAAGCCAGAAGCTGCGAACGTTTTAAACAATTAAGTGAAGGATTAACAGATACCTATATGAAAAAATTTTACAGGCGATTTATGGAAAGTGAAGCAGGCCATTACACATTATTTATTGAATTGGCCGAAAGCCACGTTGCCAAAGAAAAAGTAAAAATACGCTGGAATGAATGGCTACAATATGAAGCAAATATTATGCAGCAAATAGAAGTACGCGGCGATAGAATTCATTAGAAAAACTATTTGGTTCTAATAGCCACCACAGGATCCATTCTTGCAGCCTGAGAAGCAGGAATTACACCCGCCAATACCCCAATAATTATACAAATTCCAAAAGCAAGTAAAATAATGTTAGGAGCAATAATAATTGGGAAAGGCATTATACTGCTTAATATTAAACTAAGTATCCATACCAATAGCAAACCTACTAATCCTCCTACAACACATAAAAAAGCACTTTCCAATAAAAATTCCGAAAGTATTGTTTTCTTTTTAGCACCAATTGCTTTTTTTAATCCAATTTGACTGGTTCTTTCACGCACTGTTACAAACATAATATTAGCTACCCCAAAAGCACCTACTAATAAACTTAATCCGGCAATTGCCCAACCTCCAATATTCATGGTGGTAAAAATTCCGTTTAACGATTCGGAAAAAAGATTTACATCATTTAAAGAAAAATTATCTTCTTCTCCCGGAATCAATCGCCTATATTGACGCATAGCACCTCGTAATTCTTCAGTTAATTCGGCTGTTGAAATATTGTCTTTTGCACTAACTAATATAACCGGATTAGCATATTTTACGTTATACGCAGCAGCAAAAAATAAATAAGATGTAATTACACAATGATCATAATCAAATCCATCTACAATATTATTTCCTTGCTTTTTAATAATGCCAACAATTAGCGTTCGTTTACCCGAAAAAATGATTTCTTTTCCAATTGCTCGCTGTGGATTACCAAATAAATCGGATGCATATTCATAGCCAATTACTGCTACCGGAAATCCTCGTAAAAAATCGGCATCAGTAAGGTATCTTCCATAAGCAATTTCTATATTCTGAATTTTATTAAAATCTTCCGAAACACCATAAATATTGGCTCTGTTTATGGAATAATCTTCAAAACTAACCGTGGCATTATTCGATGCGAAAATGCAAATATGTGATGAAAGGTTTGACTTAATTTTTAAAAATTTCATTTCGGCATAAGTTGGCGTTGGGCGTTTTACGTATTTCCACCATGGATAATCGGGGCCGCCAATATATTGCCACTTATCAATGTAAATAGTATTGTGCCCAAAAGATGCAATATCAGATTTAATTTTTCTTTGTAAACTATCTACAGTTGCCAATACACCTATTATGCAAAAAATTCCTATCGTTATACCAAATAAAGAAAGAAACGTACGTAACTTATTTACTCTTAACTCTTGAAGAGCCATTTTAAAGCTGTGCCACAAAATACCAATTATCTTAAGCATTATCGAATATAGTGGCATTAACATTTAATATAAATTGCTTTTATATAAACGGTTGCTTATTAATTTAACGCAATGAAATGTAAGGAGGAGCTATATTTTTAGCTGCAATAAACAAGATTTATGATAAAAATCATAACTCAGTTTAAAAATATTTATGTAACTGCATTGGTTGAACATTTATTTTTGCAACGATTTATCAAAATTCAATTCTTCTCTTATGACCTGGAAACAAGTGTTTACATCTTCAGTAGGTAAGAAATTAGTGATGGGCTTTACCGGCATTTTTCTCATTTTATTTTTAATAGTACATGTTGGCCTCAATGCTTGTATTTGGGCTAATGATGGCGGCGAAATGTTTAATAAAGGTGCCCATTTTATGGGAGCAAATTGGGTTCCGCGTATTTTAGAAATAGGTTTATTTGCCGGCCTGTTATTGCATATTATACAAGGTTTACTGCTTGTATTTTATAATCGCAGTAAAAGAACTGTAGGATATGCCATTAATTATGGTAACAGAGGTAGTAAATGGTATAGCCGCAGTATGGGATTATTAGGCACCATTATTCTTTTATTTTTGATTTTACACTTGGCCAATTTTTGGCTTCCCAATCGCTCTCATCAAGGATTTTTACTGGGAGAAGAAATTAATTTATACACTACCATGAAAGATGTTTTCAGTAATATCTTAGTTGTAATTGTATATGTATTTGGATGTATTTCTCTGGGATATCATTTAGCACATGGTTTTCAAAGTGCTTTTAAAACATTGGGCATTCATAATAAAAGATGGCACAAATCTATAAGTGCAGTGGGATTGGCATTTTCTATTATTGTGCCTTTATTATTTGCAATGATGCCACTGAGTTTTTATTTTGGATGGATTAATTAAAAATTCAAACTTCTTAACCATTAAACATTTTAAACTTCTTAAACTTTCTTATAATGTTAGATGCTAAAATTCCTGCCGGTAGCTTAGACCAGAAATGGACAGATTATAAAGGACATTGTAAATTGGTAAACCCTGCCAACAAAAGAAAATTAGAAGTAATTGTTGTAGGAACAGGTTTGGCTGGCGCCAGTGCTGCTGCCAGTTTGGGCGAATTAGGTTATAAAGTAAAAGTATTTTGTTTTCAAGATTCTCCACGCAGAGCTCACAGCATTGCTGCACAAGGCGGAATTAATGCTGCAAAAAATTATCAAAACGATGGAGATTCTATTTTCCGTTTATTTTACGATACTATTAAAGGCGGCGATTATAGAGCACGTGAAGCTAATGTGCATCGCTTAGCCGAAGTAAGTGGAAATATTATTGATCAATGTGTAGCACAAGGAGTTCCCTTTGCTCGTGAATATGGTGGCTTATTAAGTAATCGTTCATTTGGCGGAACACAAGTACAACGTACATTTTATGCTGCCGGACAAACCGGTCAGCAATTACTAATTGGAGCTTATCAGGCTTTAGAACGTCAAATAGCATTAGGCAATGTAAAAATGTATAATCGCCACGAAATGTTGGAAGTGGTAATAATAGACGAGAAAGCTCGTGGAATTATAGCGAGAGATTTAGTAAATGGAAATTTAGAACGCCATTTCGGTCATGCTGTTTTATTGTGCACCGGTGGATACGGTAATGTATTTTATCTTTCTACCAATGCAATGGGCAGTAATGTAACTGCTGCATGGAAAGCACATAAAAAAGGAGCTTTCTTTGGCAATCCATCCTTCACTCAAATTCACCCAACTTGCATTCCTGTTAGTGGAGATCATCAATCTAAATTAACCTTAATGAGCGAATCATTAAGAAATGATGGAAGAATTTGGGTTCCCAAAAAACAAGGCGAAACCAGAAAAGCAAACGAAATTCCCGAAGAAGAAAGAGACTATTATTTAGAAAGAAGATATCCGGCATTTGGAAATTTGGTACCAAGAGATGTTGCATCAAGAGCTGCTAAAGAAAGATGCGATGCAGGTTTTGGCGTTGGCACCAGTAAACAAGCAGTGTACCTTGACTTTGCCGATGCCATTAAACGCTACGGAAAAATTGAAATAGGAAAAGAAGGAAGAGAAAATGTTTCAGAAGAAGAAATTATTGCTTTAGGAAAAGAAGTAGTAAAAGAAAAATATGGTAATCTTTTTGATATGTACGAAAAAATTACCGGAGAAAATCCTTACGAATTGCCAATGCGTATATATCCGGCTGTACATTATACCATGGGCGGTTTATGGGTAGATTATGAATTAATGACCACCGTAAAAGGTTTATATGCTTTAGGCGAAGCCAACTTTAGCGATCATGGTGCAAATAGATTGGGAGCAAGTGCCTTAATGCAAGGCTTGGCCGATGGATATTTTGTTATTCCTTACACTATTGGTAACTATTTAGCCGATGAAATTTATAATAAATCTATCTCAACAGATCACGAAGCTTTTGTTACTACCGAAAAAGAAGTAAGCAACAGAATTGAAAAACTAATGAGCATTAAAGGAAATATTTCTGTTGAAACTTTTCACAAACGCTTAGGTAAAATAATGTGGGATAAATGTGGTATGGCTCGCAATGCCCAAGGATTAGAACAAGCAATAACTGAAATTCAACAATTGAAAAAAGAATTTTGGAGCGATGTAAAAATTCCGGGTGCAATAAACGAATTTAATCCGGAATTAGATAAAGCAGGCAGAGTGGCAGATTTTATTGAATTAGGTGAATTGATGTGCATAGATGCTTTACAAAGAAATGAAAGTTGTGGTGGGCATTTCCGCGAAGAATATCAAACCAATGAAGGAGAAGCTTTACGAGATGATAGTAATTACATGTACGTTTCGGCATGGGAACATAAACAAGAACATACATGGGAATTACATAAAGAAACATTAAACTATGAAGTAATTAAACCAACTCAAAGAAATTATAAATAATTTAATTCGAAAATTAATATATGCAGCATTACAATATGAATTTGACACTAAAAGTTTGGCGTCAAAAAAACAAAGAGGATAAAGGCGGTTTTCAGAACTATCAAGTAAAAGATATTTCCTCCGAAATGTCATTTCTCGAGATGTTGGATGTATTGAATGAACAATTAATTAGAGATGGCCAAGATCCTATAGCTTTTGATCATGATTGCCGAGAAGGTATTTGCGGCATGTGTTCATTATATATTAACGGCAAGCCACATGGAGATTGGAAAGCGAACACTACCTGCCAATTACACATGCGTGCTTTTAAAGATGGTGAAACCATAGTAATTGAACCTTGGCGTGCAGGTGCTTTTCCTGTTGTAAAAGATTTAGTAGTTGATAGAAGTGCATTTGATAGAATTATTCAGGCCGGCGGATTTATTTCTGTAAATACTGGTAATGCAGTTGATGGCAATTCATTGCCCATTAATAAAGATGCAGCCGATGCTGCCTTTGCTGCTGCTATGTGCATAGGCTGTGGTGCTTGTGTGGCCGCATGTAAAAATGCTAGTGCAATGCTTTTCTTAAGTGCAAAAGTTTCTCATCTTGCCTTATTACCACAGGGCGATCCTGAAAGAAAAAGCAGAGTATTTAATATGGTAGCACAAATGGATAAAGAGGGTTTTGGTGCTTGTACTAATACAGGTGCTTGCGAAGCAGCTTGCCCTAAAGAAATTTCAATTGCCAATATTGCCCGATTAAATAAAGAATATTTATTTGCAAGCATTACTGCCGAAAAATAAATATATTTCTATATCATTTAAAAGCCCATCAATAAAAAAGATTGGGCTTTTTTATTGATGTACATATATTTGAGATCCTCTCCAAGAATGTTCTCTGTTCCTGATTACTTTATGGTAAATATATTTTTTTAGAAAAAAACTACGGATATAATCAGGTACATGTAATAGTGGTAATTTATATTCAAAAATAATTTCTGCTTCAATTTGTTTGGCTGTATAATGAAAAATGTTTGTCATCATCTTAAAGTCTTTTTCAAGTAAAGCTATTTCTACTTTACCTACATGATACTCTTTAATAACGGCTGCCAAACACAAAGGCAAGTCTTTTTTAATATGCACATCCATACAGCTTACCAATGTTTTCCATGATTGCAAAAAATTATACACCGATTTCTTACTATTTAAAATATTCAGATTTTGATAAACCAATTCCCACTCATTGGAAGGAATTGGTTTATTATGCAAATAAGCTTCTAAATTTTCTTGAAAAACGGCATTAAACTCTACAATTACATTGGCAACAAACCATGGATTTTGGTATCGGTTATTGCTTATATATTCCAATTGCTGTTGCGTTACAATTAAGTAGGCTTTGCAAAACCAATACAAACTTTTTTTCTCTATAGAACTGCCAAAATTATCAACGAGTTGTTGCTGATACCTAATTACTTCTTTAGTTTTATGAATAGCTACTTCCAAGCTTATATTTTAAAATTACAGCCAAGTTAACCTAATTTAATAACTACCAAATACCTATTACCATTTATATTGCTTTCCGAAAAAAATATAAAAAATATTCATCTTTGCTAAATGGCCCATAGCTTTTTTAAATTCAAACAATTTACAGTACATCAAGAAAAATGTGCCATGAAAGTTTGTACAGATGCTTGTTTATTTGGTGCATGGATAACTTCCATAAATGATACATTTTTTACTTCCATCAATAATGCTTTAGACATTGGCTCGGGAACAGGATTATTATCGCTAATGTTTGTACAAAAAAATAAAAATGTGGTTATTGATGCTGTAGAGATAGATGAAGCTGCAGCTAATCAGGCTATGCACAATTTTAATGTATCTCCTTGGAAAGAAAGGCTAAAAATAATAAATAATGATGTATTAAAAATTTCGCTACCTAATAAATATCAGTTTATTTTTTCTAATCCACCATTCTTTGAAAATGATTTAAAAAGTAATGACGCAAAAAGAAATATTGCTTTACATAGTTCAAATTTAAGTTTAGATGAATTATTGAACGTGATTAACAACAACATAACCCGCAACGGAAAATTTGCCATACTTCTTCCCTATCATCGCTATTTATTTTTTGAACAATTGTGTTTGAATAAACATTTTTATTTGCAAGAAAAAGTGCTAATTAAACAAACACCCAAACATAACTATTTTAGGTGCATGTTACTTTTTTCTTCAACCAAAGCAACTGCAATTGAAAAAGAAATAATTATTCAAAACTCAAAGGCAGAATATTCTTCCGAATGTAAAGAATTATTAAGCGACTATTATTTATACTTATAATTAGTGTTGGGCATATTCAGTTAAATAAGAAAATCTATCAGTTAGTTTGCCTTCTTTTAAAATAATAGCACGCTCGGTTATTTCATTACCACCTTTAATTAATTCGGGTAAAATATATTTTAATAATTGCTCGCCAAAATATCTGCTTGCATCTCTGGGCAACTCGTTAGGTAAGTTACCTACAGCAATTACATCAATACTGTCTGTAGCAAATGGTTCTGTTTTAGTAAACGTTTTTTTACTTACACCATATACCGGATCATTAATAGATTGATCGCCTAAATTGATAGGTACAGAGCCATAAGCATCATCGGTAATATCCGAAATTACTTCAATAGTAAAATGACTGGTGATATCATCTTTTTCAAATAAGCGAGGCATATTTTCTTCCCAATAAATTCCGTTCATTAAAATATTAGTACAATGTGTATAAGGTAAAAATCGGCTTCTGTATTCTTCGGCATGTTCATGAAAATGGTCTCTTTTATATGTTTTAAGCTCGCTATGTGTATATAAATCTGGTCCCTTCAATTGAACATACACCGGATAAGTAAATTTTTTTTCTAAATATTCATCCGGTTCAACTTCAGCAATACCCATTAAGTTCATTATCTCAACAATTCCATGCGATACCCTTCCACTTCCTGTAACAGCAATTTTGATGGGAGGTATTTTTAATCCGAAATAGGTATGAATTAACTCTCTATAATCTTTTACTTTATACACTCTTCCTAAATCATATAAGCCCGTTCTTTTACCATAAACCATCATTCCATTATGAGCACCTACTACACCTGCAAAAAAGCCAAAACCAATAATTCTTTGTCCATCTTCATACTCAAAACATTCATAATCGAGTAAAGTAATTTGTTTATCCATCATTGCATGAAATAGTTGCTGGTTATACCTTTGCTCCTTTTTAGTATGAGAAAAGAATAAATACATTTTATTTTCAATTAAATGAGCTATAGGCACTTCTTTAATTCCTAATAAAATATCACAACTACTTATATCTTCAACTACTTCAATCCCTGCTCGTTTATATTCATAATCACTAAAACATCTGTCGGATGAAGCTTGAACAACAACTTTCAATTCCGTTTGCTGATTTATCCATTTACATTGGTCGGGAGTTAAGGCAACTCTATTATCAGCAGGAACTTTTCCTTCTTTAATAAGCCCAATCGTTAGCATTCTATTTAATTTTGTGCAAATTAAAATTTATTGTGGTAATGGCAACTAAGTTCATTACTTTATACTCAGCTTTATTTTATGAACTATTTTGAATTATATCAGTTACCTATTGCACCTGCTATAGATTTTACTATAGCTAAACAAAAATTTTATGAGTTAAGTAGAAAATATCATCCCGACTTTTTTATCAATGCTACTGAAGAAGTAAAAGCGGAAGTGTTAGAACAATCGTCGCTCATTAATAAAGCATTTAAAACTTTTAGTGATAAAGATGAGACTATTAAATACTTTTTACTATTAAAAGGCTATTTACAAGAAGAAGAAAAATACCAATTGGCACCAGCATTTTTAATGGAAATAATGGAGTTAAACGAGCAACTAATGGAAGCCAAAATAGAAAATGATGAAGTAAAAATAATTAGTATCAAATCTGAAATTCTTCAACTACAATCAAGTATATATGAACCTATTGAAAGCATTTTGGAAAATTATCAAGCAGATAATATTACCGAAAAAGAATTGTTGCAAATAAAAGAATATTATTATCAAAAAAAATACCTTAACAGGATTTTGGACAGTATACATTAGTAGCGTAATATTGCACCCCGTTTAGCCCATGTGGCGGAATTGGTAGACGCGCCAGACTCAAAATCTGGTTCTCGCAAGGGAGTGAAGGTTCGATTCCTTTCGTGGGCACTACAAAAGAAGAAGCTCCATCATTTTTGATGGAGCTTCTTTTATTTTTTAAGTACTTATTTTATTCCAAAAGCTTTTTTAACTTTTGAAACATAATCTAATTTTTCCCAAGTAAATAATTCAACTTTTACTTTTTTTGTTTTACTATCGGGAGATGTGAATGTTTTTTCTACAATTTCATTTTTACGTCCCATGTGCCCATAAGCCGCAGTTTCACTATAAATAGGATTACGTAATTTTAAACGTTGCTCAATAAAGTAAGGACGCATATCGAATATAGATGCTATCAATTTACCTATTTCTCCATCGTTTAAATCAACCTTAGCCGTACCATAAGTATTTACATTGATTGAAGTAGGCTGAGCAACACCTATTGCATAAGAAACTTGCACCAATACTTCATCTGCAATGCCTGCTGCTACAAGATTTTTAGCAATATGGCGTGTTGCATACGCTGCAGATCTATCAACTTTTGAAGGATCTTTTCCACTAAACGCACCGCCGCCATGAGCTCCTTTACCACCGTAAGTATCTACAATTATTTTACGTCCTGTTAATCCAGTATCGCCATGTGGGCCGCCAATTACAAACTTACCTGTTGGATTGATATGATATTTAATATTATTATTAAACAGCTTCGCATATTTTTTATATTTTGCCTTAACACGAGGAATTAAAATTTCGATAATATCTTTTTTAATTTTGGCTTGCATTTTTTGTTCTGTATCAAAATCATCGTGTTGGGTTGATACAACTATTGCATCAATTCTTACCGGTTTATTATTATCATCGTATTCTAAAGTAACCTGACTTTTAGCATCGGGGCGTAAATATTTAATTTGTTTATTTTCTCTTCTCAATACCGCTAATTCAATTAATATTTTATGTGCTAAGTCTAATGCTAATGGCATATAATCTTCTGTTTCGTTACTGGCATAACCAAACATCATTCCCTGATCTCCTGCACCTTGTTCTTCTTTTTTCTTTTTATCTACCCCTTGATTGATATCGGCAGATTGTTCGTGAATGGCCGATAAAATTCCACAACTATTCGCTTCGAACATGTATTCGCTTTTGGTATATCCAATTTTGCGAATAACCCCACGAGCTATTTCTTGAACATCTAAATATGCTTTAGATTTTACTTCACCTGCAAGAATTACTTGACCAGTAGTAACTAATGTTTCGCAAGCCACTTTAGATTGAGCATCGAATGCTAAAAAATTATCGATTAAGGCATCAGAAATTTGATCGGCTACTTTATCTGGATGACCTTCAGATACACTTTCGGAAGTAAATAAATAAGGCATAAGTTTAATTATGATTTATAAATATAGATGAAGATTTTAAAATATTTTTAGCTACAAATGATTGAATGATACAATTATTTAGATAACTCATTGTACAAATCAATGTACTCGGTTAAATCTGATTCCCATCCTTTAAATGGTACTACTTTTTTCCCTTTTATTTTAGCAAATTCGTCGGCAAGTTTTTTCTCTACTTTTTCGGCTCCAAAACTAATAGCATCGGCATAAGCAGCACCTCCTTTAAATAAGGCTGTATTGTTGTGATCTTTAAAAACTTCTAAATCTTTGTCTTTAATATTGGCATTGATTATTGCTTTTTTTACAAAATCGGCACCTAATTTTTCTTTAAAAGTATTTTGACCAATAGTGAAAATTACTTTACTATTACTAAAAACTGCTTCGCGTTTGTACGCCGTTTTAATATATGCCGGAATTAAACCTGTCATCCATCCACTGCAGTGAATAATATCGGGAGGCCAACCAAATTTTTTAACTGTTTCTAATGCTCCTTTACAGAAAAAAATAGTTCTTAATCCATTATCATCGAACCAATTTTCCGATTCATCATGAAAGATATGCTTCCGTTTAAAAAAGTCTTCGTTTTCTAAAAAATAAACTTGTAATCGAGCATTGGGCAAAGAAGCTACTTTAATTTGAAGAGGATAATCATCGTTATCAACCGATACATTAATACCCGATAACCGAACAACTTCGTGTAGCCGATGCCTTCTTTCATTAATAACTCCAAATCGAGGCATTATACAACGTACTTCCAATCCACTGTCGTTACTTTTGATTGCTAATTTATTTACAATCTCTGCAAACTCAGTTAGCTCTAAGTATGGCGACATTTCGGTGGCTATGAATAAGATTCTTTTCTTTGACATCACTAGGTTTTATGCACAAATAGTTGGCAAATTTACAGAAATTAAAACAAAAATCATCAATCTAAAATTTATATAAAAAACAAAAAAGCATTGTAACAGAGTATATGTTTTATAAATAGCATACAATTTGCCAAACCCATTTAGCAAAAAAGTATTATACTTGTTAGTAATAGATTGTACATTAACTTGCAGTTATTGCCGAAGCTTATTATTATGAATAAAAAAACAATTTCATTTCTTCAATATATTTTCTTTTTTGGATTAGGTGTGTTTTTAGTTTGGTGGAGTTTACACCAAATACCCAATAATAAATGGAACGAATTTTTGTTTTCGCTTAAAAGTGCAAAATATTGGCTTATAATTCCTGTTTTTTTTATTTTAAGCTTTAGCCATATTTTAAGAAGTTTACGTTGGAGAATATTAATGCAACCTATGGGTTATTACCCTTCGTTATTAAATACATTTTTTGCAGTAATGATTGGCTACTTAGCAAATTTAGCAGTACCAAGATTAGGAGAAGTTTTAAAATGTACCATTCTTGCCAAATACGAAAAAGTGCCAGCCGAAAAATTAGTTGGAACAATTGTAGTTGAAAGAGCTATTGATGTAATATCACTCGGTATAATATTTTTATTGGCTTTTATTACGCAATATGAGGTTGTGGGAGAATATACCATGCAAATATTTACTCAGTTGTTTAAAAATAAAAATGGACATTTTTCTACCACTAAAATTTTTATTGTATTAATTATTATCGGCTTTTTGTTTGTTGTAATCAAAATATGGTTTAATCAATTTTCGCATTTAAAAATTGTTATTGCAATTAAAAAAATTTTAAAAGGCATTTGGGAAGGCTTAATCAGTGTTTTAAAATTGCAACAAAAGGGTTTATTTATTTTATATACCATTGGTATTTGGAGTATGTATATTACAGGAACTTGGGTAGGATTATATGCAACTGAAGGAACAGCCGGTTTGGGTTTTATACAAGCCTTGTCGGCATTGGCATTTGCAAGTATTGGAATGATTATTACACCTGGAGGTATTGGAGCATACGCTTATTTTTTAGCTAAAGTGTTAGAAAAAAATAATATTCCTTTTGAAATTGGATATGCCAATGGAACGCTACAATGGTTTGCTCAATTTTTAATTGTAGTAATTGTTGGATTTTTTTGTATGAGCATTTTACCTTGGTATAATAAATCAATAAAACTTAAAAATTAATCTTTCTTATTTTTATTATATTTTTTATGAAAAGAATTGAAGCAATTGAAAAAAAAATTTTTACACTCCCTACCCTATTACATGTAATAACAGGATGGCAACTGCTTAATAAAAAAATTGCATTTACGAATGGATGTTTTGATATTATTCATGAAGGACATATTTTTTCTTTATCGCAAGCAGCAAAAGAAGCCGATTACTTAATTGTAGGCTTAAACAGCGATGCAAGTACCAAAAGATTAAAAGGAAATGAAAGACCCATTAATAACGAAAAAAGCCGAGCACTAATTATAGCATCATTAATTATGGTAGATGCTGTGATTATTTTTGAAGAAGATACTCCTTATCAACTTATCACATCAATACTTCCCGATGTTTTAGTAAAAGGTGGAGATTATACTATTGAACAAATTGTTGGAGCCAAAGAAGTAATTGCCAATGGTGGAAATGTTATTATCAACCCTATCGTTCAAGGATTTTCTACAACAAATTTGGTAGAGAAAATAAAAAGCACACAATAAATTTTAACAACCAATTGTGCCGCCTGCTTTTCCACTTAATGATAATTTATTTATTATCAATTTAAAATTTCACGCTATCGGTATTGCTTTGTTATATTTGAATAATGTTTTTGTTATATGCCTAAAAAATTATTTATACAAAGAGATGTAAGTTGGTTAAGTTTTAATGCCAGAGTTTTACAAGAAGCAAATGACAGCTCGGTTCCCTTAAATCAAAGAATTCGGTTTTTAGGAATTTTTTCGAATAACAGTGATGAATTTTTTCGGGTTAGAGTAGCTACACTAAAACGAATGATTGAGTTTTCGGAAAAAAGAAAAAAATTGAATATGTATATGGAGGAAGATCCTCAAAAAATTCTTGATACTATTCAAACAATTGTTCTGCAACAACAAAATGAATTTAACCGTATATGGGATGGCATTTTAAAAGAATTAAAAAAAGAAAAAATATTTTTAGTTGATGAGAAACATTTAAATAAAGAACAACAAAAATTTGTACGCAATTTTTTTAATGAAGAGGTAAGAAGAAATGTAATTCCATTGATGATTGAAAGCTTAACACAACTTCCTTATTTACGCGATAAAAGTATTTACTTAGGCGTAGTAATGCGAAAAAAAGATTCGGCTTACGAACAAAAATATTCGTTAATTGAAGTGCCCGCAAAAGCAATAGGGCGTTTTGTTGAATTACCATCAAAGCCTGGCGAACATTCCATTATTTTATTAGAAGATGTTATTCGTTTTAATTTACCCTACATTTTTTCCTATTTCGGCTACGATTATTTTGATGCACATATTTTTAAAGTTACCAAAGATGCAGAGTTGGATATGGATAGCGACATATCGACCACTTTTGTTGAGAAAATAGAAAAAGGATTAAAAAACAGACGCAAAGGAAAACCTGTTCGATTTGTTTATGATAAAGAAATGGATTCGGGATTACTCGAGTATTTAATACGCAAATTAAACCTTACAAAAAGAAGCAATATTATCCCCGGAGGCCGTATCCATAATTTTAGGCATTTTATGGATTTCCCCAATATTATCCCTCAAAAAGTAACGCGCCGCCAACCTTTTGTGCATCCTGCTTTACAACACGTTATTAGAGTTACTGATGTAATCTTGAAACAAGATGTAATGCTTCATTTTCCTTATCATTCATTTAATCCGCTTATCGATTTATTAAGAGAAGCTGCCATTGATCCGGATGTTACTTCCATAAAAATAACTGCATATCGCTTAGCTCCTTTTTCAAAAATTATTAATGCTTTAATTAATGCCGCACGAAATGGGAAAGAAGTAATTGTAATGCTTGAACTAAAAGCAAGGTTTGATGAAGAAGCCAATTTAGAATGGAAAGAAATATTAGAAGAAGAAGGAATAAAGGTTTTATTAGGAATTCCAAAAATGAAAATTCATGCCAAACTCTGCATCATTAAAAAAAGAATTAAACATAAAACAATTCAATACGGATTTGTAAGCACAGGAAACTTAAATGAAAAAACTGCAAAAGTTTATGCCGATCATTGCTTACTTACAGCCAACAGAAATGTAATGGCCGATATTAATCGCATATTTAATTATTTACAAAATTGGCAAAATGGAGTTCATCATTTACATAATTGTAAAACACTAATGGTTAGTCCTAATGCCATGCGAAAACAAATAGAAATACTAATTAATAAAGAAATAAAAAATGCCAAACAAGGTATTGCAGCAAGTATCATTTTAAAATCAAATTCTCTCAGCGATCAATATTTAATAACAAAACTGTACGAAGCAGCTACTTATGGTGTTGAGATAAAACTAATTATACGAGGAATATTTTGTGCTAAAATTGACAATAAAAAATTTGCATCACCCATTACTGCCATTAGTATTGTAGATGAATATTTAGAGCATGCAAGGGTAATGATATTTCAAAATGGAGGAAAAGAAAAAGTGTTTATATCCTCTGCCGATTGGATGGTAAGAAACCTCGATCACCGCTTAGAAGCAGCAGTTCCAATAAAAGATACTACTATCATTCGAGAACTAAAAGAGATTATCCACATTCAATTAAGAGATACCGTAAAAGCAAGAATATTGGATAGTGAACTTAGTAATAACTATGTACCTTCCGCAGGCAAAAGAAAAATACGTTCTCAAATTGAAACGTATCAATATCTATATCAAAAAACTTTAAAGCAAAGTGCGATTAGCAGCAATTGATATTGGAAGTAATGCCGCAAGATTATTAATTACCGAAGTGATAAATGGTAAAGAAGGCAAACCCCAATTTAATAAACTTAATTTGGTTAGAGTTCCTTTACGTTTAGGGTTTGATGTTTTTGAATATGGCGAAATATCAAAACAAAAACGAGGAATGATTTTGCAAACAATGAAGGCTTATCAGCATTTATTAAAAGTGTATGAAGTTGAACATATAAAAGCTTGTGCTACAAGTGCTATGCGTGATGCAATAAATAGTGCCGATATTATAAGAAAAGTAAAGTTTGAAACGGGAATAGAAATTAAAATTATTAGTGGAGATGAAGAAGCTTCTGTTATTTATGAAAATCATATCGCCGAAAATTTGGATAAAGCCCACTCCTATTTATATATTGATGTTGGTGGAGGCAGTACCGAACTTACCTTTTTTGCCGATGGTATATTGCGTTATAAAGAATCTTTTAATATTGGTACCATACGCCTACTAAAATCGCAAGTAGAAGAAAACACTTGGAATGATATGAAAGAACACTTAAAAAGAAATACCAAAAGTAATTTACCCATTATAGCTATTGGCAGTGGCGGTAATATCAATAAAGTGTTCTCGCTTAGTAAAAAGAAAGAAGGAAAACCATTATCTATAGAATTATTAAAAGATTATTACAAAGAATTATCGAGTGTTTCGTTAGAAGAAAGAATTAGAACTTATAAACTAAGAGAAGACCGTGCCGATGTTATTGTACCGGCTTTACAAATTTACATTAACGTTATGCGTTGGGCCGATATTCCTGAAATATATGTTCCAAAAATTGGCTTAGCCGATGGCCTGATACAAAGTCTTTATGAGGAACTTTCTTAATTACAACTAATTGCCTTATCTTTTATTCGCCGATTTTTGAAGTTCATTCACCAATATAATTGCGTAACCAATTGGCAGCTAAATAGCTTTGAATAAATAAAAAATTGTGAGGCATAATAAAAAATTAATGATGATGATTGCCCATGCAGCCGCTTGGGTTTGTTTTCTTTTATTACCTTTTATTTTTTCTCCTTGGCCTGCAGAAAGTATTTTTAATAATCATAATTTTATTGTACACATTATTTGTGGCGATATTTATCTTATCATTTTTTATTACTTCAATACTTTATTCTTAATTCCTAAACTATTAACCGATACAAAATGGTATTGGTATGTATTAAGTTGTATAACATTATTTTTAATGTTTATGTACGTTCCAAGGCAAATTGCCAATTGGATAAACGGAACCAATGAAATATTTCCGCACCGCAATAACATGCCCAATGTTCCTCCTTTCAAAAGAAATAGATTTATTTTATTTTCAGGAAATACAGCCGTTTTCTTTTTTGTGTATACCATTGGAACATGTATTACCGTAGTACAAAACTGGCTGGCAGCCGAAAGATATAAACAAGTTATTGCACACGAAAAATTAAATACTGAATTATCATTTCTTAAATCTCAAATTAACCCACATTTCTTTTTTAATACACTTAACAATATTTATTCATTGGCCATAACCGGCAATAATCAAACTGCTTCGGCAATTATGAAACTCTCTGCCATCATGCGTTATGTGCTTTCGGAAACAAAAAACAATTTGGTAACAATGAATAATGAAGTAGATTTTATAAAGAATTATGTAGACTTACAGCTTGTTCGATTAACCGATAAAGTAGAAGTTAATTTTAAATACGAAGGCTTATTGGAAGATAAATTAATTGCCCCATTATTATTTATGCCATTTATTGAAAACGCTTTTAAATATGGCATAAGTACCAAAGAAAAAACCACTATCAACATTTTCCTTATTGCTTCTGAATCCTCAATACATTTTGAAGTACACAACACGATTATAAAATCTGAAAATACTTTTCACGAAACTACCGGAATAGGTATTAATAACGTAAAAAGGCGATTAGAACTTTTATATCCCAATAAACATATTTTACAAGTATCCGACGATAATAACCAATTTAATGTACAACTAGATATAACCATAAAATGATACAATGTATTGCAATTGATGATGAACCTTTGGCTTTGCAACTGATAAAACAGTATTGCCAAAAAATTCCATTTTTAAACTTACAAAAAGTTTTTACCAACCCCGATGAAGCTATGAGTTATTTACTAGAAAATACTATTGATTTATTATTTCTAGATATTCAAATGCCCGATATTACCGGCATTCAGTTTTACAAAAGCTTATCTAAAAAGCCATTGGTAATTTTTACTACAGCCTATAAAGATTTTGCAATTGAAGGGTTTAATGTTGATGCAATAGATTATTTATTAAAACCATTCGAATTCGACAGATTTTTAAAAGCTACCTATAAAGCAAAAGAGTATATAGAATTTTTATCATCACAAGAATTACAATTAAACTCTATTTACGTAAAAGTAAATTATGAGATGATGAAAATTAATTTAAAAGATATTGATTTAATTGAAGCGTTAGATGATTATATAAAGATCTATATCAAACCCATTCCTGTATTAACTTTAATGACCTTAAAAGCAATGCTCGATAAATTGCCTCCTAAAGAATTTATAAGAGTACATCGCTCTTATATTGTTCCATTACAAAAAGTAGAAAAATTTAATAAAAACAAACTAACTGTTGCAGGTAAAGATGTACCAATTGGCAGCAGTTATTCCGATGTGTACGACCTTCTTATAAGCACCACAAAATAATATGTATAAAAAAGGAGCTTGATATGATAATTCAAACTCCTTTTTTTGGTTTTATCATCAATATATTTATGCTCGTTCCGATGCCAAGCCCCAATGTTCGGGAGACCGCCACAAGGCAGAGAGTAATAATTCTCTAATAAAGAAGAACTCTTTGGGCAATCTATCGTACAATCGAGAAAACAATTCTTCATGCCCTAATAATTCTTGTTTCCAAGGTTCTCTATCAATGGTCATTACTTTTAAGAAATCTTCTTTAGTAAAATCCTCTAAACCATTCCAATCAATATCCTCAAAACGAGGCACCCAACCAATTGGACTTTCAACAGAGGAAGCTCCACCATGAATACGTTCAACAATCCATTTCAAAACACGCATATTTTGTCCAAATCCTGGCCATAAAAAGTTTCCATCATCATCTTTTCTAAACCAGTTCACGCCAAAAATTCGCGGAGCATTAGGTAAATCTCTTCCAAATTGTAACCAATGATTTACATAATCGCCCATGTGATAACCCATAAAAGGAAGCATGGCAAAAGGATCTCTGCGTACTTTTCCAATTTCACCAAATGCAGCAGCAGTCATTTCGCTGCCCATAGTTGCAGCCATATATACACCAAAATTCCAATTAAAAGATTGATATACTAAAGGCACTGCTGTACTTCTACGACCACCAAATACAAAAGCTTCAATAGGCACCCCATTAGGATTTTCCCATTCTGAATCTATCACGGGATTTTGATAAGCCGGTGCAGTAAATCTTGAATTAGGATGCGCAGCAGGTTTGTCACTATTTTTATCGTAAGGCAATCCATGCCAATCGGTTAATCCATCGGGTATTTCTTTAGTTAATCCTTCCCACCAAACATCGCCATCTGCAGTAATTGCCACATTGGTAAAAATAGTATTTGCTTTAATACTTTCCATGGCATTACTATTGGTTTTATAGTTAGTACCAGGTGCTACACCAAAATATCCTGCTTCCGGATTAATGGCATATAATCGACCATCTTTCCCTTTATGAATCCATGCAATATCATCTCCAACGGTAGTTACTTTCCAATTATCTAACCCCTGAGCAGGTATCATCATAGAAAAATTAGTTTTTCCGCAAGCACTTGGGAATGCTGCTGCCACATAGGTTTTTTGTTTTTCAGGAGATTCTACACCCAAAATCAGCATGTGCTCGGCCAGCCAATCTTCTTCTTTTCCCATCACCGAAGCCAATCGCAATGCAAAACATTTTTTACCAAGCAAAGCATTACCTCCATAGCCACTTCCATAAGAAATAACCAATCTTTCTTCCGGAAAATGTGAAATATATTTTACTGTAGGATTACATGGCCATTTAACATCTTTTTGTCCATCTGCTAACGGTGCACCAATAGTGTGCAAACATTTTACATACTCTTTTTTATGTAAATGCGGTAATACATCTTCACCCATTCTTGTCATAATCCGCATGTTTACTACTACGTATTCCGAATCGGTTAGTTGTACTCCATATCTGGAAAGAGGAGAACCAATTGGACCCATACAAAAAGGAATAACATATAGCACTCTACCCTGCATAGAACCTTCCATTAAATCATTCAAAACTTTTTTCATTTCTTTAGGATCCATCCAATTATTAGTTGGGCCTGCATCATCTTTTGTTCTACTACAAATAAATGTTTTATCTTCTACTCTGGCTACATCGCTAGGGTCACTAAAACAAGCAAAACTATTGGGTCTCTTTTCGGGATTTAAAGGAATAAACGTTCCTTTTTTTACTAAAAGATTACATAAACTATCATATTCTTCCTTAGAACCATCACACCAATGAATAGATTCGGCATTGCAATGTCTGGCAATACTATTTACCCATGTTTCCAATTCCGATTTTACCGGAGAACCTTGTTGAAAAGGGAATTTACTTTCCTGATACATAATTCTTCTGTTTAATTTTTAAAAATCAAAATACTCATTTTTCATTACAGACAAATAATCGTTGCAATCTTTATTTCTTATTCAGTGTTCAACCTTCGTTTGAGGTTGCTGCAAATTGGGTTAAACTGTACTCGAAAAAAATGACTGTTATCATTTTTAGTTTGAATTAAATAAAGTGAATATCTTGCCCAACTTTAAACCTTTTATTATGCATTTTTTACAACATTTACAAATTGATCAAACAAATAAAGGAACTTCTACCGGAAAAGAATGGTTTGATTCTGATCAAGAATTATTACAAAGTTTTTCTCCTGTTAATGGAGAATTAATTGCTACCGTACAAACTACTAATGAGGAATTATATAATTCTGTTTTAAATAATGCACATACTGCTTTTTTACAATGGCGTATGTGGCCTGCACCAAAACGTGGAGAAATTGTAAGGCAATTAGGCGAAGCACTAAGAAAACATAAAGATGAATTAGGCCATTTAGTTAGCTACGAAATGGGTAAAAGTTTGCAAGAAGGATTGGGAGAAGTTCAAGAAATGATTGATATATGCGATTTTGCTGTAGGGCTATCTCGACAATTGTACGGATTAACCATGCACAGCGAAAGACCCAAACATAGAATGTACGAACAATGGCACCCGGTTGGTATTGTAGGCATTATATCTTCATTTAATTTTCCTGTGGCTGTATGGAGCTGGAATGCAGCAATAGCATGGGTTTGCGGCAATGTTTGCATTTGGAAACCAAGCGAAAAAACGCCTTTATGCAGTATTGCTGTACAAAAAATTACTGCTGAAGTTTTTGCCAAAAACAATGTTCCCGAAGGCGTTAGCTGCTTAGTGCAAGGTGCTAAACAAATGGGCGAATGGATGAGTAACGATAAACGCATTGCTTTAATTAGTGCCACCGGCTCTACAAAAATGGGCAAAGCCGTAGGCAATGCAGTAGCCGCAAGATTTGGAAAAAGCATTTTAGAATTAGGTGGTAATAATGCCATTATTATTTCACAACACGCCGATTTAGATATGGCATTAATTGGTGCTGTTTTTGGTGCTGTTGGTACCGCCGGACAAAGATGTACTTCAACCAGAAGATTAATAATTCACGAAAATGTGTACGATATTTTTATCAGTAAATTAGTACATGCTTATCAACAAATTAAAATTGGTAATCCATTAAATACTGCAAATCATGTTGGACCATTAATTGATACCAACGCAGTACAAAATTATTTATCGGCTATTGAACAATGTAAACAACAAGGTGGCAAATTTTTAGTAGAAGGAAAAGTATTATCTGGTGCCGATTTTAAAAGCGGTTGCTATGTTCAACCTTGTATTGCCGAAGTGGAAAATGAATGGCCAATTGTACAACAAGAAACTTTTGCCCCTATTCTTTATGTAATGAAATACAATCAACTTGCCCAAGCCATCGCCATGCAAAATAGTGTACCACAGGGTTTATCATCTTCCTTATTTACTTTAAACATGCGTGAAGCTGAAGAATTTTTATCGCATGTAGGAAGCGATTGTGGTATTGCTAATATAAATATTGGTACAAGTGGTGCAGAAATTGGCGGAGCATTTGGCGGTGAAAAAGAAACAGGTGGCGGCAGAGAAAGTGGAAGTGATGCTTGGAAAGCTTATATGAGAAGACAAACCAATACCATTAATTGGAGCGATCAATTGCCATTAGCACAAGGTATTCAGTTTAATTTTTAATAAAAATAAAATGTCGACAATTAACTTAAACAACATTGCACCTAAAGAAATAGCCAAAGGATATTTTGCCAAACTAATACACACAGAAAAAATGACTTTTTCTTTTGTAACAGTAAAAGCAGGAGAAGTTTTGCCCGAACATAAACATCCACACGAACAAGTATCCATTATTCAAAATGGCCTATTTCAACTTACTTTAGAAGGTAATCCAATTCAATTTAAAGAAGGCGAATTGGTAATCATTCCTTCAAATACGCTTCACTCCGGATTGGCAATTACAGATTGCCAAATTTTAGATGTTTTTGCACCTGTAAGAGAAGATTATAAAACAATTCCTTCAGCTTAATTTCTTAACAATACGCTAAAAACAATTAAATAAAAGTTACGCATCATTTCTATTATCAAATTTGTAACTGATTATTATACACAATCCCATGATTAAAAAAATTACACTTATTGGTTTAATAATTTGCATCTCATTTGCTGCAAATGCACAAACCAATAATATCCCAAAAGGATGGCATTTATTAGATTATTCTCATGATTCGGTATATGGAATCAGTTTACAAAAAGCCTATGATTTTTTATCCGAAAAAAATAAAAAATCTGTTCCGGTAATTGTTGCCGTAATAGATGGAGGCATTGACACTGCTCATCCCGATTTAAAAAATGTTTTATGGACTAACCCACATGAAATAGCCGATAATAATATTGACGATGATGGAAATGGATATATTGATGATATACATGGATGGAATTTTTTAGGCAACAAAGACGGTAGTTGTTTAAAAAAAGCCTCCGACGAAAAAACAAGAGTATATTATAAATTTAAAACTCAATATGCCACTACACAGTTAGATACAAGCACGATGAATGCCAATGATAAATATGAATATAACACATGGCAACGTGCCGCCAATGAAATGAAATCAAACGGCGATGATGAAATGGAGCTGAATTTTTTAGATATTATTTTAAAAAGTTTAAAAAGAAATGATAGTATTCTATGCCAAGAAATGTGCGTTAGAGAATTTAGTATAGACCAATTAGAAAATTACCAACCCAAAAACAATCAAAGTAAAGATGCCAAATTTGCCTTTCTTACCAGTATGAGATTAATGGAAAAAGAAGGCGATGATAAAAATGATGCGGTAATAAATGAATTAGACAACTATGTTTCAGGAAAAAAAGAATCATTAGATGCAAAAACAAATGCCCCAAAAGATTATAGGGCTTACATTATAAAAGACAATTACAACAATATACAAGATAAATTTTATGGAAATAACAATGTAAAAGGCCCCGATGCAATGCATGGAACGCATGTTGCCGGAATTATAGCTGCACAAAGAAATAATGGTATTGGAATAGATGGAGTAGCGGATAATGTTAAAGTAATGGCCATACGTGCTGTACCCGATGGAGATGAATATGATAAAGACGTAGCATTATCTATTTTTTATGCAGTAAATAATGGTGCAAAAGTGATTAATATGAGTTTTGGGAAAGCCTATTCTCCCGAAAAAAAATGGGTAGATAGTGCAATTGAATATGCCCGGCAAAAAGATGTATTAATTATTCATGCAGCCGGAAACGAAGCTACCGATATTGATGTTAAAGAAAATTTTCCTTCTCCTTATTTTTTATCCACTGCTACAAAAGCATCTAATTTTATAACTGTAGGTGCCAGTGGAGATGAAAAGTTAAAAGGTACAATGGCCGCCGATTTTAGCAACTTTGGAAAACAAAATGTTGATGTATTTGCACCGGGTGTAAAAATTTATTCAACCATACCAGAAAATCAATATGGTAATTTAAATGGTACCAGTATGGCTGCTCCAATAGTTACCGGTTTAGCAGCATTAATTAGAGAATATTACCCCGAGCTTACTGCACAACAAGTAAAAGAAATAATTGAAACTTCGGTAAGCATTCCCGATAGTTCTCTTGTTACTATTAAACCCGGAACAAAAAATGATACGATTCCATTTTCAAGTTTATCTAAAACAGGCGGAATTGTAAATGCTTATAATGCTGTAAAAGCTGCCTATACTTTAGAACAAACTATTGTAAATAAAGAAGAAGAAAATAAAACCCATCTTAAAAAAATAAAAAAACATTAATTATGGCAAGGCCACAAGAAGGAGAATTTGCAGTTTTTTATAAAAACTATATTGATGGCATTAAGGGTAATTCTATTCAAGAAATTATTGATATTTATTCGGGTAAATTTATTAAAGCCATTAATGACATTCCGATTGGAAAAGCTGATTATGCTTATGCAGAAGGCAAATGGACGGTAAAAGAATTATTACAACATATTATAGATAGCGAACGAGTTTTTACTTATCGCATGTTGCGGTTATCGAGAAAAGATGCCTACAATTTTCCCGGATTTGATGAAAATAAATTTTCTGCAAATGCACATGCTACGCTAAGAACCTTAGCCGATTTACAAGAAGAGTTTACTTTAACCAGAAAATCGACCGATTTATTTTTACGCTCTTTAACTGAAGAAGATTTATTACAAAAAGGAACAGCCAATAATTACGAAATGGTAGTAAATAGTTTAGCATTTATCATTTTTGGCCATGTTCAGCATCATATCAATATGTTAAATGAAAAATATTTAAACAAATAATTTCACTAGAATATAGTTTTACATTAATGCAGATAATCAAATACATTATCTTCGCCGCACAAAATTCTAACGTATGAATTTACATGAATATCAAGCTAAAGAGTTGCTCAAAAAATACAATGTTCCGGTACAGGAAGGCATAGCTGTAGATACAGTAATGGCTGCTGAAGAAGCATACAGAAACATAAAAAATCAAACCAATAACAGTTTTGCTGTTGTAAAAGCACAAATACACGCCGGTGGACGCGGAAAGGGTAAAATACAAGGTTCGGAACAACGTGGTGTAGCCGTTGCAAAAAGCATAGAAGATATTAGTACTATTTCTAAAAATATATTAGGTCATACATTAGTTACCATTCAAACCGGAGCAGCAGGAAAAAAAGTGAATAAGGTTTTAATAGCTCAAGATGTTTATTACCCCGGGCCTAATCCGGTTAAAGAATTTTATTTATCTATTTTATTAGACAGAGCCAAAGGCCAGAATGTAATAATGTACAGTACTGAAGGAGGAATGAATATTGAAGATGTTGCACACGATACACCAGAAAAAATTTATAAAGAATGGGTACATCCGGCAGGTGGATTGCAAGGTTTTCAGGCAAGAAAAATTGCTTTTAATTTAGGATTGAGTGGCGAAGCATTTAAAAATTGCGTAAAGTTTGTTACTAATTTATACAATGCTTATGTAGGTTTAGATTGTAGCATGTTAGAAATTAATCCGCTTTTTAAAACCAGCGATGAAAAAATAATTGCAGTAGATTGTAAAATGAATTTAGATGAAAATGCTTTAATGCGTCATCCCGATTTAGCTGCATTACGCGATGTAACAGAAGAAGATCCTACAGAGGTAGAAGCAGGACAATACAACCTTAATTTTGTAAAATTAGATGGCAATGTGGGTTGTATGGTTAATGGTGCAGGCTTAGCCATGGCAACAATGGATATGATTAAATTAAGTGGCGGAGAGCCGGCTAACTTTTTAGATGTGGGAGGTACTGCCAATGCTCAAACAGTAGAAGCAGGCTTTAGAATTATATTAAAAGATCCTAATGTAAAAGCTATTTTAATAAATATTTTTGGCGGAATTGTTCGTTGCGACCGTGTAGCAGCAGGTGTTATTGAAGCGTATAAAAAATTAGGCAATATTCATATTCCTATTATTGTTCGCTTACAAGGTACAAATGCTGCAGAAGCTAAAAAACTTATTGATGAAAGCGGCTTAACTGTTGAATCGGCTATTTTACTTAGCGAAGCAGCAGATTTAGTAAAAAAAGCAGTTGCTTAAAATTTAAAATCATCTACTAAAAAATCCACCAATACCTCTTGGTGGATTTTTTATTTACTGCAAGTATAAAACCTATATTATATTTTACTAGCTTATATCTTCCAATACCCAAATCTTCCCATTTTTGAAAAAGAAATAAAACAGATGATACAAAGTAAATAGGCTATATAAAATAGCCTGAACAATTATAACCCACTTGGAAGGTATAATTTTAAAAAGTAGTAAAAACGTGCTCGCAACCGATATTGCAAAAAATAAGAAATATATTTTTGAGTAATATTTAAATCCATTCCTAATTACTAAATAAATAGTTGAGTTCTCTTCAACTTTTACAATTAAGGTTTGTGTTGCTGCCCATTTTGCCTTTAGTTGAACAGTATAAAGCCCTGCATCGTGTATTACTATAGTAGATGAATTAAGTAAGGAAGTAATTTCTTTACCATCCAACAAAACAGTAAAAATAGTACCTCCATTAAATAAAGATTTACTTTTTGAGATAACGATTTTTGAACTCATAGCATTATTTACAAGCCAAACAATCCCTTATTTAATAATTGAAGTACCTCTCTTTTATACTGGCTATCTATCAGTAAAGAAATATTATGATGGCTACCTCCATAACTTACCATACGAACAGGTATTGGCTCTAAAGCATCGAACATTCTTTTCATTACATCTTTTGTTTCTGCAATTTCATTTCCTACAATTGAAATGATGGTATTATTCTTATCAATTTCAATAATACCAAATGGTTCTAATTCTTTAATTATATCGTTCAAAAAAGTATCATTATCTATAGTTACACTTACGGCCACCTCCGATGTAGTAACCATGTCTATAGAAGTTTTATACTTTTCAAATACTTCAAAAACTTTTCTTAAAAAGCCATAAGCCAATAACATTCTACTGCTTTTAATACGAATAGCAATAATACCATCTTTTGCAGCAACAGCTTTAACACCAACACTTCCGGCTTCTTTAGTAATAGTGGTCCCTGCTGCATCCGGCTCCATTGTATTTAATAATTTAACAGGAACATTTTCTTGTTGTGCCGGCCATATACAGGTAGGATGTAAAATTTTTGCTCCAAAATAAGCCAGCTCAGCTGCTTCTTCAAAACTTAATTGCTCAATAGCCATCGTTTTATCTACCACACGAGGGTCGTTATTATGCATTCCATCAATATCTGTCCATATTTCACATACATCGGCATTTGCTGCTGCAGCAATAAGGCTTGCAGTATAATCGCTTCCGCCACGTTTTAAATTATCTACTTCACCTTTTGCATTTTTACAAATATATCCTTGCGTAATAAAAAGTTTTTTATCGCTATGATGTTGTAATAAAGCATGCAGTTTTGTTTGAATAGAAGTAAAAGCAGGTTCTTCATTTGCATCAATACTCATAAATTCTAAAGCAGGTAGTAACAAATGATCTATTCCTTTTTCTTCTAAATAAACACAAAACAGTTTAGTACTCATCAACTCGCCTTGCGCCAAAATATCTTTATTCAATGCATCGCTAAATGAAATTCGTAAAATGATATTTAGAAATTCGAAATGCTCCGTTACTATTGAGTTGGCTTTCGATTGAAAGTTTTCTCCTTTAACTAACTCGGTAATAAACTTTCGATAATGGGCTTCTAATTTATCAATACTGGCTTTGGCAGAAATTCTATTACCGGTTGATAAGTAATTGCTAATTTCTACTAAAGAATTAGTTGTTCCGCTAAGGGCACTTAATACTACTATTTTGGGTGTTGCATCTTTAGTAATTAATTGTGCTACTTCGTGCATACGTTCGGGCTTACCCACACTGGTTCCGCCGAATTTCATAATTTTCATACCGAATACAATTTTTGAGGTGCAAAGGTAAAGGTAGAATGCATAAAAATTGCAGATAATTTAGTGAACAAGCGCTAGTTACATTGTGCGGCTTTAGTTGTGTTACTCACTTGTACATTCGTCTCTTCATTCAGCGTTAACGGGGTTATATTGCATATTACTATTGAAATTAATTGTTATGTGCCAAATGGCTTTTGCGAAAAACATGTTACATTATTACCCGGATTAACTTTAAAATATTTACAGAAATATAAATAATAGCCATACCTATATTTTGTTTTTTCATTTTGCGTATTATCGCACTCCACTCCCCCATTAATCACATTAACTATGGCACCAAACCCAGGCAACCTGTTAGCAGCAGAATCGGCAGCAGTGGGTTGCCATTTATTACAAATAATATCGTGGCAAGATGGCTTAGGCAACTGAGCGGTTGTCCAAAACCATATAGCCGATGCAAAAGAAACAATAGCATTTTCAGTTAATATTTGCGGATGAAGCAGTAAAGTATCTTTATTACCAAAATACGCTTCGCTAAACTGTCCATAATTATAGTTCCAACTTAGTTGCATGGGACCTCGACCATGATAAGAAATATTTTTTATTGGAGCATATTTCTTCTTACTGGTATCTGAGTATTGATTACAACCCATTTCGCATCCTTTTTCATCTAAAAAATATAAACCCCATTTATAATAACCATCGGGTGCATCTTTCCAACCGCCACTTGTTTCTAAAGCAATGTTTGCTAAAAATGCGGCCAATTCACATTTTTGAGTTTCTTCATTGCCTTCTGCTAAAAAAGTAGGAAAATATTTTGCTGCTTGCTGAAAAGCTTGAAAAGAATAAAAATCTTTCTGCTTTGCAGCTTTAGTAAAACCGTTTCTATGCGGAAATAATTCATTCCACTTTTTTTCATTTAAATATTTTGAGAGTTGGCCATTTGTAGCTCGATGCTCTTTATTAACGAATTGAGTTAATGCATGAATAATGAAAAAACTATTGATGAGTATATAAAATATTACTACTTTTTTTTTCATAAGCAATAAGAAGTAGTTAGATGCAGGTTATTTAAAACGACACTTTAAATTTCTCTGCTGTTAATTTTAAATCATCTACAACACTCTCTACTATTGGAATTCCTTCCTTTCTTCTTACTATTTCGGTTTCTCTTTCAGGATCGCCCGGAATGAATACTTTATCAAATCCTTTGGCAGGCTTAGCCTTTCTAAATTGCTCAATCCAATTATCCATGTGTTCTTTAAATTCATTAGCCGAACGAAAAGCATCAATACGCATTGCTCCAAAGAAATGTCCTAATCCTTTTCCTGGCTGATATTCGGGCATGGGCACATAAGCAGGAAAAGGTGGAACCCAAGGTCCATAAGATGCACCACTTAATACGCCGGAGAATATATCTACAATACTTCCCAAAGCATATCCTTTATGCGAGCCATGTTCTCTATCGGTTCCTAAAGGCAATAAAGCACCTTTCTTTTTTAAAATATTGGCATCGGTAGAAGGTAGTCCTTCTGCATTTTGTACCCAACCTACGGGCGCATCGGCATTTTTTCGTTGCAAAATTTCTAATTTGCCATTAGCTGCTGTGGTGGTTGCAAAATCTGCTACAAAAGCGGGTTGACTTTTAGCAGGAATAGCCACAGCTATTGGGTTGGTACCTAACATTCGCTCAATAGAAAAAGTAGGTGCTACTAATGCACTGGCATTGGTCATTGCAATACCAATCATATCAAATTCTAATGCCATCATTGCATGATACCCTGCAATACCAAAATGATTGCTGTTGCAAACACTTACCCATCCTGTTCCTACATTGTTAGCTTTATTTATTGCAATTTGCATTGCATGAGGAGCCACCACCAATCCTAATCCTTCATCCCCATCAACAGTGGCTGTGGAGGGAGTTTCGTGAATAATTTTTATTTGTGGAGTAGCATTAATTCGTTTGGCTTCCCATAAACGAACATATCCGCTCAACCGAGCAATACCATGACTATCAATTCCTCTCAAATCTGCACTGAGTAAAACTTTTGTAGCAGTAGTTGCATCAATGTTATTACAGCCTATTTTTAAAAAGATAGTATGGCAGAATTGGTATAACTGGCTATACGAAAATATTTTTTGCATACTGCAAGATAAAACTAAACAATAAAAAAAGCTGAACGATAGTATCGCTCAGCTTTTAATAAATGTAATTTATTTTAAAAAGGCAAATCGTCTAAAGGTTCTGTAGTTTCGGCAACTACTTGCACCGAAGCAGTTGTATAATTAGAATTTTGCTGCGTATTACTTCCTTCATTGCTTTTAGAGCCTAATAATTGGATATTACCAATACGCAAACTAATAGATGCTCCTTGTCTGCCATCTTGTGTGGTATAGGTTCTTACATCGGGTGCACCTTCAACATATACTTGTGTGCCCTTTTTTAAATAAGGAGCAATGGCAGTTCTATCTGTCCAGTAAGAACAATCTACCCATATAGTTTTATCTTTTTGATTGCCTTGTGCATCTTTATACTTTTCTGTATGCGCAACTGTAAAGTTAATTACGCTTTTTCCATTTACATTGCTAACAATAGCATCTTTTCCAAGATTGCCAATAACTTGAAGTTTAATCATAACTATAATTTTATATTCTTAAAACAAGAAGGAAAACTACAAAATAAGCATGGTTTCAATAATAGAAAAACACCCATTTTTAAATATACCTATTATAAATTCCTTCCTTCGCAAATATCAATTATCTACTTCAGATAATAACTTTAAGCTTTCAAGTATCTTTGCACATTGTAAAGTTATTTAAGATGAGTCGTAAAGGAAAAGTTTTGGTAGCAATGAGTGGCGGTATTGATAGTACCGTTACAGCCTTAATGCTACATAACGAGGGATATGAAGTAATTGGAATTACCATGAAAACATGGGATTATGCAAGCAGTGGCAGTAGCAGCAAAGAAACAGGTTGTTGTAATTTAGACTCATTTAACGATGCAAGGCAAGCAGCCGTTGATAATGGCTTTCCTCATTTTATTTTAGATATACGCGAAGAATTTGGCGATTTTGTAATTGAAAATTTTGTTGAAGAATATTTAGCAGGCCGAACTCCTAATCCATGTGTAATGTGTAATACACATATTAAATGGAGGGCATTATTAAAACGAGCTAATGCATTGAATTGCGATTTTATTGCAACAGGGCATTATGCAGAAGTAACCAAACACCAAAATGGTCGCTATGTGATAAGTAAGGGATTAGATGCAACCAAAGACCAAAGCTATGTTCTATGGGGTTTAGATCAGGAATTATTAAGTAGAACAATTATGCCATTAGGCAAATACCGGAAAACTGCTATTCGGCAAATGGCACACGAAATGGGTTATCCGGAACTAGCAAAGAAAAGTGAGAGCTATGAAATATGTTTTGTTCCCGACAACGATTATAGAGGTTTTTTAAAACGACGTGTAGATGGATTAGAACAAAAAGTAAATGGCGGTTGGTTTATTGATACTAAAGGAAAAAAATTAGGCAAACATAAAGGTTATCCCTTTTATACTATTGGGCAACGAAAAGGATTAGATATTGCTTTGGGTAAACCGGCATATGTAACTGCCATTGATTCGGAAAGAAATATTGTTGTTTTAGGCGATGAATCCGATCTTAATCAAAATACTATTTTAATATCAAAGCTTAATTGGATAAAATATGAAGGAATTGACGATGGAATGGAGGCAATAACTAAAATTCGGTATAAAGATAATGGAGCTTTAAGCAATTTGTATAATACTGATAACGGGCTTAAAGCAATATTTTACGAAAATGTAAAAGCCATTGCTCCGGGACAAAGTGCTGTTTTTTACGAAGGAAATGATGTAATTGGAGGTGGAATTATTCAAAAAGGGTCTCTTAAATAAGCATCTATTTCGTTTTAATAATTATCCTTTACACTATTAAATAATATTTATGTCTATTAAAGTAATTGCCTTTGATGCAGACGATACATTGTGGATTAATGAGCCTTATTTTCAGGAAATAGAAAGTAAATTCTGCAATTTATTAGAAGATTATTTGCCACATCATTCTATCTCCAAAGAATTACTGCAAACCGAAATTCAAAATATTAATTTATATGGCTATGGTGTAAAAGGATTTACACTATCAATGATTGAAACCGCACTAAGAGTATCGAATAAAGCTATTCCGATTGAGGTTATTGAAAAAATAGTTTTATTAGGAAAAGAATTATTGCAAAAACCAATTGAAATTTTAGGAGGCGTTGAAGAAGTATTACAAACACTAAAAGAAAAATATAAATTAGTAGTTGCCACCAAAGGCGATTTATTAGATCAGGAAAGGAAATTAAAAAAATCGGGATTAGAACATTATTTTCACCACATAGAAATCATGTCGGATAAAGCAGAATCCGATTATCTACAATTAATTACACACTTAGATATTGAACCAAATGAATTTATGATGATTGGAAATTCTATTAAATCTGATATATTGCCGGTGCTAAATATTGGCGGGCATGGTGTTCATGTTCCCTATCACACCACCTGGAGTTTAGAAAAAGTTGAATTACATATACAACACGAGCATTTTAAACATATTCAACACATTAAAGAAATTCTACCTTACTTACTTACATGAAACAAAAATTAAACATTGATAGCTGGAATAGAAAAGATCATTTTCATTTTTTTAACCAATTCGAAGAACCTTTTTTTGGAATTTGTACAACTATCGACTGTACTATTGCGTATGACAAAGCCAAAGAAATGCAGGAATCATTTTTTCTGTACTACTTATTTCATTCTATTCATGCAGCTAATTTAATTGAACCTTTTAAATACAGAATTGATAATGAAGAAGTAATCATTCATTCATTTATTAATGCTTCGGCTACAATTAATCGCCCTAACGGAACATTTGGTTTTTCGAATATTGTATATAACGCTTCATTTGATACATTTAAGATTAATGCCAAGAAAGAAATTGAAAGAGTACAATGCTCAGAAGGATTAGAAGCAATGAATACCAGCGAAAATGTAATTCATTATTCGTCTATTCCTTGGATTAATTTTACTGCATTATCTCATGCCAGAAGCTTTTCATTTAAAGATTCCATTCCAAAAATTTCATTTGGAAAAATGACTGAAATAAATGCTAAAAAAACAATGCCAATGTCCGTACATGTACATCATGCATTAATGGATGGCTTTCACGTAGGAGAATATATTAATTTATTTCAGGAATTGATGAATCAATAACATTACTATTTTTAAACAAAGCCATAAACATAGAATCGGCTTTTTTATCGTACCCAACTAATAATTTTTGCTCTATTAATTCAAGATTGAAATGGCTTTTTATATACGCTACATTTTCTTCATTTTCTTTTTTAAAAACAGAACAAGTAATGTATAAAAAAAATCCGTTTTTATTTAAATATGGAATAGTATTGCTGATAATTTTTTTCTGCAACAACGCATACTCCTGAATTGCAGCTTCATTAAAAAAATACAATTGCTCCGGTGTTCTTCCCCATGTTCCACTTCCACTGCAAGGCACATCACAAAGTATCATATTAAATGCGGAAAGTGGAAAATGAGATATTGAAGTAGCAATATCTGCAACAAACGAATGATACTTTTTTATTCCTGCTTTTTCAAATCTTTTTCTCAAATTTTGTAGAATAGAAGAACGTATATCGCTTACCGTTAGTTCTATATTATTCAAAACATCTTTTACTAAAATAGATTTACCGCCACTGGCTGCACAACAATCCCAAACAGAGGTTTTAAGTGATGAGTAATACTTTATGCGTTGAAGAAATTCTTCAATTCGCTGAGACGAATAGTCTTGTACAACTGCTTCATTATCTATATCTATAATACTATCAATTTTAGTTGTGTTAGGCAATGCTAAACATGAGGATGATAATTGTTGAAAAGAAATATTGGCTTCGGTTAGTTTATGCGGAACAATTTTTTCTGCATTTGGCCTGATACGCAAAAACAAGTTAGGCTGAATAAGATGAGAAGCAGCAAATGCTTTAGCATCAATAGTTTTACTCAATTCAACCTTCCATGGAAAAATATTTTCAACTAAAAAATTAGAATATTTTTTTTGTATAAAATCAATTCTGCTATGCAAATTATCTTTCCAATTATTCAGCCAATCTTCATCAAATAAAATATGTAAATCGCCCGCTTCATTATTGCAAAGAAACAGAGCGGTTTTTAATTTTTCTTCGATAGATAACTCTTTCAAAGCATGACCTAAACGATAATAACAATAACAAAAATGGCTGATAAATTTCCTATCCTTCGATCCATGTTTTTTATGCTGAGCAAAATATTGTTTTAAAAAATGCACCAACGGAACAGAGCCATCGTACATTTTTATTAAACTAATAGCTGTATTAAAATAAGATTGAAAACGCATGCCATTAAAACAAATAAGCTGCAATTTATTCTATTGCAGCTTATCAATCATTTTTATTCGTACAATCTGAAATTATAATTCCAGCAATGCTTTTACCGGATCTTTTCCAAACAATAATAATGAAGGATTTTCTAATAACTCTTTTACTCTCACTAAAAAACTAACACTTTCTCTTCCATCAATAATTCTATGATCATAACTCAATGCTACATACATCATTGGTCTTACTTCTACTTTCCCATTAATAGCCATTGGCCTGTCCTGAATTTTATGCATTCCTAAAATTGCACTTTGTGGAATATTAATAATTGGCGTGCTCATTAAACTTCCAAACACACCGCCATTGGTAATTGTAAATGTGCCACCTGTTAACTCTTCGGCAGTTAATTTACTATCACGTGCTTTATTGGCAAGTTCAACTACCTTTTTTTCAATTTCAGCCATAGAAAGACTTTCAACGTTTCTAATTACCGGAACAGTTAATCCTCTTGGCGTACTTACAGCAATACTAATATCGGCATAATCGTGATAAATTAATTCATCTCCATCAATATACGCATTTACGCTTGGCCATTCACTTAAAGCAATGGCACATGCTTTAGTGAAGAAACTCATGAAGCCAAGATTTACTTGATGCTGTTCTTTAAATTTATCCTTATACTTTTTTCTAATGTCCATAATAGCAGTCATATCTACTTCATTAAATGTTGTAAGCATGGCTGTAGTATTTTTTGACTCTACTAACCTGCGACTAATAGTTTTGCGTAAATTACTTATTCGTTCTTTACGCGTATTTCTACTAAATAATTCTTCTGTATTAAATGCTTTTTTACCCGGATGATTTAATGCTTGTAAAACATCATTCTTCATTATTTTTCCACCATACCCCGATGGTGTAATTGCCTCTATTTCTATTTTCTTATCGGCAATAATTGCATTTGCAACCGGTGTTGCCTTCACTTCGTGTGATACAACAATATTAGATTTTTTAGGGGTCTCCTCTACTTGGTTTTCATTTTCAACAACTACACTTATAGCAGGTTTCTCTGCAGTTTCATCAATAGCAGCAAATACAGCTCCAATAAGAATGGTATCGCCTTCTGAAGCTAAGGTTTTTAAAACGCCAGATTGTTCTGCATTTACTTCAAAAGTGGCTTTTTCGCTTTCCAACTCAGCAATTACTTCATCTCTCTCTACATAGTCACCTTCCTTTTTTGTCCACTTCAATAAAGTAACTTCACTGATGGATTCTCCAACTGATGGAACTTTAATATCTATCATATATTTATTTCAATTTTTTTGATACTATTTATTTTTATCAAATTAAATTCCAAATGCCATTTCAATAATTTCTTTTTGCTCTTGAGCATGAATTTTTGCATAGCCGGTAGCAGTTGCAGCACTTGCATTTCTACTAATTACACCAAAATTGATATGTTGCAAATTCATTTTTAAGAAAGAAGCTGCACCCATATTCAAAGGCTCTTCTTGAACCCAAAACCATGTTGCTTTATGATACTTTTTATGCAATGCATCTAATTGTTTTTGAGGAAGCGGATATAATTGCTCTAATCGTATAATGGCTATATCGGTTACATTTTCTTGAGCTTGCTTTTCTGCTAATTCAAAATATAATTTACCGGAACAGAATAAAACCTTCTTCACATTGTCGGCATCTTTTACAAAAAAATCATCAATTACTTCCTGAAATTTTCCTGTTGTAAAATCTGCAATATTACTATAGCTTCCCTGATAACGCAGATATGCTTTTGGGGAAAAATTAATAAGTGGTTTTCTAAATGGCCAAGCTAATTGCCTTCTCATTACATGAAATAAATTAGCGGCGGTAGTAATATTGGTTATTACCATATTTAATTCGGCACATAATTGCAAAAATCTTTCTAACCTGGCGCTGCTGTGTTCGGGACCTTGCCCTTCGTAACCATGTGGTAATAGCATTACTAATCCATTCATACGATTCCATTTTTGTTCGCCTGCCGCTATAAATTGGTCAATCATGGTTTGTGCTCCATTACTAAAATCTCCAAACTGTGCTTCCCACAATACCAATGCATTGGGATTAGCCAAAGCATAGCCATATTCAAAACCAAGAACCGCATATTCGCTTAATAAAGAATTATAAATTCTAAATTTTTCTTGTTGCTCTTGTAAATTTTTTAATCTATTATACCCTTTATTTGTAAGCTCATCACGCATAATAGCGTGCCGATGAGAAAAAGTACCACGCTTCACATCTTGCCCACTCATCCGTACAATTTTTTCTTGTGTAATGATGGAGGCATAAGCTAATAATTCTGCTGTTGCCCAATCTATTTTTTGTTCACTTTCTAATAATTTTATTTTTTCTTGCAACAATTTTTCTATCTTTTTTAAAGGCTTAAAATCGTTGGGCCAAGACATTATTCCTTTAAATAGTTTTCTAATTTCCAATTCCGGCAATGCAGTATCGGGAGAAAAATTGAAATCGTTTATAGTAGCTCTACGCAAACTTTTCCATGCCAATTCGGGTGCTTGATATTTATAGGGAAGCGGATTTTGTTTTATTTCATCTAATCGCTCTTGCAAATCGGCCCAAAACTTTTTTTCCATTTCTTTAGCCAATTCTTTTGCATCGGATTCTCCATTTTCCAACAAATAATTGGTATACACTTCTCTGGGGTTAGGATGTTTCTCTATTAAAGCATACAATTGGGGTTGAGTATATTTTGGATCATCGCCCTCGTTGTGGCCATGACGCCGATAACAAACCATATCAATAAAAATATCTGCATTAAATTTTTGGCGATAGTGTGTTGCAATTTCGGCACATTTAATTACTGCTTCTGCATCATCGCCATTTACATGTAATACAGGTGCATGAACCATTGCAGCAACCGAAGTACAATAATCGGCACTTCTGGCATCATCAAAATCGGTAGTAAATCCAATTTGATTATTAATTACAAAGTGAATAGTACCGCCGGTATAATATCCTCGAAGATTGCACATTTGCAAAACTTCATACACTATTCCTTGTCCGGCTAAAGAAGCATCTCCATGAATTAATATTGGAAGAATTTTATCGAAATCACTTTCATACATAACATCGGCTTTTGCTCTTGAAAAGCCAAGCACTACAGGGTTTACAGCTTCTAAATGAGAAGGGTTAGGCATTAATTTAAGATGAATATTTTTACCATCCACCGTTTCAATATCACTACCAAAACCCATGTGATATTTAACATCGCCGCTACCCATAGTTTGATCTACTTTAGCAGTGCCTTCAAATTCGCTAAATATCTGCTCATACGTTTTTCCCATAATATTGGCCAATATATTTAACCTTCCTCTATGAGCCATACCAATTACTACTTCTTGTACTTCGTTATTTGCAGCAGTATTTATTATTGCATCTAATGCAGCAATGGTAGTTTCACCACCTTCCAAAGAAAATCTCTTCTGTCCAATATATTTAGTGTGTAAAAATTTTTCAAACATCACCCCTTGATTCAATTTTTCGAGAATGCGTTTTTTCTTATTAATTGAAATAGGCTGATGAAAATTAATTTCAATTTCGTTAGTTAACCATTCTATTTTAGCATGATCGGTAATATATTTAAATTCAATTCCTACATGATTGGCATAGCATTTTGTAAGATGTTGTATAATTTGCAGTAAGGTGGCATTTTTTAATCCAACTAAATTACCGGCAAAAAATATTTTATCTAAATCTTCATTCGATAATCCAAAAAAAGTTATATCTAAATTCGCATTTCTATCTCTTCGTTCTCTAATAGGATTCGTTTTTGCAATTAAATGCCCTTTATTTCTATAACCAAGAATTAATCGGTAAACAGCTATTTCTTTCTGCCAATTTATAGCTGGTTCATTGGTATTTTTTTGATAGGATACGGCAGTTGCATTGTTGGAAATGGCAAAATCAAATCCTTCGAAAAACTTTTTTAGATCTTCATCGATAGAAGAAGGGTCATTTATAAATGATTGATATAAATTTTCTATAAAACTGGGATGTGAATTAGTGATGTAAGAAAAATCCTTCATGTATATTGATTGAAAAGCTTGTTAGAATTAATTGCAAATATCGTGGTTTGAAGATAGAATATGCACTAAAAATACTTTCGTTATAAGAAGAATTGAGTGATGATAGTTTTAAAAAATAAGATAATTTTAAAAAATATTCACATAAATTTTCAATTTTAGTATAATGCCCTTACCTTTGCCGTCCGAAATTTAGATTTAAAAAGCAATTATGGCAAATCATTCCGCTACTAAAAAAGATGCAAGGCAAGCTGCAAAACGCAGAGAATCGAATAAATACTACGGTAAAACTACCCGTAACGCAATTCGTGATTTAAAAACTATCAGTGAAGAAAAAACTTATGGAGAAAAGTTGCCAGAAGTAGTTTCGATGATTGATAAATTAGCTAAGCGTGGCGTTATTCATAAAAACAAAGCAGCGAATTTAAAAAGTAAATTGTCTAAAAAGAAGGCTTAACACTAATAAATGATTGTTAAAAGCTAACCCTCTGGGTTAGCTTTTTTTGTAGAAATATTGTTAGGATAGGTACTTACTAAGCATATTTTGCAATTCTACCTCTTTAAAAGGTTTTAATAAAATATCGTTAATACCGGTTGCAGAATAATATTCAAAATCTTCATTAACTACGCTGGCTGTTAATGCCACAATGGGCACTTTAGCTTTATTTATATCGTGATTATTGCGAATTTCTTTAGCCAATTTATCGCCGGTTAAACCTGGAATATTGATATCGGTTAATACTAAATCGTAAGAATTGTTTTGAAATAGTTCTAAAGCTGTATCTCCATCTTTTGCTACATCAAAGTTTAAATGGAATTTATTGAGTAACAGCTTAAGTAACATAATATTCATTTCATTATCTTCTACAACTAAAGCTTTTTTTCCTGGATAAAAATGATTAACCATTTTATCTGACTGCTGTAGCGCATTATTTTCGATGTTTGTATTTTCTACTGACACAGAATAAGGTATATTAAATGTAAATAAAGATCCTTTATTAATTTCGCTTTCTACTGTAATAGTTCCACCTTGCATTTCAATTAGCATTTTACAAATGGGTAATCCCAAACCCGTTCCTCGTATTGATCGCTTCCCACTTGCAGGATTAGATGATGCTTGTGCAAATTCTTCAAATATTAAGTTTATCTGGTTGTTAGGAATACCAATTCCTGTATCCATTATTTCAACATGCAAATCTATACTTGCATCATCTTTTTTAAAAGTACTTGCTGTAACTGTTACAGTTCCTTTCTCTGTAAATTTAATGGCATTTCCTATAATATTAAAAAGAATTTGTTTTAGTCGCAAATCATCTCCATTTACAATAAGCTCTTTTTTAATTTGGGAATTAAAAGCCAATTGAATTTGTTTTTTTTCGGCAACAATTTTTAAGGCAAAAATTACTTCTGCAATACTATTATTAATATTAAATGGAACTTTACTTAAAAGCATTTTACCGGCATCTAATTTAGAATAATCTAAAATATCATTTACTGTTTGCATTAAATGAGTAGATGATGTATGTATTGCTTGTAAAAATTTTTTCTTCTCTTCATTTTGTTCATCTTTTTCAACTTGCTCCGCAAATCCTAATATTGATGTAAGTGGAGAGCGAATTTCATGGCTCATATTATGTAAAAATCTTGCTTTAGTTATTGCCAATTTTTCTGCTCTTTCTTTTGCTTCAATCATTTCTCTTTCGTACCGCAAGGTTTTGCTAATATTAAAAATCATTAGTACAATAATTAAAAATATAATAGCAAATGATGCCCATGAAATGTTTTGAATAGATTGTTGTGCATTAATAGCATTTACTACAGCTCCTTTATTTCTAATTATATCTTCTGCTTCTTCTCTTTTAATAACACTTTTAGTGGCTAAACTGATATTACTGATAATTGAAAGATTGGTTTCTGCCAATAATCGTTCGTTGCTGTTTAACCGTTGCCTAATGGCAAATTCTCTATTAATAACGCCTTGATAAAAGCTTTGAATATCGGTAGATAAATTATTTAATACCGTAGCTAACTCGGTTTTTGAACTATCAAGCGCAGCATTAGTTAAAGTATCTCCTTTTACCAAAGCATATTTGGTATCATCTTTATTAGAAAAAAGTGCTCCTAATTTTTTAAAAAAAGTCTTTTTTTGTTTTATAGCTTTTACTGTGTCGGTTTGTTGAGTAAAATATTTTGCAAGAATATTGGTTTTAATTTTTTGAATACGCAATGGCTTTTTATAAATGTTTAGCACATTTACATTGTTAACGTTCAAGGTAATAGAATCGGATAAATTATTCAGTTGTTCAATGGCATTTGCTAATTGCATTTTTTTATTAAGTCCGCTTAAAATATTGGCCACCCGTAGGCTATCATCTGAATTTTCAATAGAGTGTAAATTGGCAATAGTATTTTTAATATGTTGAAGGAATTTATTTTTATAAGAAGAATCTCCTCCACTTAAAAAAATTCTGTACTGATTTTCGGCAATTAATAATTCTTCATTGGTGTTGCGTAAAATTTCAACGGTTGAGTTTGTTTTAGATAAGGTATCGATAGATTTTTTTAAAGAAACTAAATTGCGAGAATTAACAATATTTAATAACAACACGGCAATAATAACCAAAAGGCAAATGCCAATTAGCAATAGGCTCGAGCCAGATAATCGGAATCGTTTTAGCATTAACATTATAAACCTGGGTACGGTAATTTATAATTATTTCACCACACAGAATATTGGCTAACGAAATAATTATCATTATACGAAACTTATAAAATAACATAATCGCCTTTTGCATTTACGGCAATAAAAGGTAATTTTTTATGTTGCTCAAAGTAATCGTATACTTCTTTCATTTTAAGAGAGAAATGCTGATAATGTTGATCGTCTTTTGTAGCTTTTAATAGGTATTCGAAACTTTTAGAATTATTATATCGTACGGGAAAAATATGAACCGGAATAAAGTCTTGCCCATTTTCTTTTGCATAAGAAGCTAATACATACAGTTCTTCAATTTGATTATCTTGAATAGGAATACATCCAACCGTAATACAATTTCCATGAATAAAAATATCACCACCCGGTTTAATTGAATCACTTAATACTGCATCTGATGCATTTGGATAATTTAATCCCAACGATAAATGATAAGAACTTTTAGGGTTAAACTCATTAATGTAATAAAATCCTTCAGGAACTTGGTAATCTCCTTCCATTCTTTTTGGTCCCAACGTTCCACTTAAAGCACAAACCTTATAGGTTTTAAATAATTTAAATGGTTCTTTTGCGTCATTTCTACCCCAAACTTCTAATTGGCTATCAAATTTAAAACTACGTATATACAATTGTTTGGGTGGCCAATGTAACTTAGCTTCGGCAAATTGTTTTTTTAAAGTATCCTCTTTTAATTTGAAAGCAAGTGCTACACGCGGAATACTTCTTTGAACTTCAACAAAAGAAGTTTGTGCAACTATTGCTACAAATGGCACAAATACCAAAAACGCAATTACCAAAAGCCTTTTATCAAAGGTAAACTTCATTATCAAGTTTTTACGTTAAAATGCAATTAAACATATTTTACATAAATTATAAAAAATCTTTCTCAACTTTATTTAAAACCCAATGCAGCAAAGCATTTTTAGCATTACTACGTATATTAAATTTTCATTAAAACTATACGTATTGTTTTGCAACATAAGAATTGAAATACTATTCTAAAAATAAAATTATCAGAATTGCTGTTTTACAAAATATATTCGCACCAATAAAATGTGTATGAAAGTAGGAATTTTAGGCGGTGGCCAATTAGGGAGAATGCTACTGCAAGCATCAGCCAATTATGTAGTTGAAACCTATGTTTTAGAAAACGATGAAAATTGTCCGGCTGCACCTTTTTGCCATTACTTTATAAAAGGCGATATACGTGATTATGCAACCGTTTACAACTTTGGTAAAAACTTAAATGCCATTACCATTGAAATTGAAAATGTAAATGTTGATGCATTAGAAAAATTAGAAAAAGAAGGTGTTATCATTTATCCTACACCATCGGCTTTAAGAATAATTAAAAATAAAATTGCCCAAAAAGAATTTTATAAAAAAAATGAAATACCTACATCTAATTTTATAGTTACTCAAAACGCACATCAACTTATTGAGAACATACATTTTTTACCTGCTGTACATAAAATTGGCGAAGGAGGTTATGACGGAAAAGGCGTTCAATTATTATTAGATAAAACAAGTATTGATAAAGGTTTCGATGCGCCGGCTGTATTAGAAAAAATGGTATCCATTAAAAAAGAAATAGCTATTATTATTGCTATGAACAGCCAAAAGCAAATGGCTATTTATCCTCCGGCAGAAATGATATTCGATCCTGAATTAAATGTTTTAAACTATCAAATTTCACCGGCAATACTTTCTGAAACAATATTACAAGCAGCCGAAACTATTGCAAAAAAAGTAGTACAAGAATTAGCAAGCCCCGGATTATTTGCTATTGAATTGTTTGTTGATGAAAACAATACAGTATTAGTTAACGAAACCGCACCAAGAGTGCATAATAGTGGGCATCATACTATAGAAGCAAATTATTGCAGCCAATACGATATGCTATGGAGAATTATTTTACAGTATCCATTAGGTAATCCAAAAGCAATTATTCCTTCTTCCATTGTAAATTTATTGGGAGCCGATGATAAAAGCGGAATAGCAATTTATGAAGGATTACATGATGTTTTACAAATGGATAATGTATTTGTGCATTTGTATGGAAAAACTATTACAAAACCCGGAAGAAAAATGGGGCATGTAACCATTGTTAGCCACAACTATGAAGAACTTACTTTAAAAGCCAATAAAATTAAACACACACTAAAAGTTATTGCCTAATACAAATTTGATCGGCCTGCTTTTAAAGCTTTACGATATAGCAGGCTTTACATCAATTAATTTTCTTTTAATTTTTAAAGGCCGTAAAAAGCCAATACCAATAAGACTCTTTAGCTGTAATCCGGGCGATTTTCCGTAGGCACCAAACAAACGCACATTATCATCATAAATTAAATCTAAACTATAGGTAATTGAAAAATATTTAGTTACTTGAATAGATAATTGATTGCTCATGAAAATATCAATATTCTGCGGATTATCTAAATAATTAGAAAACAAATCGAGCCTTGTTTTATAGGTTATATTTTTAGAAAAAGTATTATTATAGTTAATGGTAGCAAATGTTCCAAACTGAGAAACAGAATGCTTTCCCGAATCAACCCCATATAAACTTTTTTGAGATAAATAATTATTCATAACAATTACCCAACGAGAGGTAATGGGAGAAAGGAATAAAGAAAATTTATCTGTAGGCTTAAAATCAAATCCGCTTGATAATATTAAATAAGCTGGAGATAATATGGTTGATGAAAATTCCGAAACTCCATTAGGATAAGTAAAACCATCAAACATTTGAGTTCTAAAATTAAATAAGCCGGATAAATACCATTTTCCAACACTATCCATTTTATATCCGTATTTACTTAAAAAATCAACTCTATCATCGTTTTTTCTGCTGCCCAAACTGGTTGTTTGCAGGTAACCTAAATTAAAATCCAAATTATTATCCCACGAATGCCTATCTTTTTTAAAGTAAGTATAATAATTAAAATAAGAACTAATTGCTAAAGAAAAATTATCGCCACCGGCCGCCCAATTACTTAATGCACCTTGTGAAATATTTAAATTAAACAACCCACCTTTTTTCCAATTCCATGGTAAAGTATCTCTTTCTTTTTTAATTGTTCGTGAGGTTTCTCCGCGTAAAGTATTTACTACTTCTTGCTGAGAAAATATCAATTGAGAAAAAAATAAAAAAACAATTCCAATAAAATATCTTTTCATTTTTAATATTTTGAAGTTGCAAAAGTAATTATAGAAATGGTTAATTGTTTACAATAATGCTGCCAAACTGACATATAAACAAAGCTTTTCATTACTTTTGCTATTCGAAAAAAAAGTAAATACATACAATGCTGGATATACAACCGAAAATACATGATGAAAACAGACAAGGAGAAGCATTTGCTCCATTTGCCCAAGATCCTAATAACTACAAAAAAAAGTTTTACATAGAAAGTTATGGATGCCAAATGAATTTTAGCGATAGCGAAATTGTAGCATCTATTTTAAATGAAAAAGGTTTTGGTGCCACTAAAAATTTTGAAGAAGCAGATTTAATTTTTTTAAATACTTGCTCTATAAGAGAAAAAGCCGAACAAACTGTTCGAAAACGATTAACAGAATTTAAAAAAATTAAAGAACAAAAACCCGGGTTCTTAATTGGAGTTTTAGGCTGCATGGCAGAGAGATTAAAAACAAAACTGTTAGAAGAAGAAAAATTAGTAGATATAGTTGTTGGCCCCGATGCCTATAGAAGTTTACCTTTTTTAATTGAAGAAGCAGAAACCGGACAAAAAGCTGTAAATGTTTTATTAAGCCGAGATGAAACCTATGCCGATATTGCTCCCGTTAGATTGGATAGTAATGGTATTACTGCATTTGTTTCAATTATGCGTGGATGCAATAATATGTGCAGCTTTTGTGTGGTTCCTTTTACACGTGGAAGAGAAAGAAGTAGAGACCCCTATTCTATCATGGCAGAAGTTACAGACTTATATAATAGAGGATTTAAAGAAGTTACACTTTTAGGACAAAATGTAGATAGCTATTATTGGTTTAACGAATCTTCTAATGAAATAGTAACATTTGCCAAACTACTAGAAAAAACTGCTTTAATATCTAATACTTTACGCGTTCGTTTCAGTACTTCTCACCCAAAAGATATTACAGACGATGTGTTGTACACAATGGCCAAATACGAAAATATTTGCAAATACATTCATCTTCCTGTTCAAAGTGGCAGCACCAGAATTTTACAATTAATGAACAGAACATATACCAGAGAATGGTATTTAGCCAAAGTAGATAGAATTAAAGAAATTTTACCCGATTGCGGTATTAGCTCAGATATTATTGCCGGCTTTTGTACAGAAACAGAAGAAGATCATCAGCAAACATTACAAATCATGCAGTATGCTAAATATGATATGAGTTATATGTTTTTTTACAGTGAAAGACCCGGCACTTTAGCCGAAAGAAGATATAAAGATGATATTTTGATTGATGTTAAAAAAAGAAGATTGCAAGAAATTGTTGACTTACAAGGAAAACTTTCGAAAGAAAGTAATGAAAAAGACATTGATAAAACTTTTAAAGTTTTAATTGAAGGCAGTAGCAAAAAAAGTGATGAACATTGGATGGGGCGAAACTCTCAAAATAAAGTAATTGTTTTTCCAAAAGAAAACTACTCACTTAATAAAGGAGATTACGCCTTTGTAAAAGTAACTAATTGCACCCAAGCTACCCTTTTAGGCAACATTGTTGAAATAATAAGTAACAATAAATAATCAGCAACTATTACCGATACCGTTTCGGAAATAATTTATAATTATGGATTTACAAAGTATTAAAAATAGGTTTAGCATTATTGGCAATTCGCCTGTATTAAATCATGCTTTAGATACAGCAGTACAAGTAGCTTCAACCGATTTAACCGTATTAATTGTTGGAGAAAGTGGAGTTGGTAAAGAAGTTTTCTCTCAAATTATTCATGCACTATCGCCCAGAAAACATAATCCCTTTATTGCCGTTAACTGCGGAGCTATTCCTGAAGGAACCATAGATTCGGAATTATTTGGCCACGAAAAAGGTTCTTTTACCGGAGCAGTAGATAGCCGAAAAGGATATTTTGAAACCGTAAGTGGAGGCACCATTTTTTTAGACGAAATTGGCGAAATGCCCATGGGTACTCAAGCAAGATTATTACGCGTTTTAGAAACAGGCGAATTTATTAGAGTAGGTTCTTCGAAAGTACAAAAAACCGATGTACGTGTAATTGCAGCTACCAATAGAGAATTATTAGAATTTACCGAAAAAGGTAAATTTCGGCAAGATTTATACTATCGGTTAAATACAGTACCTATCCGAGTTCCTTCGCTAAGAGATAGAAAAGAAGATATTAATTTACTATTTAGAAAATTTGTAGTTGATTTTTCGGAACGCTATAAAACTACGCCCATTCAATTAGATGAAGATGCTAAAAATGTTTTACTAAACTATCCATTTCCGGGTAATGTTAGAGAATTAAAAAATTTAGCCGAACAAATGTCTGTTTTAAGTGTTCAACCCATTTTATCTTCCGGCGATTTAAAAAAATTTCTTCCCGAAAAAAATTTCAACAGAATGCCTGTATTGGCTCATACTCAACCTTTACAAGGAGATTTTTCTAACGAAAGAGAAATATTATACAAACTTTTTTTCGATATGAAAAAAGATGTAACCGAACTTAAAAAAATGTTTGTAGAAATAGTTCAAAATCCATCTTTAGCGGCACATGCCGTTAACTATGCTAATGAATCATTGTTAAACGATTTTCACCCAATAAAATCCGGCAACGATTTTCCAACACCGGCTATTATTCAACCAACAGCTAATCCACAAACTTCATTTATTCAATCAGCCAATAACAATCAACCTGTCTTTTTAAATGACGATATTCAACATCACGAAGAAGTGGAAGAATCTTTAAACATTATGGATAAAGAAAAAGAACTTATTATTAAAGCATTGAAAAAACATAAAGGCAAACGAAAAGATGCCTCAGCCGATTTAGGTATAAGTGAAAGAACTTTGTATAGAAAACTTAAAGAATACGATATTGAAAACTTGTAACTACACAATATGAGAACCACTTTTATAAACAAATTTCGATACATATTTTTAATTGGCTGTACATTGTTCATCTTGTCAACAGTATTTACCTCTTGCGGAATTTATTCTTTTAGAGATGTATCTATTGATTACAGTAAAATAAAAACAATTAAAATTGGGTTATTCGATAATAAAGCTCGCTATGTAAATCCGCAGTTAGCCACAAGAATGAACAATAAGTTGCAACAAAAAATAGCAAGTACCACAAAACTTATTAGAACAAATGGCGATGATGCAAACTTGCAAATCAGTGGGTATATTTCAGATTATTCTGTATCCACTTCTGCAATTTCGGGAACACAATCAACGTCTAACCGATTAACTGTTGCGGTTCATGTTACTATTAAAAATAATACAGAAAACAAAGAACCTGAAGAGGTAGATATTAGTCGTAACTTCGATTTTTCTGCCACAAAATCTCTTCAAGATGCAGAGGCAGGATTAATGGATGAAATTGTTAGAACCCTAACTGATGATATTTTTAATCATATCTTTTCTAACTGGTAATCAATTTGTATTTTCACTTTATGAATGCGACAATAGAAAAAATGCTATTTCATTTAACAAAAAAAACAAACCTTACAGATATAAGTGTTGCCGACTTGTCGCAAATGGTTACTGAATTTCCATTTTTTGCCCCGGCACAATTAGCATTAGCTGTTAAATTAAAAGAAGAAAACAGTGATAATTATTTAACTCAAATACAAAAAACTGCAGTATTTTTTTCAAATACCTATTGGCTGAATTATCAACTACAAAATGGCGAGTTAACCAATTTTACTTTACCTGCTATAGAACAAAATAGTTCCGTAACGCCAACAACAGTTATCCAAGATGTAATTGAAAATAGTGAAGCTACCACTGTTGAAGAAAATACAACAATACCTGCTGAAAATAATCAAAATACCGCTGCCGTAACAGAATCTTCTATCGTTATTCCAACTGTAGAAAAAGTAAAAGAAATTATTAACAGCATTGATCATCCTCCAACTATTGTTACAGATGATTTAAATACTTCAACAGCGATAAAACCAACAGAAGATCTACCATTCGAGAATAAATTATCAACGGTTTTATCCAACCAAATGGCCGATTTTAAAAAGCCTGTTGATGCAAATGCAAAGTTGGAATTTGAAAAAGAACCTTATTATACAATAGACTATTTTGCTTCGCAGGGAATAAGGTTTGACCCCACTAAACAGCCAGACGATAAACTTAGCCAACAATTAATGAAGTTTACCGATTGGCTAAAGAAAATGAAACATGTTAATCCTAATCCGCAAGATTTAGGTACTGATCCGGAATTAGAAAAAGCCATTCAAGGTATTGCCAATAGCTCTAACGAAGCTAAAGAAATTGTAACCGAAACTATGGCCGAAGTATTTATAAAACAAGGTAAATTAGATAAAGCAGTTCAGTTATATATAAAATTAAGTTTTTTATATCCTGAAAAATCATCTTACTTTGCCGCTAAAATTCAAGAATTAAAAGGAATATAATTATGCAAATCGTATTTGTAATTTTAATTGTTTTGGCTTGTGTAGCTTTAGGTTTTGTTGTATTAATTCAGAACCCAAAAGGTGGCGGATTGGCCGGTAATGTGGGCGGTTTAAGCAATCAGTTCATGGGAGTAAAACAAACTACCGATGTTTTAGAAAAAGGCACATGGCTTTTTGCAGGCATCATTGCCTTGTTAGCTCTATTTTCTACTTTAATTTTTAAAGGAAATACTACCAGTGCTGTAGATACTTCTAATTTAAATAAAGTAAATACAAGTACTACAATACCAACTCAAAGTGCTCCGGCTAATACAACAACATTACCTGCAGCACCACAACCAAAAAAATAGTTTTACTTAAATTTAATTTAACCCTGTTCGAATGAATTTGCGAACAGGGTTTTTTGTTTTATCTTGAACTTTATGAAGAAGTTATTTTATTCATTTTTATTCATTGTACTAATTACAGCTATAATGGTAGTGTATTGGGTAGTTGGCTCAGGCACTGCATTTTCAGAAAAAGTAAAATATATTATTATTGAAGAAGGAAAAAACAATAAAGAAAATGTGATTAATTTATTGGCAGAACAAAATATTATAACGCATACTTCTACCTTTTCCTTATTATCTACACAGCTTAATATTTGGGCAAATTTAAAGCCCGGTAAATACGAAATAAAAAAGGGAGAAAGTTTATTAAGTATTGCTCGAAAATTAAAAAATAATCATCAAGCTCAAATTAATTTAGTAATAAACAAACTACGAGTAAAAGAAGATCTTGCTAAACTAATAGGAAAAAACTTTTTAACCGATTCTGCTGCTGTAATGCAATTTCTTTCCTCTAACGATTCTTTAAAAGAATATCATGTTGATACCAATACGATTTTTAGTATTATCATTCCCAATACCTATACTTTCTATTGGAATACTCCCTTACGAAAAATATTTAATAAACTATATCAAACAAGTGTAAGCTTTTGGCAAAAAAATGATAGAACAGAAAAAGCCGAAGCATTACATTTTACCACTACCAAAACATACATATTAGCATCTATAGTTGAAGAAGAAACTAATAAAGATGATGATAAAGAAAAAATTGCAAGTGTATATATTAACAGGCTAAACAAAAATATGCCATTACAAGCTTGCCCTTCTATTAAATATGCTATGAAAGACTTTTCGCTTACTCGCATTTACGAAAAATATTTAACCATTAAATCTCCATTTAATACCTATAAAAATAAAGGATTACCGCCAGGGCCTATCTGCACACCATCGGCAAATACTATAGATATAGTTTTAAATGCGCCCAAAACAAGCTATCTTTTTTTTGTTGCAAAAGCCGATTTTAGCGGATACCATCATTTTAGTAGCAATTATGCCGAGCATAATGCTTATGCAAAAGAATATCAAAAAGCTTTGGATATTTGGATGAAAAGAAAGCAAGCAAATAATCAAATACCTCAAGAGTGACAAAGTTTGAAAAGATACTAATTAACCTACCTCCTATTGCTTTTATCATTAAAAAAAGTAAACACCTTTATATTCCCGGATTTAAGAGAATTCCGTTATTTGATGTAATAAAATTTTTCTTTCAGCAAGTAAATAAAATTGGTTTAAACGAAAGAGCTGCAGCTATCTCTTTTAACTTAATTCAAGCGCTACCGGCAGCAATTTTATTTCTATTTTCTATTATACCCTATTTGCCGGAATCGTTTAATACAAAAGCCGAAATTTTAGGGTTGTTTAAAGACTTATCGCCTAATTCAAACTCATTTAAACTTATTGAAACATTAGTAAATGAAATGCTTAAAAAACATGTAGGTGTTTTTTCGTTTGGCTTTTTATTAGTAATGTTTTACGCCTCTAATGCAATGATTGGCGTAATTAGAACTTTTGATAAATCTATTTCCGAAAAAAAACAGTTTTTCTTACATAAAAGAGTTCGGGCAATTCAGCTTACACTAATTTTAATACTCTTGGTTATTCTTTCTACTGTTATGATGATTGGGCAAGATGAATTAGCAAGTATTTTAAAAAAGCTTTTTCACTTTAAGCGAAAAGAGATTTTGCCTTGGTGGAATGTTTTAAGATGGATTATTGTTATTGCTCTCATTTTTTTTGGCATTTCACTTATCTACAAATTTGCACCATCGGTAAAAAAACGTTGGGATATTATTTCTCCCGGTTCAATTCTTGCTACAACGCTTACACTTTTTACAACAATTGTTTTTTCTTACTGGGTAAATCATTTTGCTAATTATAATAAAATATATGGTTCTATTGGCACCATACTCATTATTATGTTTTTATTATACATTAACTCGCTTATTTTATTAATTGGCTTCGAGCTAAATGTTAGTTTAACCCATTTACAATCTGAAGTAGAAAGAAGAAATAAAAAGGAATTGAATGAGTAATTTAATTATTCAACAATTTTTGCAATGCTATTTTAAATTGAGGTGCTGAAATTTGTTGATTATAAAACTTTCGGTATCCTTTTTTACGATTAATAAATAAGGTAACCGGTAAATTGCCAAACCAATCTCTATCAATTTTAGGGCAATACATATTTGCGTTCGATTCATCTAACCATACCACTTCTGAATGATATTTATTTTTTTGAACAAATGCTGTTATATTATCGGGATAATCGGCTTTGATATCTAGGCTAACTAAAATTAGTTTTATGGGCGTATTTTTTATCGAATCAACATTTTGCTCCATCCATGGAATTTCTTCCAAACAAGGTTTACACCAACTTGCCCAAAAATTAATAATTGTAGGCTCTGCAGAAGCATTTATCTCTTGCAACAAGTCGTTTATTTTTACTTTTTTAATTGACTGACTTATGCCCAAAAAAGCAATGCTAATAAAACTAATAGTTATAAATACTTTTTTCATTTTTAGTTAATACCAATGTTGGCTGAAGTTATGGGGCGTTGTAGAAATACTACATTTCTGCAATTACAACCCTGAATTTATTATTATACACAACGTGGCCATTATTTTGCATATAAGATTGTACTGCTTTTAAAACCGTCGCATATACTATTTCAAAGCCGGAATTTTCAATTGCTTTTGCTGCAGGACCCGGTAGATAATAGTCCTCTTAATGCAGTATTAGTATCAGGATAATCCCAAATTGACGCTATATCGGTATTGGATACTATCTTAAAACCAATTTCCTCCAATTTCTTTTCCAATAATTCATTCTCTGAAAGAGCAAAAGGTCCTCCGGCACCCGGTGGCAATGGAGGTAATAAGCTACCAACGGCTTTTAAATAGGTTGCAGCTTCGCAATCATCTTTGTTCCCCCATTATATCATTACTGCTAATTTTCCACCATCTTTTAAAACCCTTTTCGCTTCCAAAAGTGCATTTTTAGTATCCGCTGCGAATTGAAATGAGTTGAATCCGCAAACCACACCAAAAGACTTCTCTTTAAAAGGCATTTCTTCCATTTCCCCTACAAGAAAATTTGCAGTGGGAACTCTCTTTTTTGCTTCATCAACTAGTTCAGATGCCGCATCAAGTCCAGTCACATCAATCCCTTTGTCAACTGCTAATTTACTAAAATAGCCAGAACCGCAGTCAACGTCAAGTAATTTTGTTGATGGTGCAATTGATAAATGAGTTAGAACAAAATCATATCCTGCTTTACCAGTTTGCTCCTGAATTTCAGACCAATCTTTTGGTCTTTGCCCCCAAAGTTTCCCTTGTATTAATTGTGAGCCCATTGAAATTATTTTTTTAGAACTGAGAAAAATGTTTGTTCAGATAAAATACTTTTTGCAGAGCTTTAAAGCATTCATACTAATTTCAAACAACATCATACATTTTCCATTCCTTTAATAATACATTTCTTTGTTGTTGCAATAAAGATGGTTGGTTATAATGTCCCGCAATATTTTTTTGCCGAAATGCTTCATAAATTGTTACCGCACATGCTACAGAAATATTTAAGCTTCTAATAATTCCTTTTTGTGGGATAATAAAATTTCCATCTGCCAATATTCTTACTTCATCACTTACGCCACTATGTTCATTTCCAAAAACCAATGCAATACTCTTAGTAAAATTAATATCATATAAACTTATTGCATCTGTTGAAAGATGCGTAGTTAATATAGTTTCATATTTTAATCTCAATGCATTAAAACAACTTACAACATTGTCAAATTCATGAATAGTTAGCCACTTCGCTGCACTACTACTACTTTTTGCTCCAAATTTTTTGTGCCGTGGAATTTTAGTGTTTAATATGTAAATATCCTGAATACCTACTGCATCGCATGTTCTCATTACTGCAGAAATATTGTGTGGATCCTGTACATTTTCCATTACAACCGTAAGATTAGCTTGGCGGCTATTTAATACCTGTAATAGTTTTTCTGTTCTCTCTGGTGTCATAATTATTAAAATAACCTAAGCAAAGTACTTCAAACAAAAAAAGAAGCAAAAAATAATTGTAAAAGCATTTGCATTTTTATAACAGTTTAATAAAAATTTGGCATCGTGTTTGGCTATATTTAATTAAAACCATGAGCTATGAAAAAAATTATTACCATCACCACCTTATTTTTATTGGTTTCTATTATAAACACAATAAAAGCGCAAATAAGATTCAATGCCGGAATATATATTGCTGCACCCATATACAACCATTCAGTAATTAACGATGATGAGGATAATCAATATTATTATTATCCAGATTATGATATGTACTTCAATATAGTTACACACCAATATATATATGCCTATAATGGTAATTGGGTTTTTTCTGCTACTATTCCACACAGATTTAGAAGAGAAGATTTTAATCATGCAAGAAGAATGTATATGAATGAATCAAGGCCATACATGCGAAGAAATTGGTACAGAGATAGAAATGAAAATAATTATTACAACAACAATTATAACAGATACAATAATTTTGAAAACCGTAGATGGGAGCATCAAAGGTTCAATAATAATGAAAGATTAGAAGGACATAGAAGATATAATTGGCAAGGCGAAAATAATAGAGATGATGGCTAACAATGCACCAATAAGGAAAGAGTTTTAAACAACTACACTTTTCCCTTATTTAACAACATATCGCTATAACTGATACTAATCAAATCTTCTTTCAGAATATTAAATTCTTGCATGTAAAAATTACACTGAACTCTTAAATCATCAACTGATTTTTCGAGAAAATCTTTATTACTTGCTTCAATTTCAACAAAGCTGCCTAACGAATCAATTTCATCTAAATGAAATTTCACATTATCAATAAAAAATATTTTTCGCTTTTTTTCAACTATTACTTTAATGCCCAACGAAGCAGCTAATAATTTTTCCATCTCTTTACCATCAATAACTTTTGTTAGCATAAAGTCCGATTTTTTAGGTCCGGCTTGATCTGTTCGATTGTAATAAATAAGATTGTTTTCGATATTCCCTTGCCTAAGTTTTAATCTGCTCGAATGAACGTTAAAATAGGTATCTTTTTGATAATCGGTACCAATAAAATTGGCATTATTTTTAATTAAAAATGCTTCCACCTTTTCAGGATGAAAGCATTTAGCTTTTATTTCGATGTTAATAAAGCTCATTATTTTTCAGAAGGATTCTTTTTTCCGGCAATTAGTTTTTCTACGGTTGCTTCTAATCTTCTTTTTTTTGTTTCTTCCTTTTTTGCTTCTTCAATCCACATTACATATTCTTTCTGGTTGGTAAAAGAAAGTGTTGAGAAGAACTCTTTTGCTTTTTTATGCTTAATAAAAACCCTTTCTAATTCTGCCGGAGGAACTACTAATCTTTTATCAAAATCTACTCCATCAATACTGCTTTTTTTTTCAGAAGCTCTATTTGATAATGAAAGCATTGCCTCATTCTTTTTAAATCTCATCGCACTCCACACATGATCTAAAGCTACCAAACTTACCCCTTCATAATTATTTTGTGCTAAAATATCCCAACTCGCATCTCTACTTAAATCGCTTACAATTTTACTTGTTTGCTTGGGGTAAGCAATCCATAATTTACTTTCCTCGTGTAAAGCAGTAAATACTTCACGCATAATATTGTTTAGCTGTTGCTGATTAACAGCAAACACTAAGGCAAAATCTATTTTTTTACTTTTTAAAAGAGGTGTTACGTTTTTGGCGTAAGATAATTTTGCAAACTGCTTTTCAATGGAAGACGGCAATCCCTGAATTAACAGATTTTTTTCGTCTTGCAATTGTAATTTTTCAAACAAACTCTGATTTGACATGCCTAAAAACAATTTCAGGTGATGTGAATGGGAAGCAAAGTTAGGAAAAAAGGAGGATATTTAATTGAAAAAGATAAACAAATTTGAAGCATCTATTAAATCATCCTTTTTAATGCTTAGCGGCTAAATAATATTTTTTGGCTTCGGGCATTAAGGTTTCTAAACTTTTTATACGCTCTTCATCTGCAGGATGATCGCTTAACCAAACGGGTGGTTTTTGGCCACCTAAAGCAGCCATTCTTTTCCAAAATGGAATTGCTTCTTCAGGATTATATCCGGCAATAGCTGCAAAAATTAACCCGTAATGATCAGCCTCTGCCTCTTGCCGTCTTGAGTTGGGTAATAACACACCCACTTCGGCAGTTGGGGTATATAACTGATTGAATATATCAACTGTTTGCTGATTATTACTTAATGCAATATTACCAATTACACCTATTCCTTGTGCTAATAATTGCTGACTCATTCTCTCCCGACCATGACCAACAACTGCGTGAGTAATTTCATGTCCCAATACAATTGCTAAGGCAGTTTCATTCTGGGTTATTGGTAAAATACCGGTATATACTACCACTTTGCCCCCTGGCATGCACCATGCATTAATTTCTTTCGATTCAACTAAATTAAATTCCCAATTATATCCTTTTAATGCATCGGGCATTCCTATATTGGTATAATATTTTGTAATGGCCATAGCTATTTTGTTACCCACACGTTTTACCATTTCCGCATCCTTAGTATTGGCAGGTACCACCTTATTAGAACTTAAAAAGGTTTTATACTGTGTAATAGCCAATGATTGCATTTCACTTTCGGGAACAAGCGACAATTGACTTCTTCCTGTTATAGCATTTCTATGACATGCAGAAAATAATACAGCCATTAGCGGTATAGCAATAAAAAAGTATTTTTTCATAAAAAGTAAAACTATTTAGCAGGCAAATTTAAAGCTTATAGAATAGAAATATTAAGCACGTTTTCTTTGACGACGGCGATCTCTATATTTCAAAATAGGAACTTTACTTTCGGTGCCTTTTAATAACCGAGATATATTTTTTTGGTGGGTAAGAACAATTAGTAAAGCAACTATTACGGCAAATATGCGGTATAAAGTTTCTTTTTCGTTAAAAATAAAAAGAATAAAAACCATAAATGCAATACCTGCTAATATTGAACTTAATGAAACAAAACGAGTAAGATATAGTACAATTAAAAATACACCAACAGTACTAATAGCTACAATTGGTTGAATTGCTAATGCCATTCCAAATAAAGTAGCAACACCTTTGCCTCCTTTAAATCCTGCCCAAAGAGGAAAAATGTGACCTACCACTGATGCCATTCCTAAACCAATCATAAAATTAGTTCTACTCCATTCATCAGTTAAATAGTAAGGCATTAATATATATAATGATGTAGCTATTACTCCTTTTAACATATCAACAACCATAACAAATGTACCCCATCTGCTGCCTAATACTCGGTAAGTATTAGTTGCACCCGCATTTCCACTTCCGTAATCTCTTATATCAATATCAAAAAAATATTTACTAACCCAAACAGAGGTAGGAATTGAACCAATTAAATAAGCAATGATAATTAATAAGAATTCATTCATTGAAAATATGTTTGGTGGTGAAAACAAAGATAACGATCCATTTGATAATTCATAATTTATTAACGTAAATTAATGCAGCGTTTTTACTTTTTTATAGTCCATTGCTATCCAGCCGCTTTTTTTAATTACCGTTTGCAATTTCCAACCATACTCTGCAACGGCTTCTATAATAGCTTTTTCATCTTCTTCTAACAATCCACTTAACAAAATCTCTCCATCTTCTACGCAACAATTATTTAAGTTAGACAAATTTTCGAGAATAATATTTTTATTAATGTTCGCAATAATAATGTCGAATACAATAGATGATTTTGCATCGCTTATTTTTTCAATGGAAATATTTTTACAATGATTAGTAGCCACATTCTCAACAGCGTTAGTAATGCTCCAATCGTCATTATCTCCAGCAATAATTTTTTTAGCTTCTAACTTTTCGGCTAATATAGCTAAAATTCCTGTGCCGGTTCCAAAATCGAATACCGTTTTATTGGTAAAATTAATCGTACGCATTAATTGCAACATCATAAAAGTGGTAGCATGATGCCCTGTTCCAAAACTCATTTTAGGAGTAATTACAATTTCATGTAAAACATCTGTAAATGGTTGATGAAACTCAGCCCTCACTGCAACAAAATTATCTATAACAACCGGCTGAAAATTGGCTTCCCAAATGCGATTCCAATTTTCATCTTTAATTATTGATTTTGAATAATTTAAATGATATTTATTCAAAATTAAAATTAAATCATTTTCATTAAATGCCGATTCTTCTATAAACGCATTTAATTGAGTATCTTTTTCTTCAAAACCGTCATATCCAATTTCAAAGAGTTCGGCAATTACAATTTCCGATACTGCTGCTACTTCATCAACTTGAATTTCTATATAACGCATATTCTAAAGTAAAAACCCCGAAAATCGGGGTTGGTTAATTCTAATTATATTAATTATTTTGATTTTCTTCGGAAGTAGCAGATGGCTTCATTTCCAGTCTAGGTATCAATACTTTTCTACTCAATTTAAACTTACCTGTTTTATGATCAATACCAATTAGTTTTACTTTAACTTTATCTCCTTCTTTTAATACCCCTTCCATAGTTTCTAAACGCTTCCAGCTTATTTCGCTAATATGTAACAATCCTTCTTTTTTAGGTAAAAACTCTACAAATGCACCAAACTCTTTAATACCTTTTACAGTTGCCTCATACACTTCACCTACCTGAGGAACAGCTACCAATCCCTTAATCCATGCTAAAGCTTTTTCTAATCCCGTTTTTTCAGGAGAAAATATACTTACTTCGCCAATATTGCCAACTTCTTCAATATTAATAGTAGTACCGGTAACTCTTTGAATTTCTTGAATAACTTTTCCTTGCGGCCCAATTACAGCACCAATAAATTCTTTATCAATAAATAATTTCTCCATTCTCGGTGTATGAGGCTTAACCTCTGCACGTGCAGCAGCAATTGCATTGTACATAGCGTCTAAAATATGCAATCTTCCTTTTCGGGCCTGTTCTAATGCTTCAGCCATAAGTTCCATACTTAATCCATCAATTTTTATATCCATCTGCACACCGCAAATACCGTCTTTTGTTCCTGTAACTTTAAAATCCATATCGCCCAAATGGTCTTCATCACCCAAAATATCGGTTAATATAGCAGCTTTACCATCTGAAGATCGTGTTATTAAACCCATTGCAACTCCACTTACATGCTTTGGAATTGGCACACCTGCATCCATTAATGCCAATGAACCGGCACAAACTGTAGCCATGGAAGATGAACCGTTCGATTCTAAAATATCACTAACCACTCGGATGGTGTATGGATAATCATTTCCTGGCAACATTTGCTTGAGGCTACGCATGGCTAAATTACCATGACCAACTTCGCGACGGCCAGGCCCTCGCATTGGTTTAATTTCACCGGTAGAAAATGGCGGGAAATTATAGTGCAAAATAAAACTTGCATAATCGGAAGATGCAGCACTTTCAATTAATAATCTATCTAAAGGTGTTCCTAAAGTAACTGTTGTAAGTGATTGAGTTTCACCTCTTGTAAATAAAGCAGATCCATGTGGTGCGGGTAAAATATCTACCTCCATAGCTAAAGGACGAACTTCATCTAATTTCCTGCCATCTAATCGCATTCTATCATCCAAAATCATATTTCTAACCACTTCCCATTGCAAATCATCAAAATATTTTGTGGCTAATTTTTTGTCTTTATCTTCCACCTCTTCTCCTAAACTTGTTATGAGCGATTCTTTTAACTCGGTAAAAGCGTCACTTCTTTGTTCTTTCGATGTTGCACTTTTGGCAATAGTGTACATTTTTTCTTTTGCAAAATCACTAACTTTTTGCTGTAAAAGTTCATTTTGCTCAGGCTTTGTATAAGTGCGTTTTTCTGAAATACCTTTTTTATCTCTTAATTGTTTCTGAGCTTCAATTTGAATTCGAATAGCATCGTGGGCTGTTTGTAGCACTTTAATTAAATCTTCCTCACTACATTCACTGCTTTCACCCTCTACCATCATGAGGTTTTTCTCAGTTGCACCTACAATAAAATCCATATCGGCATTCTCTAACTGAGAGCGATAAGGGTTTACGATATACTCGCCATCAATTCTACCAACTCTTACTTCTGAGATAATTTCTTTAATAGGAATATCAGAAACAGCTAATGCAGCAGATGCAGCCAAACAAGCCAAAGAATCGGGCATTACTTCCTTATCTGATGAAATGAGAGTTACAAGTACTTGTACATCGCAAAGATAATCTTCCGGAAAAAGAGGACGCAATGCACGGTCTATTAAACGACTTATCAATACTTCATAATCACTTAATTTACCTTCACGCTTGAAAAAAGAACCTGGAATACGACCAGCAGAGGCAAATTTTTCTTGATAATCAACAGTTAATGGAAAAAATGACTGTCCCTCTTTAGGTTCTTTATTAGCACAAACGGTAGCTAATAAAATACAATTACCTTGGCGAACCGTAACAGCTCCATCTGCCTGACGGGCCAATTTACCGGTTTCTATAAAAACTTCATTACCATTTGGTAACTGAAAACTTACTTGAATGGGTTGTGATAACATGGCTCTAACATTTTTTAGATACATTTCTATTTACAGAAAAATATCTTCACCTTACAATTTTGTTTACTAAAAAGAAAATAGGGTATGTATCATGCAAAAAACTATTCCCAACTTTAATAAATAGTTGGGAACAGTTTTATATTATTAACATAATAAGTTTTTACTTTCTTAACCCTAATTTTTCAATTAACGCACGATAACCCGAAAGATTAGTTCTTTGTAAATAAGTAAGCAAGCGTTTACGCTGACCAACTAACTGCATTAAACCTCTGTGGGTTGAAAAATCTTTTTTATTTGCTTGCAGGTGATTACTGATATGAGAGATACGCTCTGTTAATAAAGCTATCTGAGCCTCAATAGAACCTGTATTGGCAGCATTTCCGCCAAAGTTTGCAAAAATATTTGCTTTTTTTTCTTTTGTAATTGGCATCTCAATTTCTTTTAAAAACATCCAAAAAATTTCTTCTGTTTAATTATGGCGGCAAAGGTAAGGAGTTTTACTTAAAAAATAGCAAATTGCAGCTAAAGTTTTTACATTTACAAGCAATTTTAGTTAATATATTTATTACAGACAATATTTATTATTTGCCAACAATTATTTTTACGGTTTCTAATGACCTTTCCTACGACCAACGAATGCAAAGAATTTGCAGATCATTATCGAATAATGGCTATTCTGTTATTTTAGTTGGAAGAAAAAGAAGAACCTCAATAAACCTAACGAAAGAAGTATATACTCAAAAAAGAGTTAACTGTTTTTTTGAAAAAGGCATACTATTTTACCTTGTATTAAATGTTCGCTTAACAATATTATTACTTAAACATCCATTTGATGCCGTTTGTGCTATTGATATTGATACTATTTTACCTTGCTTAATAACATCAATTATTAAAAAAAAGAAAAGAATTTATGATGCCCACGAATTCTTTAGTCAACAGAAAGAAATTGTAACTCGCCCAATTGTTTACAAAATTTGGAAGTTAATTGAGCAATTTTCAATTCCTAAATTCAAATATGGATATACGGTTAATGACTTTATTAAAACAGAATTTAAGAATATACATAAAGTAAATTATGCAGTTATTAGAAACCTCCCTGAAAAAACAATACTTGCAACAGAAGATAAAAAGTTGGATACATTTATTATTTATCAAGGAGCTGTAAACGAAGGCAGATGCTTTGAAACGTTAATTCCGGCAATGCTACAAGTTAACCATCCTCTTTATATTGTTGGTGAAGGAAATTATTACTACCAGCTTAAATCTTTAATTAATCAATATAATTTAACTAATAAAATTTTTTTACAAGGTTATTTGCAACCCGATAACTTGCAAAAATTTACGCCAACTGCAACCATTGGATTAACGTTATTTGAGCATAAAGGCTTAAATCAAATTTATTCACTTTCTAATAAATTTTTCGATTATATAATGGCTGGCATTCCACAGATTTGTGTCAATTACCCGGAATACCATAAAATAAATGGTATGTATCATGTAGCCCTGTTAATTGAAGATACATCGGCAAATACAATTGCATCTGCCATAAACAAATTATTGAATGATGATGTTATATATAACGAACTTAGAAAAAACTGTTTCTTAGCCAGAAATATTTTATGTTGGCAAAATGAAGAAATAAAATTATTATCGTTTTATGATAAATTATTTAAACCAAATGTTTAAACTTCTGTGATATGGAAAAACATTTGCATGTTATTTGTTTTACTGTTCCATTTCCTGTGAACTATGGTGGCATATTCGATCTATTTTACAAAATAAAATTTCTTCATAAAGAAGGCATTAAGATACACCTACATTGCTTTGATTATGGAACCGGTAAGCAAGATGAATTAGAAAAATATTGTTTTAGCATTAATTATTATTCACGAAACTTGGGGCATAAAGGATTTTCATTGCACCTGCCATATATTGTTGCAAGCAGAAAAAGTGACGAGTTACTGAATAATCTTTTACTTGATGATTTTCCTATTTTAATGGAAGGTATCCACTGCACTTATTTGCTGAATGATGATAGATTTATTGAGAGAAAAAAATATGTTCGCCTACATAATATTGAATTTACTTATTACCGCTCACTATCAAAATCAAGTACTTCATTTTTACACAAAATTTTTTATTCCAGAGAGAGCCGTTTATTACAAAAATATGAAAAAAATATAGCATCAAAAGCTACCATGTTTTGGGCAGTTTCGAAAAGTGATATGGCTTTTTTGCAAAATGAATTTAACTATCAGCCCATTTTTTATTTGCCTGTATTTATACCTGAAGATTGGGATTTAAACATACATGAAGGAAAAGGCAGTTATTGTATTTATCATGGAGATTTAAGCGTTGAAAGCAACGAAAAAGCAGTTATTTGGTTATTAAGAAATGTATTTAATCAACTAAAATTACCCTTAGTTGTTACAGGAAAAAATCCATCGAAAAAGATAGAAAGGTTATTGCATAAAGAAAAATATACTTGTTTAGTTGCTAACCCCACTTACAAAGAAATGCAAGACATGATTGCAAAAGCTCAAATAAACATTTTACCTTCTTTTAGTTCAACAGGTGTAAAACTAAAATTAGTTAATGCCTTATTTACGGGAAGATATTGTATTGCTAACAACGAAACTTTAGAGGGATTGGCAGTAGATGAGGTATGCACCATTTGCAATACCGAGGAAGAATTTATAATGGCTATTAAAAATTTATACCAACAATCATATACATCGTTGCAAATTGAAAAAAGGCAAAAATTTTTGAAGAATATTTGTAATAATAATGAAAATGCTCAGCAAATAATACAATGGATATGGAACGAATAACCCTTTTTACAAAGTATTATTTAAAAATGAAGTATTACTCATTAAAGCTGCAAAATGGGTAGTTGCTACAAATTTTTTAATCGCCATTAAATGTTGCTGATGATGTAAATCTGTTCCAATAAAATCTATCATCTGATTGTGTAAAAGTTGCTCGGCTATTTTTTTTACATATCCGCCATAATAGCCCATTAAAGAAAGTAAATTTAATTGCAATAAACAACCCCTTTCCTTCAATTCATAATAATATTTAAATTGTTTGTGATAATAATTATATCTCTCAGGATGAGCAATTACCGGCACGTACCCAGCAACGCGTAAATTAAAAATAACTTTTTCAATATTAGGAGAAGCCCCAACATACGACATTTCTATCAGCACATAATTCTTACCAAAAGTTAATAGTGGTAATTTTTTATCCACCATTAACTCAAAGTCAAAATCAACCATGTACTCGGCAGCCGCTGCAATTTCAACCGGTATATTTTGGTTTTGCAACTCATTGTTAAGTAGTGCAAGTGCCGTTTTAATTTTATCCGTTGTATTATCGTAAATACCGCTTAATACATGCGGTGTACAAATTAATTTTTTATAGCCTAAAGCGTGTAATTCATTAATTAAAAAAATGGAATCGCTAAGTGAACTTGCACCATCATCTAATGCAGGCAATAAATGCGAGTGCATATCAACAGAAAGAAATGAAAGATCAATAAGTTTTGATTGCGATTTAAAAAAAGAAAACATAATTAGCTTATGAAAATTTACATTCCACTTAATGCCGAATATAAAGATGAGGAGGCAATTCTTTCACCATCAATTGACTCGTAGATGGAGTTATTGCTTATGTATTCAGGAACAATACGCTTCATTTGTTTTACCACATCTTCATCCTGATTTTTAAGACTTAGTCCTATTAAATAGTCAATATTTTTAGACACTTGATCAAAATCGTATTCAATTACTTTAGCAATTAATATTTTTTTGTTGTGCGTAGGTATTACTTCTTCTTCTTTATTCAATAGCTCTTCAAATAGCTTTTCGCCCGGACGCAATCCGGTAAATCGCAGTTCAATATCTTTCCCCGGAACTAAACCGGAAAGTTGAATCATTTTTTTAGCTAAATCTAAAATTTTCACCGGTTCACCCATATCAAACAAAAATATTTCACCACCATTTCCCATTGTAATAGCTTCTAATACTAAAGAACATGATTCAGGAATGGTCATAAAATATCTAATAATGTCCGGATGCGTAATAGTAACAGGTCCACCTTTTGCTATTTGTTCTTTAAATCGAGGAATCACAGAACCATTAGAGCCCAATACATTACCAAATCGAGTAGTAATAAATTTTGTTCTTTTAGGTTTTCCAACCATTTGAATAATGCCACTATCCCAATGTGGTGGCGATTCTCTTGTTTGAATTGATTGGCAATAAATTTCAGCAATACGTTTCGATGCACCCATTACATTAGAAGGGTTAATAGCTTTATCGGTTGATACAAATAAAAATCGCTCTACACCATAAATCTCCGATAAATCGGCAAGTACTTTTGTTCCTAAAACATTATTTCTAATTGCCTCAGAAGGATGATTTTCCATCATTGGCACATGCTTATAGGCTGCAGCATGAAAAACAACTTGTGGTAAAAATCTGCTAAACATGCTATTCATAGCATATTCATCTTTTATATCGCCCAAAAATACTTTTAAGGCATTACCTAATTTAAATTTTTGCTGCAATTCATATTCTAATTCATATAATCCGCTTTCAGTTTGATCGCAAATAATTAATGCTGCCGGATATACTGCTGCTATTTGCCTTGCCAACTCGCTTCCTATTGATCCTGCAGCTCCGGTAATTAATATTTTTTTATCGCGTAAATGATCAATTACATGCTGATTGTATAAATTAATTGGGGTACGACCTAAAAGTTCTTCAATATTAACTTCGCGAAGCTGATTGATATTTAAATGCCCATGAATCCAATCGTTCATAGGCGGTATATTCATTACTTTTATTCCTTGAGATAAACAAAAATCTACAATTTCATTTTTTTCTTCTAACTCAAAATCTGTTTTTGCAAAAAACAGTGTTTTAATTTTCCATTCTTTAAAAATAGTTCCGGCACTTGAAAAAGGAAAAACTTGAACATGATCAATGGTTTTACCTACTACACCAGCTTCGGGTTTATCGAAAAAAGCAATTACCTTAAACTCATAATTCGATGTTTCTTCAATTGTTTTTTTTAAAAGCGTACCATTATGCTGAGCACCATAAATAACAACATGTATTGTATCGTTTCCTGAAGATTGCGATTTGTAAAAATTTTTTACTAATAAGCGATAGCCATATAAAGAAAATGAGGTAATAAAAAAGTAGATAAATAAAACAGATATTGGCGAAACCTGGTTTAAATGAGATGCCCCTAAAGCAACATTAATAACAAGTAAAATAAAAAAGGAATAAAATATAGCCCACACACTTTTATACGCTTCTTGTGTACCCGAGTACCGAATAATACCTTGATAGGTTCTAAATAAATAAAAAAGCGTAGTGTTAATAATAAAAACAATTAAAATGTTTTTATATAGCTGTTCTTCTAAAATATGTTGCCAATCGAAGTTAAACCTAAGTCCAAATGCCAAGAGTATAGAAAAACATGAAATGAAAATATCTAGTGCTAATACAGCCCATTTAGGAGCAATACTTGCATTTAATAAAAATGATCTAAATTTTTTCACAAATACTATCACGCTTTAACCAATTTTCTAAAAAATATAAATGCTGTAATCTAATTCACTACAAAATAACGAAAAAATAAACGTATAAATTATATAAACTACTTATTTAATCGTTTGACATACTATTTTAAGGGAGGAATTTGCTTAATTACACTTATTGCAGTTAACCAAAGTATTTTGAAGTAGGAACCTATAGAGGGGTTTTGTATAAACTTTTGGTTCATTTTAATTTTCTGAGGCATAATGTGTTCAATATAAAAAAGTTCCGGATTGTCTTTATTTGCCAATAATTCATTTTCGTTTCTAAAATAAATAGAGGCATAATCTGTTATACCGGGTAAAACATTTAATACATTACGCTGATCATCTGTATATAAATCCACAAATTTTTTTAGTTCGGGCCTTGGTCCAACCAAACTCATATTGCCAATAAGTACATTAATTAGCTGTGGCAATTCATCTACTTTCAACTTTCTAAAATAATAACCAACGGGCGTTATTCTATTATCTCTTGCCCCAACGGTTATAGCATGGGTATTACGGCGATTAATGTACATGGTTCGAAACTTAATTAAAGTAAATTCAATACCATGCTTACCAATACGCTGTTGTAAAAAAAATATTGGTCCTTTTGATGTTAGCTTAATAATAATAGCAGCTATTATAAAAAAAGGAGAAAGAATTAATAGTGCCAATAAAGCAATGATAATATCTAAAAATCGAATCATTAATTACAATTTATAGCTCTGCTACAGCATTAACAATTTGCTTTACAATATAGGCACATTGTACATTGGTTAATTGCGGATAAATTGGCAATGATATTTCTGTGGCATAATTTGTATATGCCATTGGGAAATGTTGAATACTATAATTCATTTTTTTAAATACAGTAAGCATAGGTAACGGGATAAAGTGAACATTTACCGAAACACCATTAGCAGCTAATTTTTCAATGATGCTATCGCGTTGATGTTCTGAAATATTTTTAATACGCAAAGGGTATAAATGATAACTGGAAGAGGAATGAATTAAATTATAAGGAGGTAATAATGCCCAATGATATTTTTCAAACTCGGTATTATAAAAATCAAATACCCTTTTTCTTTCTACTAATAATTGACTGTTATATTTTTTTATTTGAGCCAGCCCTATTGCAGCAGCAATATCGGATAAATTGATTTTAAATCCCGGATACACAATATCATATTTCCAGCCACCGGCTTGAGTTTTTGAAAATGCATCTTTAGTTTGGCCATTTAAACTCCATAGCCGAAGTGTAGCATAAATTGCTTTATTATCAAATGCAGATGGCAGGTTTAAACATATCATTCCACCTTCTGCAGTAGTAATATTTTTAACTGCATGAAAAGAAAAAACAGTAATATCGGTTAACTTACCTGTTCTCTTATTTTTATAAGTAGCTCCTATAGAATGTGCCGCATCGCTTACAACTAAAATTCTTCCTAATTTATTTTGATTCTCGCCTTTTGGCAAAAACTTACTTTTAATCTCAGGTTCATTGATCAATTCATTTATATCATCGTATTTACAAGGCCAGCCGGCAAAATCAACCGGAATAATAGCTTTTGTTTTTTCTGTTATTGCTTCTTTAATTTTTAGAACAGAAATATTAAAATCGTCCTCAACATCTACTATTACCGGTTTTGCACCAATATGCAATACTGCCAAAGCGGTTGCAACATAAGTATAGGCAGGAATAATTACTTCATCTCCATGAGTAATGCCAAACCAATGTAAGGCCAGCATCATACCACTTGTTGCCGAATTAACTGCCAATGCTGCTTCTACATTACAATATGTTATCACTTCTTGCTCTAATGCTTTTACTTTAGGGCCTGTAGTTATCCATCCACTACGCAAAGCATCCAGCACTTCTTTTTCAACATCTTCATCAATATATGGAGGCGAAAATGGTATTTTCATAAGCATTTATTTTTTTATTAGCTTTTGTATAAAGCCTTTGATAGTTCCCCAGCCATAACTGAAATGAAACCCGAAAAAAATGAAAGGCAAAAATATTTTTCTATAATCAAATTTTAGTATTAGCAATTGAATAGTAGCTAATACGCCAACCATGGCATGCAATAACACAATTAATACAAACAAACCTAAATAAATAAATGATGATGATACATAATAGCCAATAATACCAGCCACCAATGAAAAGATGATAGCTATTGCAAATACAAATGGAATAAAATGATGCCATCGCATGCTTTTTCTATGAACAATAAAACTATTGGCATTCCACCATCCATTAGTGTACGCATAATTAAACAACTTATTAATATTGGCCGGTGGCCGATAAAAGCATTTTGTTTTCCAAGTGCAATACAATTGGTGTCCTGCATCTAATAATCGCTGATTCATATTATTATCTTGGTTGCGTATAAATGTTTCATCATACCCTCCAAGTTCAATTAATGCTTGCTTTTGAAACACCGGAAAATTTACCGAATAAACATATCCTTCTTTCATTACTCTAAACGAATTACCCGAAACGCCAAAGCTGCTTTGCATTACCCATTCGCTTAGCTTTGCCTGCATTGTATTAAATGCCGATTCGGTTATTACTCTACCCGAACAACCAATTGAGTTGGTTTCAATTAATGCATCAAAACAAGCTTGCAAATAATTATTCTCGTATTTTGTATGAGCACCTAAAATGGCAACATATTCTCCTTTGGCTTCTTTTAATCCTATATTAAATGCAAAAGGTGTTTTGCGTTTAATATTATCTACTAAGCGAATGTTTGTATATTTTTCTTGAAATGATTGAACAATTTTTCTTGTATTATCTGTACTCATTCCATCGCAAATTAAAATTTCCAAATCGAAGGAATTGCATTGCTGCTGAATAAAACTGTTGATGGTTTGTTCAATATATTTTTCTTCATTAAAAGTGGGACAAATAATTGAAAGAATCATTTTGTGTAGAATGCTTTTATCGTTTCGGCTATATAATTCATCTGTAATTCGGTTAATTCAGGAAACATGGGTAATGAAAGAATTTCATCTTTATATTTTGCCGAAACAGGAATATCTTTTTCTGAGTAATGCAAATATTGATACGCTTCCATCAGTGGCAAAGGTGTAGGATAATGTATGGTAGTTTCTATTCCTTTTTCATGTAAAAATTTAGCCAATTCATTTCTTTGTTTAGCCAGAATAACATATAAATGATACGTATGCTTGGTATTGGGACGAACCATTGGCAAAATAATTTCATCCACCTCATTCAATATTTTTTGATAATAGGCTGCATTAGCAATTCGTTGCTCAGTCCATTTTTGCATGAAGGGTAATTTTGCCAATAAAATAGCGGCTTGCATTCCATCCATTCGAGAATTAATTCCCTCCATAACATGCTGATGTTTTATTAAAGCACCGTGGCGAGCAAACATTTTACATTTTGTAGCCAATGCATCATCGTTAGTAATAATACAGCCTGCATCGCCATAAGCTCCTAAATTTTTCCCCGGATAAAAACTAAAAGATGCTGCAATACCTGTTAATCCTGCCCGCACATTGTTGTATTCACTTAAATGAGCTTGAGCACAATCTTCTATAAGCAACAAATGATATTTTTCACACAATGCCGCAATAGCAGCCATATTACACATTTGACCTTGCAAGTGAACCGGAATAATGGCTTTTGTTTTAGAAGTAATTTTAGACTCAATTAAGGTTTCATCTATTGAATAATAATTTGGATGAATATCAACAAAAACAGGAGTAGCACCTGTTTGAGAAATGGTTTCACTACTACTAATCCAGCTATTGGCAACAGTTATCACTTCATCTCCTATTCCAATCCCTAACATTTTCATTATAATATATAACGAATCTGTTCCATTGGCACAACTAATACAGTGTTTTGAGCCATAAAAGTCGGCAAATGCTTTTTCAAATTGTTGTACATATTTACCCCCAATAAATGCAGTTTCTGTTATTACCTGTTCAATAGCATTATCAATTTGGTTTTTAATTGACTGATACTGAATTTTTAAATCAACAAAAGGAATATGCATACAATAATTTATGGAATTAAGAAGATTATTCTATTACTCTGATAAGTTTTGCAGGGTTACCAACATAAACGCCCGACTGAACAATATTTTTTGTAACAACTGCACCTGCACCAATTACCACTTTATCGCAAATAGATACAGGAAGAATGGTTGCATTACTTCCAATGGAAACATTATTACCAATGGTAGTTGCGTGCCATAATGTTGCATCGCCTCCGGCAGGAGCACCATTTTCAAATAAATCGTTAATAAACATTACACCATGACCAATAAAACAGTTATTACCAATGGTAACTAATTCGCAAATAAAACTATGCGATTGAATTTTACAATTATTGCCTACTACTACGCCTTTTTGAATTTCAACAAATGGTCCAATAAAAGTATTGTTACCAATTGTACACTCATACAAATTACAAGGTTCTACTACTTTTACATTTTCTCCAAATACAACATTGCGAATAGCCGATTGAAATATTTTTGGTTGCATTGTTATTGTACGTGTTTAGCTGATTGATATATTTTATCAATAATTTCTACTGTTTTTAATGCTTCAAAAGAATTCGTAGAAATTGATTCATCTTTCTGTAATACATCAATAACATTTTGATAAATTTTATCGTGATTACTCATAGAGCCAACATAAGTACCATAATTATTGGGGCCTTTACCCTCGGGTAAATCTTTAAATTCAAATCCTTCAATAGATTGGTATTCTAATTCATTCAAATATTGACCACCAATTTTTACAGTACCTTTTTCAGCAAATATTGTAATGGATCCTTCCATATTTTTTTTATAGCTATTCACTGTATAATTAATTGTACCAATTGCACCATTATAAAATTCAATGGCAACTGCACCTGTATCCTCAAACTCAATAATACCTTCGTGAGCAAAATTGGCTGTTAATGCAAAAGCTCGCTTAATATCGCCAATTAACCAATACAATAAATCAACAAAATGACTAAACTGCGTAAATAAAGTTCCACCATCCAACTCTTTAGTTCCTTTCCAAGAATTTTCATAATAATCTTTATTTCTATTCCAAAAGCAACTTAATTGAACGCTATAAATTTTTCCTAAAATACCTTTATCAATAGCTTCCTTAACTGCAGCCACCGGCGGATTAAACCTATTTTGTTTAATAGCAAATAAACGCCTATTGGCTTTTTCGGCAGCTTTAATCATTTCTCCACAATCATATACCGTTAATGCCATAGGTTTTTCTACCAATACATGATAGCCTGCTTTTAATGCTTTAATGGCATGTTGTGCATGTAACCCATTAGGCGTACAAATTGCTACAACTTGAATTTCTTTTTCAACCTGCAACATTTCATCAATTAATTTATACGCAACTGCCTCGTATTTTTCGCTTAAAGCAATGGCTTTTTCAAATGCTATATCGCATACAGCAACTAACTTTCCAAAACTGTTTATATGTTCTGCATGTCTTTGTGCAATTCTACCACAACCTACAATTGCAAATTTTATTTTGTTCATAGAAATAGATTCAATTACGCAATAAAAAGTTCCATTTTTTTATGATAACCGATTCGTCATATTGAGAGGAAGTTGCTATACCATTTTGCACTAATTTTTTTCCAATTTCAGGATTGTCAATTATCAACGAAATCTTCTCAACCATTGATGCAACATCGTCCACATTCACTAAAAGAGCATTAAAATTATCTGTTACCAAAAAAGGAATTCCACCCGAATTAACGCTAACAATCGGCAAACCCAAACACATCATTTCAATCATACTTACCGGTGCATTATCAATTTTATTGGTACAAATATGTATATCATATTCTTGGGCAATTTTATTTTTTTCTTCATTAGTAATGTACCCGGGAAATACTATACTATCAATAACGTTTAATTCTGTAGCTAATTGTTTAACGGCGGGTAATAATCCTCTATCATGGCCTGCCATAATCATTTTTGCAGTAGGGTAATTTTTCTTCAACTGATGCAATACGTTTACTGCCATTATTGGATGATACACATCTTCAAATGTTCGCATCCAAAATAAGTTTGGAAGAAATTTATTTTTATTCTGAAAGGTATACTCATTTACATTAAGCACATTTTCTATCAACACTGCTTTATGCTGGTATTTTTCTAAAGTTTGAACAATAAAATTAGAAGGACAAACTACCACATCTGCTTTATCAATTACACGTAAATAACGATTAGCTTGATGCTCCATACGCTGAGGTATTGAGCCACCATGAATAATTAAGATTATTTTTTTATTGAGTAATTTTAATAGCATGATGGCCGATTGAGCCCAAAATAAACTGGCAGTTCCTCCGTATAAAGGAACAATTGCAATTTGATATTCTTTCCTTTTTAGAAATATGGTTATTAAAGTATCGGCAAACCGTTTAATTTTTCCTATGTGATAGGATACTTTAATAATGGAATAATTATTTTTTGATAACAACTCTGCCAACTGATCAGCAGCTGTTCGATATATTTTATGTTTGTTTTTCTCGGAAAGAAATAATCCTACAATTAATATTTTATTATTGGTTACCACAAACTTTTACTCATTACAAAAGTATCGCCAAGTGTTTCAATTTTTATCCATCCCATTTTTTCATACGCGGCAATAGCTCTTCCATTTTTTTGTTTAACAGAAAGTTTTACATGCTGTTGTTTACGTTCAATCATTTGCTTTTCAAATTCATTCATTAATTGAATAAACATTCCCGTTCCTCTATAGGCACTTTCAATTCCAATAACAACCAATCCTGCTTTTGCTATATTGTTTTTTTGGGTAATAGCCGAAATGGGTTTTGGTTTACTAATTAAATGGCGTATTTTTCTTTTAATATTTTTGAAGATGAAGGGATATAATTTAATAACTTGTTTATTAAATATTAAGTATGGCTTTTGCAGAATACCTACAATTGCTTCTTTAAAAGCATATTGAAACATATTACTACTACTACCTTCTCCTATTCTATATAAAATAGAGCCTGCACAATAGCCAACAATTTCGTTTTGCTCGTTTCTAATATGTAACATAAATCTATCAGTATCTACTAATAACCATTCAAGTCTTTTTCGTACATAGTTCATACCCAATACACTTGCCAATGTATCGGGAAAGCAGTCGATATGGCATCTTGCCAACTGATTTAAATCGTTTAAAGAACTTATCTCAACTTTTTGCATAGGCTTTTTTCTTATGTAATAAGGTATTTGGGTTAGCAATAGCCATTATCATTAATAATGGTTGAATAGAAATTTTAAGTCCGTTATGAATTATTATTAAGCAAAACAAGGTTAAAAAATATAGAGAATACTCTTTATTAGGGCCATTTCGCAAAATGATGACTCGAAATATCCAAATAAAAAATCCCCAATAACAAAGTAAACCCCAAATTCCATGTTCGGCTGCAGCTCTAACAAATTCGTTATGTGCAGTAGATACACGGTCGTAATATTTACGCAAAAAAACTTGTGTGGCATAATTGCCTGTTCCAACGCCCAGTAAAGGCTCTTCGAAAAAAAGCCTAAATCCTTGAAGTACTAAAACACCTCTATTAGAGGCATCTTGCCTTTCGTATCTTTTTACAATTGCACCACCTGTTTGATCTCGAACATAACTAAATATTCCCAAACCTATAGGTATTAAAAAAAGCAATTTAGCATATTTGCCTAACTGCACTCTATTAAAATAAAAAAACAACAATAAAACAATGCCTAAAAAATATAACCCACCGCGAGAAAAAGTTAACACCATTACAGTTACCGAATAAGCAAATAATGCAATATTGTATAACCTAAATTTTCGTTCTTCGGCATTCATAAAAGAAAATAAAAGTAAAATACAACCTAAGCCCAAATATGCACTTAATTGAACCGGAGCTAATCCATTACTTGAACCAAAATTAGATTGTGTATTGTAAGTAATGCCACCATCTAAATGTGCTACATAAACAATACTTGCTAAGTAAATAGACGCTACTTTAATATTGGTGAGCGTTTTATGGATTATAACGGGAGTTAGTTGATTGAATGATGCCCAAACTATAATAACAATTAATGCAATACTATTTACAATAATGGGGCGTAACAGATCTGGATCATCCGGAAAAAATGATTGGATAAATTCTAATATACCATATACCAACATTAACAAATAAGCATTTGTATGTGCTTTTTTGGTAGAAATATTTTTAAAGAATAAATAGCCAAACAAAAAAATAAAAAAGTACTGAAGTGCTAAATAAGGAAAAGATTTTATAAACCCACGCATATATGCCTCGTTGTAACATACATAGGGCAATACACTAAATAACTTGTTGTAGTTTTCTTTTATACCATACCAAAAACAAATTGCTATACCCGCAAATTGTACTATACTCATAACATTTCCGGGAACAACTTTTTTTCCTATCACCAAACCTACAGCTATTGCAATAGCATATTTAATTAAGATAAGATGATTAGGCTTATACGTAGATGCCCGAATAAAATTGGTATTTATAGCCACTGAATTTTATCTCCTTCTTCCAACATTTTATTAGCAATAGATAATGATTTTCTAAATTGAAATATTAGTAATGGCAATTTAGGAATTGCAAGAAAAATACTTACTAATAACGCAATAGTATTACCTTTTTTTCTGTAGGGAATATTAGACAAAGCAATACCCGACAATATTACACTGCGATATAATTTTTTAGAGAAATATTTTTTGTACAAATAAATAACACTGGGTACCGGTTTTGGGGCAAATAATTTTTTGGGTCTAAACCCATCCCAATGACCAATTTCACGTAATCCGCCGGCGCTAACTTTTAAATGCACACGTTTGGAATATGGATTAGAAATTGAAATGCATCCATTTAAATAAGCACGCAATCCAAATTCACCATCACCCATACTTTGCTTATTAAATTGCAAATCGAATAATCCAATTTTTTCAAATACACTTCTTTTCACCATTGCATTACCACTATCAAACTGATCGGCCCACCGAAAGAAATCATAATTTTTAGGAATTCTACCGCCCACAACAGAAATAGAAACACCTGCGGAAATATCGGCATTAAAAAAATCTAAACATTTCAAATGGTGCTTTATCCAATCAGATTCCACTCTTGAATCGTCATCAAAAAATAAAAGATAAGGCGACTTGCTTTCTTTAACAGCAAAGTTTCTGGCAGTCCACAATAGTTTCTCTTTTTGATGAACAATATTTAAGTTTAATTTAAAAGGCGTATAAAAATTGGAATCAAAATTATCAGACTGATCTATTATAATAACCTCAAAATTTTGATAAGATTGATTTTCTAAATCAGTTAATACATCTTTTAAATATTGGTATCTATTTAAAGTAGGAATAATAACAGATACAAAAGGATTTGAATCAATTAAGTTAGAATGAAAACTATGATAATCATCCCAATTATTTATTTGCTCATATAAGTTTACTTTCTTAATTGCATAGGCTTTTAGAAAGCCGATTACTTCTTTAAAAGGATTTTTAAAACAACAGAATCGAATTAAAAAAATAAGAATAATCCATTTTGTTCCCCAATATTTGGCAATAAACCTATACTCATCTTGTACTGAAGGGCGTGGCAAAGCTTGTATTTCTGTAATAACTTGTTCATCGCAATGCAAAAGAATTCCTTTATGCCATAACCTATATCCGGCATCTGCATATTGAGCAGATGAAGTTTGATAATTAATATCTAACACAATTTCCTCTTTGAGTGGCAACTGCATTAAATAAGGATGATAATAGCAAGTTGGAATATCTTTTTTTATTAAAGGAATTAAATTAAAATACCATCCCGCCTGTGTATATTTTATAAAAGAAAAAATCAATTTATTTGTTTTGCAAAATTGTTCGATAATGTTTTTCAAAAATTTGTGTTTGCTGCTGAAGGGTAAATTTTTCGATTATTTTTTTTCTTGCATTAACACCAATTTTTTTTCTCAACGAATCATTGTTAGCAAGCATAATTATATATTTTGCTATGCTTTCATAATCGTAAATATCAGCTAAAAATCCATCTTCTTCCTGTGTAATTACTTCTTCAATACCTCCACACCTACTACAAACAACAGGTAATTCTTTGCTCATTGCTTCTAATACTACATTAGGTATTCCTTCAGAAAAACTGGTAAGCATAAAAATATCTGCACTACCTAAAATTTCATTAATTTCTTCTTTATTTCTTTTTCCAAGTAAAAACACTTCATCCTTTAAATTAAGGTATTGCCTATGAAATAAAAGATGCTCCATATCACTACCATCGCCAATAATTTTCCATTCAAACTCAATTCCTTTTGCTTTTAATTCTTTCATAGCAAGAAAGCCAATAATATAGCCTTTTAAAAAAGTTAAGCGACCAACCGATACAATAATAAGTTTAGTGTTTTGTTTTTTATGAATAGCCGGTTGAAAAAAATTAGGATCAATTGCAGGAGTATTGATAAATATTTTTTCGCTGTTGGTGCAATAAGGTAGTATCGTTAGCTTCATGTCGTTAGATACACAATGAATTAAATCTACTTTCGAAAATAAAGTTTTTAATCCTACTTTTCGTTTCTCATCAAATTGCAATTTTAATTTTTCGGCAGTTCCTCTGCAACTTACTACTGATTTACATTTTAAATGATCGATAATAGAAAGAAAAGAAACGCCTAATCCTGAAAATTCAAAATGTATAATATCGGGTTTTAACTTGGAGAAAAATGAAATGTAGAAATTATTTTTAAACCTTTTCTTAAATTCATTACTTGATAATGAAAATGATTGTACAAATAAAGCAGGATGAAAAAGTAACTGTTTAATTATCGATGCTTTGGATGTGGGTAATAGCAAATTGTGAACAGTAACTTGTGAAGATTTAATTGAATATGCTTCATAAAATGCTCCTACATTCTCTCTTTTTTCACATACTACTTGTACATTATGCCCATGGCTGGCTAATGCAGCCACCTTATTAAGTATAAATGTTTCACTAACATTTGGGAAACTAACAACTACTATGCAAATTCTCACTTCTTAATTTTTAAATTTATTTCTATGTATATTATCCCATTTTATTAACGAATAAATTGCCCATAAAATCCAACTGTTATCTTGCTTGCCTGACTGATGATTTATCAACATTTGCTGCAAGGTTTTTTTATTGAAAAACAACTGCCAATGTAAAGGCATCGTTAATATAGTATTACTTATTTCATTGTATAATTCATGCCGCATCCATAATGCTAATGGAACTGTAAATCCTTTTTTAGGTTGATATACCAATGAGTCATTAGTAATAGCAGCCAATATTTTTTTCAAATTATATTTTCCATGTGCATTTACAATACAATCTTTATAATTAACTAAAGTACTATAATCTATTACCTCGTTATCTAATAAAGGCACTCGCACTTCTAAACTATGCATCATACTTGCTCTATCTACTTTCAGTAAAATTCTTTGTAAATGCAAATCAACTTCAACTTTTCTTATTTTATTCATCAGCATTGATACATTATTCAAATCGTTTCTTTCAGGAATTATTTTATTTAAAAAATAGGGATCTTTTTTTGTTTCTTTTATTAATCTATTCATCCAAAATTCGGCTCCGTTAATAAAAATAGATTTATAATAATAATGAATATAATCATCGGTAAACAAATGACGTTTAAAATAGTGCCGTTCCGAAGGTTGCAATAGTTTTTCTTTTAAGAATTGTACATTCCGAATAGCTATGCTTTCCTTAAAAGCCTGAGCATGTTGAATAATTTTTTGATTTCTAGGATACCCCCAAAACAACTCATCTCCCCCATCGCCACTTAAAACAACAGTTACCTTTTCTTTTGCAATTTTTGATAATAATAAAGTTGGTAAGGATGAATAATCGGCAAAAGGTTCGGAATAAGCTTTAAAGTTTTCCTCTATCATGTTCAACACATCAGAGTTCTTTATAAAAGTACAATGATGATTTGTTTTAAAAATATTTGCGAAACCTTGTGCAGCTTCACTTTCATCCATTTCACTGTTTTCAACACCAATTGTAAATGATTGTATATTATTTACTTTATTAACTGCATAAGATGTAACCAATGTACTATCAATTCCTCCACTCATAAAAGTTCCCAAAGGCACATCGCTTACTAATTGCTGTTCTACACTTTGTTGCAATACTTCACTTAAGTTATTGCTATTGTGTTTATTTGCTGCAACAGGATACGCATAATATTCATGAAAACTGATACTTGCATTTAAAGAAACCGTTGCATAATAACCATGTGGAAATAACATGGTATTTTGAATGATACCAGCTTTATCGGGGATATAACCTAAACTAATATATTGTGAAAAGGCATCTGCATTAATAGAATTACTTTTACAATAAGGATGATTAATAATATGATCGTATTGAGAGCTAAATACAATGCCATCCCTACTCCATCCTAAATATAACGGCTTAATGCCTAATCTATCTCTTGCCAATAATAACTTTTGTTCCTGTTTATCATAAAAAGCAAATGCAAACATTCCATTTAATTTAGGCAATATCTCTTGGGGTGGCCACTTAATGAGTGCATTTAATAATACTTCTGTATCGGAAGTTGATTTAAATTGAATTCCATCTTTAATAATTGCAGCTTTAAAATTATCCGAATTATAAATTTCTCCATTAAATACAATAACATACCTGCCGCATTGAGAATGCATGGGCTGATTACCATGGTGTGATAAATCTCTTATTGATAATCGTACAAAACCTGTATGAAATACAGCATCATGCCAATTGCCATTAGAATCCGGACCTCGATGATGCATGGCTTCTAAAGCCCAATTAATAAATGCTGATTGACTTTCAGGTTGCTGCTGTTGTAATACACCTACAATACCACACATGAGTTAATTAGTTATTCTTAAATTTTAAGATAGCTTTCTTGTACGTATTTCTATATTTTTCTGTAATGATATCCCAAGTATATTGTTGTTGTACTTTTTTGTAACCACGATCGCCCATTGCATTTCGTGTATTTTTTTGCTCAATTAACAACTTCATTTTATCGCTTAAATCATTTGCATCAAAAGGGTTAAATAATAAGCCGTTTATTCCATCATCAATTACACAATTAATTGCTCCAACATTTGCACCAATTACAGGTTTTTTGCATGCCCATGCTTCAATAAATACAATTCCAAACGATTCACTCGCCGATGCCGAAACAAAAATATCTATAGACTGAAGTAGCTGTATTTTTTGTTGCTCATCTATATTACTTAACAAAACAATATTATTGGCACACTCGGCAGTATCTATCATTTTTTTTAACTCGGAAGTGTACCACGAATCGGCTCCGGCAATCACTAATTTAGCATTGGCATATTTTGCAGATAGTATAACAAAAGCTTTAATTAAAATATCTAAACTCTTTACAGGCTCTTGTCTGCCCACAAAACCAAATACAATATCGGTATCATCAATATGCAATTCATTGCGTAAATTCAAATCTGCCTCATAACCAAAATTATCTATATCAACTCCGCAACCTATTACAGCAATATTTTCTGCAGGAACTTTTAAAGCAATTAACTTATCTTTTTCGAATTGTGTATTAGCAATATACATTTCGGATTGTTGAATTGCAGCGAGTTTTTTTTGTGAAATATCTGTTTGATTATTTTGAGAAACAAAGTGAATTGCTCCCATAAAAACAAATGGTTTTCTATTACCCTTTCGCCTTAAAGGATAATTCATAAAAGAATAAGCTGAAGACGAACCACAAATTACATCTGCCTCTATGCTATTTAATCTTTTTTTCAGACTGATAGATAACGGTCCGTATAATTTTTCAATCACCCATTCGAAACGATAATGAAATATTTTATTAGTAATTCTATTAATCAATCGAAATAAAGGCAAGTGATATCGAATAAAAGGAAACCTTTCAATGTATACCCCATTATAGTTTTCTTTGGGAAGAAGAATTTTTTTATATTTTTTCTTTTCAGAAGCATAAAAAGAATCTATGGTTAATACGGTTACATCATCGCCATAATTCTTCACCAACCTTTCAGAAATATTTTGAAATAACCATTGTGTTCCACCAATAGAAGGATAATAATTTAAAACTACATGAACAATTTTCATTACACTATTTTTTCTACTTCTTTTTGTAAAACAGCTATCACACGTTCTGTACACTTTCCATCGGTAAAAGTTATTACTTCCTTTACTACATCATTACACTTATTAATATAATTTTCGGGGTGTTGTAAAGCATCATTAATACAATAAATTAATTCTTTTCTATTCTTTGCTAATGTAATTCCACCTGTTTTTGTAGTATAACTATAATGCTCTTGAGTATAAAATCCTGACAGTGCATGTAACTCGTTAGGATATAATTCATCGTAAGCCGGACAAATTTGAGGCTTGTGATAGGCACTTCCGTCAATGGTCATAGTGGATGCTACATTAATATGAATATCTGTAAAATGCAGCGTGGAGCAGAGTTTCATAATATCTTGATCGGTAATATTAGCATAAGTTAATTTTGAATTACCGGTCCAAGACAAATCGAAATAAACATACTCGGAAGATGGAATTACTTTTTTCCATCTTTCAATTGTATCAATTGGATGGCAACGGAATAAAATAATCGGGTTTCCTTTTATCAACCCGTTTTCCAATGCTTCTACAATGTGCTGTAAAAATTGTGGCTCTTGAGGAAATAAGCTAACAGGGCCACCTGCATACAAAATAATTTTTCTATCGGTAATGGGTAATCCAACTAATTGCAACCATGCTTCACGAGATAATAAATATTCCTTTTTTTTATAAAAGTCGAATTGAGGCGCTCCTACAATAGTAACATTCGCATTGTTTTGAATAATAGCTTCAGTATAAATTCTTCGCAACTCTGCATCGTTATATTTATTCCAAACCATATAACAATCGTAGTTTACAGGAATCCATCCACGCTTAACAATGTTATCGAATGATAAAATAGAAGTAATCATTTTTTTATTACTCGCTTTTGCGGCACGCAAAAAAATATCTTCCTGAGTATGAAAAGGAGTTACAGAAAAAACCGCATCAAGTTGTAAGCGTTGAATCAAATCAATCATCTCGTTATAGTTGGTATCAGTCTGTAACAATTTTTTTTCGAGTGATTGCAATTTGGAAAGATAACCGGGAATATACAATTTGAATACATTAAAGTATTCTCGAAGTCTGTTTTTAATTACTTTTTTTAATGGCTTAAATTTTTCGAGATAACGTGGTTCAAAATTTTTTGAATAACTTTTTAGTTGAAAATGTCTAAACCAATAATCTAATTTATACCTAATATTGGCATATTCATTACTCTTAACAGATTCTGCAACTATATGTACTTCAAAACCTTTATCCTGCAATTCTTTTATCACATCTTCCTGATTCCAGAAAATACATATTACAGGCTCTGCAAAAGTTTTTATTTGCTCAAGTAAACCGGTTCGTATAATATATCTGATAGAGAAACTAAAACTAATTGTTATGGCAATTCGCTTTTTTACTTTCATGAAGTATCGTTAACAATCTTTGTTATAAAGAATAAAAGTTTACATCAACTATTCATCAATTTTCCATTCGTGATAAATTAAAATACCATCACGCATTGAATCTAACATTTTTCCCGTTGCATAATAATCGCCTTTTTCTACATCAATTGTAACAATATCTTCAATATAATCTGTAAACTCAAAATCGAACTTAAAAGATAAATCAATAAAATATCTTCCGGCCATTAATGGCAATTTGGGAATGTTACAAATTATGTAGCCTTCGTTTTTTAGTTTAATAATGCCATTGTATGCAACACGTGTTAATAAATTAACTACCGGTAATTGTAAATTATTTTTAATTAAGAGGTTTATTACAGGATTGATTGGCTTGGCAAAACATTCATAATAAATTTTGATATTTAAATTCATGCCACTTTCTAATACAGCAACTTGCTCCATTTTATCATTTAAAAATTCAATACCGGTGGCTTTAAATTTTCCATTGCCACTTCTTTTCATTTCATCAACACGTAATTGATTTTCGGGTTTAGATGTATTATTTTTTAAATAAAAATCAACCACTTCGGCAGGGTTACCATCGGCAATAACTTTTCCTTTCTGCAATAACAAAGCCCGAGAGCATAAGCTTTTAATAGCAGCCATATCATGCGATACAAACAATACAGTTCTGCCTTCGGTACTGGCAATTGAATGTACTTTTCCCAAACATTTTTTTTGAAATTCTGCATCGCCTACTGCTAACACTTCGTCTATAATTAATACTTCCGGATCGAGATGAGCAGCAACTGCAAAAGCCAATCTTACCTTCATTCCACTACTATATCGTTTTACCGGTGTTTCTATAAACTGTTCTATTCCCGAAAACTCAACAATATCATTGTATCGAGCATCAATTTCTTTTTTTGTTAATCCAAGTATTGTTCCGTTAAGATAAATATTTTCTTTGCCTGTTAAATCGGGATTAAAGCCTGTGCCTACTTCTAATAAACTGGCTACGCGACCATAAATTTCAATTTTTCCTTCTGTTGGCTCTGTTATATGCGATAGTAATTTTAGTAGTGTACTTTTACCGGCTCCATTTTTACCTATAATTCCCAATACTTCTCCTTCATGCACTTCAAACGAAATATGTTTATTAGCCCAAAACACATCATCGCCTTGAGAATTGCTATTTAATTTTTTTAAGCTGGTTATGCGTTTAAAGTTGATAAAAGGATATTGCACTGTTCGAATGAAAGATTCAACTAAAGTTTTGTCTTTGGCTCTTTTTAATCCTATGCGGTATGCTTTAGATAAATTGGTAACTTTTATTGCAATGTTCTTAGCCATTATTCATTTTAAATTTTATCTGCTAAAATCAAATCTATAAATTCTCTTACGGCACCATCGCCTCCGCTTTTTTGCAACTGTATAATTCCGGGTATCGCTTTTACCGGTGGCAAAGCATTAGCAGGACAAGCAGCTATTCCTACTGCTTGTAAAAGTTCTATACAATTAATATCATCGCCAATATATGCTGCCTCTTTAATACTAATACCTTCTTTTTCACAAATTTCTAATGCAGCTTCTAATTTATTGCCAAAACCTTTTCCTTGATATAGATAATCCATTTTAAGTTTTGCTGCCCTTCGCTCAACAATTTTTGTGTTTTCGGTTGTAATTATACCTCGCTTAATTCCTTTTTCTTTTAATAACATTAAGCCCATACCGTCGTGGGTATTAAACTTTTTAAATTCATCTCCACTTTCGGTATAATACATGCCTGCATCGGTTAATACGCCATCAACATCGGTAAGAAATAATTTTATTTTCATTGAATATTTTTGTTGATTAAAGATACTATAGTTGAAGAGTGCGACGCAACAATGTTGAGTAGTGTGTATTTGCAGGTTACACTATATCTGCAAAATATTTTTCTGTTTTTTTAAAATACCATGCACCACTTATAAATAAGGCAATAGCACTTATATAACTTATCAACAGTAAGTTCCATGGAATGGATGCATTGGCAGAGAAACAATTTCTAAATCCTTCTATTGCACCAACCATTGGATACATTGCATAAACCCGATACCATGTATTGCCTAAAGTATGTAACACTTTTGAAGCCGGAAATGCAACAGGAGCTATGTACATTAATAATGGTAACATGAAGGATAGTGCAAATTTAAAATCGCGATATTGGATGGATAATGCAGAAAACCAAAAACCCAAACCAGCTGAAGTAATGATAGCTAAGAATAATGGAATAATAACAAATACAATATTATTTCCGGGATGATACCGATAAAAAAACATCATGGCAATAAGGATGAGAAAAGAAATTGAAAAATCTACCAGTTTTGATAAAACAGGCACTAAGGGCAATATCATTCTAGGAAAATATACTTTAGAAAGAATATTATTTGCGTTGATTAAACTGCTGCCCGAAGCATTGAGTGAATTAGAAAAGTAGGTCCATGGAATTACAGCTAAACAAGAAAAGATAGGATAAGGCATATTATTAATATCGGGTTTTACGCCTACTAACTTACCAAAAATTAAACTAAAAACTACTATTTGAAAAAGAGGATTAATTATTGCCCAAGCAAAACCTAAAATTGTTTGTTTATACAATACTGTTACATCACGTAATACCATAAAATACAATAAATCTTTGTATCGAATAAATTCGCTGAAATTGAAAAGTTTTTTAGACTTTTTAGCTTCTATTACAGTTTTAATTCGTGAATGCATGAATTATAAAATATAAGTACAGTTTTAATTATCGTTAAATTGTTTTTGCTTAAACGTATTCCAGAATGTATCCGACTGTAATATTGCAACAAATTTTTCGTTGCTTTTTCCATCACCAAAAAGTTTTTTAGGCAACAATTGTAATTCCAATGCCCTATGAATTGCAGTAATAATTTCTGAATGATAATACCCTGTATGAATAATATCGGGGTTATTGGTTCTTCCATTTTGCCTGGTTCCTACATTAACAGTAGGTAATCCATAATAAGGTGCTTCTCTAATACCTGCACTGGAATTGCCAATAATAAACATAGATTGTTTCATCATTACTAAAAAATTTTCGAATCGAACGGAAGGAAACAATCGGAATGAGTTGTTGTGTTGAAGGTGTTTTAATTTAGATAAAATAAAGTCTGCACCTTTATCATTGTTCGGATAAATGATAATATAATTTTGTTGCGATAAAGTAAGTGCTTTCAAATATTCTTCAGCATATTCATCCATTTTTTCTATTTCGGTAGTAACCGGATGAAACATGGAAATTGCAAAACGATCGAAAGGAATTTCATATTTTTCTTTTACAAAACTCCATGAAGGCAATTTATTAGATAGCATTACATCCATATCTGGAGAGCCAATTACATAAATACTTTTTTCCAATTCGCCCATTTGCATTAAACGTTTTTTGGCATCATCATTGGCTACAAAATGAGTATGACTTAATTTAGAAACGGCATGACGAATTAATTCATCTACCGTACCACTTAATTCTCCTCCTTCAATATGTGCTACCAAAATATTATTCAACGCACCAACCGTTGCACCAGCCAATGCTTCTACTCTATCTCCATGTACTACAATTAATTCAGGCTGAATTAATCGAACATATCTTGCCAAACCTTCAATAGTATTGGCAAGTGTTATTTCCATTAAGCTTTCATTATCATGATTGATATAACGAAAAATATTATCGAAACCACATTTGATAATTTCATTTACCGTAAACCCATATTTCATATCCATGTGCATACCTGTGGCAAAAATGTGCACTTCAAACTGATTGCTATTTTTGATTCCCTGAATTAAAGATTTCAGCTTACCAAAATCGGCTCTAGTTCCAGTTAAAAAAACTATTTTCTTTTTCATTCAATTCTCCCAAATTTTTCCGTAAGGAAATACATTACAATCATATCGAGGTAATGCTTGTTGTTTATGAATTAAATCATTCCACTCAATATCTCTTGGTTCAACGTTAAAAGCATAATTGCAATTGTATTGATGTAATAATTTTTCGGTATCGGAGGTAAATGTATGAAAGCCTCCATAAGGGTAGCAAAAAGTTCTTATGCTTTGCTTACCTAAAACTGAATCGATAAAAGAAAATGAATCGTTGATTTCTTTTTCTTGTTCAACTAATGATAATTTGCTCATCACTTTATGCTGAGCAGTATGGCTTCCTATTATCATTCCTGCACTGTGCATTTGTTTAATATCATTTTCAGAAAGATAAAATTGCTTACATAATTTTTCTTCATCTGCAATTAAATCTTTCATCAAAATATCCATAACAGCTTCACGATATTGATACCCAATAAAATAATTCATCATTCGCTTTACCAATACGGTAAATGCATCATTTTTCTGAGAGGTATAGGTAAGTGTTTTAAACTCTTCGATATGTGCATCAACCAACATGGATTGATTGATGCAAGCCATTATTTGCTTATAAATAAATTCGCCTCCAAATTTGCCAAGCAAAATGTGTAAGCGATGAACATCGAGTAATTTTTTATTGGCATACATGCCGGTAGAAACATAAAAAATACCCGAAATTTTTCTTTTCATTAATTCGGGCAATACAAAATTAAAATGATCTTTTACTCCATCATCAAAAGTAAGTATAACGCCACTTTGCAATTGCTTATCCACTAAAACAGAAGGATGTAAAATGGTATATTTTTCTTGAAAATAATCTAACTGTTTTTTGAAGTCATTAATATGCAGAAATTTAAAGAACGGATATTCTTCACTTGGCTTTCGGATATAATGATACATCACTGCCTTTATCATAATTGCAAAGCAAAATTTTGAACAATTGGAAATACACTATCGCGTTCAAGTTGATGATTCAGATATTCTTCAATCATGTTACCGGAAAAATTTTTATATATTATATCAACTGAATTTTCGGAATAATCTTTATTTCTACAAAGTTTTCTAAATGGGTGAAAATTAATATTACCAGGCTTTTGCAAAGAATTAAATTGAAGTATGATGGAAGCAAAAACGGCAGTCATATCTTTAATTAATCTATTGCCAACTGTTGATGGCGTATCAAAATATTGATAGCTTGCCCGCATTTGATGTATGATTTCACCTGTATCAATTCCTTCATCTATAAACATAAAAGTAGCACCCACACATTCCGGCAAACCATCTATCAATGGCCAATAATTTGTTGCAGAACCACGATAATACGGAGATAATCCAAGATGCACATTGATTATTTTTTTAGGAAATAATTGTAACCAATTATTTTTTAATATTGAAGAGCCGTACACAACAATTAAATCAATATCTAATTCCAAAATAGCTTTTATATATTCTTCATCATTAATAGTGCCTCGCTCAATTATCATAGCATTCGATTTGTCATCAACTGTATTTGTAAACAATTCAAAAAAATCTTTTTCTGATTGTAATCTTGCTTGCAAGTGTTGATGACGCAATACATTTTCTTCTGTTATTTCTTCGGCAATTAATTGCTGTGCAGTTTCACAAAAAGATTGAACTACTTCAATACCGGTGGTTAAGGCAATTCGTTTTCTAAAAAATTGATGCCTTAATTCGTTACCTGTTAAAATAGCTATTCGCATCATACAATATCACTCCATACTATTTGCACATCATTGGCTATATCATGTGCTGCAATTTTTCCTACCACTTTATTATAATCTTCGGCTAATATTCCGCCTTTGCCGGGCCGCTTTACCCAAATATTTTCTTTGGTAAATACTTCGCCTTTCTTTATTGATTTAATAGAACAAATAGTGGCAAATGCAAAATCAATAGTTACCTGTTCTTCTTCAGCCGGCCCTTTTACACCACCACGCTGTTGTTGCAAAATTTTTGCTCCTTCAATTAATTCGCTGCAAGCTTTCGGATCCATTGAACAAATAATATCCGGACCGGGGCGATTCATATTATCAGTAAAATGCCTTTCCAAAATACTTGCACCTAAAGCAACCGCTCCCCAACATGCATGATTGGTTAAGGTATGATCACTTAATCCAACAACTGCATCCGGAAAATTATTTTGCAATTCAACCATTGCTCCTAATCGCACCAAATGATTGGGCGTTGGATATAAGTTGGTTGTATGCAATAATGCATAAGGCACATGATATTTTTTAAAAATTGCAACCGCTTTTGCTACACTTTCAATCGTGTTCATTCCGGTACTTAAAATAATGGGTTTACCAAAAGCTGCAATATGATTTAATAATGGATAATTATTGCACTCACCACTTCCAATTTTATAAGCGGGTACATTCCATTTATGTAACCGATCGGCTGCAGCTCTACTAAATGGTGTTGATATAAAAATCATTCCTTTACTTTCAACATATTTTTTCAACTCCAACTCAGCTTCTTCATCCAACGAACAACGCCGCATAATTTCGTAAATACTAATATCTGCATTTCCCGGAATAGTATTTTTTGCAGCACTACTCATTTCATCTTCCACAATATGTGTTTGATGTTTTACCACCTCGACACCTGCACTAAAAGCCGCATCCACCATAGCTTTTGCAGTTGCTAAATTTCCTTCATGATTAATGCCAATCTCAGCAATTACCAAGGGTGTATAATCGTACCCAATTTTTCTACCGGCAATTTCAAAATATGGTTTCACTATGCTTAATAATTTAGAGTTTTATTTTTGAAGCAAACTTTCGTATTTCATTGCTGCTTCGTTGCGTCGCACACTTGTACTTTATAATCAATATTGTACAATATGCTAAGTTAAGTTTGCAGTAAAATTTTATAGAACTACCTATTAATACATCAAATTTACCAAACCGTCCACCCACCATCAATAATCAAATTATGCCCAACAACATGACTGCTGGCATCGCTTGCCAAATAAACAATACCGCCACGCAATTCTGTTTTATCGCTCATTCTTCCTATGGGATTAAGCTGCTGAAAACGTTCTAAAAATAATCCTTGATGATTATTAAAAATACCGCCGGGTGTTAAAGCATTTACACGAACACCTTTGCTGGCCCACAAAGTGGCTATATATTTTGTTAATGCCACAACACCATGTTTACTTACACTATATGCAACAGGTTGTGAAATTCCGGTACCGGGATAAATAGCATGATTAGGACTAACCACTCCATACAACGATGCAATATTGATAATACTTCCTTTCCCTTGTACCAACATTTGTTTACCAATAGTCTGACATCCTAAAAATGCTCCGGTTAAATTAACATTCATAATAGCATTCCAATCTTCCAAAGGAAAATTTTCGAAACTTGCATCAAAATTGGCACTCTTACTTTGGTTAGTAAATCCTGCATTGTTTATTAAAATATCCACTTTACCAAACTCATTCATTACTTCTATCAATAGTTTTTCCCAACTTTGCTTTTGGGTAACATCACAATATTTTGCAACAGCATTAATATGTAGCTTTTGCAGTTCCGCAACCGCCATTTTGCATTTATCTTCATTAAAGTCGGTTAAAATAATTTTGGCTCCATAAGCACTTAAAGCAATGGCATGCTCGTAGGCCAATAAACCGGCACCTCCTGTAATAATAGCAACTCTATCAGTTAAATCGAAAAGATTTATACTCATTGTTTAGTTATTAAAAATTCAACAATTTTAAAATCAATTTCTGTGTCAATATCAACAGCCCGTTCTCGTGGAATTGGATAAATTTTACACTTTGCTTTACTCCAATGTTCAAATTCATACAATGCAGATTTTTTAACTACATACGCTGCAGGTGTTAAACTATAAACAGCAGGTGCATCTTGGCGGCGAACAATTGGTTTATCCATTTTTTTTACAATTTCTGCATATCCATTTTCATTTATTTCCATCATATTAAAATAAGGATTACGCTCGGGTTCGTAACCTGTAATTACTACATCAACATTTTTATCGTTTAATGCCAATTGAATGGCTCCATCTATATCTGCAACATTTTTTAAAGGCACTGTTACATCCATATCTACTACATAATCAACAACAACATGATGTAGTTTTTCGTATGTTTCTACCGCATGAATAAATACCGGCCATTTACTGGCAGTATCGGTTGCTAAATTTGCGGGTCGCATGAAAGGAATATTTGCTCCATATAGTTTAGCAGTTGCAGCAATTTGTTCATCATCGGTTGAAATAATTGTATCGTTTAACAGCAATGATTGTTTTGCTGTTTCTATGGTATACGCAATTAAAGGTTTACCTAATAAGGGTTTAATATTTTTACCCGGAACGCCTTTACTTCCGCCTCTACAACAAATGGTTCCTAAAATAAACATAATTAAATGATAGGATTAAATGAATCTAATGGTACAAAAACGTTATTGTTTGATGAATATTTTGCTGCAATCACTAATTTCAAACTTGTAAGTGCTTGTTCAAAAAAGGTTGTATACTCGTTCGATTTTTCTTCCAAAAAATCTTTGATACAATTAATAAATCTATCGTTTCGCTGAAAACCTGCATAACTATATTCGTACTCAGATTTGTCTTTTAATATCCAATGTACTTTTGTGGTGGTTAAATCCCAATAAATAGAGCCTTCACTTCCGGTAAACAAACAATTGCGAATTAATTTTTGCTGTAAATAATCTAAGTGAATAGTTCCAATAATGCCATTTTGAAATTGCAATAATACTTCGGCAATATCTTCAGTTTCTATTTGCAGAGCATTAGAATTTTTATTTAAAGAAGCTACCATATTTATATTACCTAATAACCAATATAAATAATCGAATTCGTGAATTAGATCTAATAAAACTCCGCCACCTGTTTCTTTTTTTGCACTCATTCCATTTTTATAATTTTCATGCGGACGCCAATCGGGCAAATATTGCCCAACCTGTGCATTTACCGAAACTATTGTTCCTATTGTGTTTAAAGAGATAAGTTTTTTTATTTTTTGCAAACCCAAATCGTAATGAAAATCATATCCAACATAAACTTTTGATTTTTTTTGTTGAATAAGCTGTTGAACCATTTCTATTTTATTATAGTTATTACTAACAGGCTTTTCGAGATAAATGGTTTCAACTCCTGCATCTAATAATTGTAATAAAGCATCAATATGTATTGATGTAGGCAAACAAATAATTGCTTTATGAAAGTGATTATTGGCAATAGCAGATTGAATAGTTGGATATAGTTGATATGCAGAAAATTCTATTGGCAAAATTGGCGTTCTGGAAACAATAGAAATATCTGTATAACCTAAATGAATTATGTTTTGCAAATGTCGTTTGCCTATTGAGCCTAACCCAACTAAAAGAATTTTCAATTTATTTATTTATAGGTATAAGATATTCAACCGGAAATTCAACAACCATTATTTGCCCTAAACTTTGCAATTGAACATATACTTTTTTCTTACCGCCTCGCAGAACAGTTCCTTCATTATCCATAAATACACCATGACTAATTTTTACTTTCGTATTTTCTTTAAACCCTTCAAGAGAAATTACCTGAATTTTTGCTTCTTTTTCCCCAAGATATTTTTGAATTAATTCTATTTCCTCATCTCTTATTATGGCGGGCTTGCCTAAATAATGTACCAAATTTAATACGCCGTCTGTTGTTATAACTTTTAGCCTTTCCTCTTCATTAATTTGTATAAAAACATACGATTTAAAAAGAGGTTCTTCAATTACTTTTTTTCTATCACTCCATTGGCGTTGTATTTTTTGAACTGGGCACCAACTATTTATTCCTTTTCGAATCAAAATTGCATCTACTTTTTTTTCCCATCTTGGTTTGGTATAAAGTGCATACCATTTTTTCTCTTTTCCTATCATAAGCAAATATACTATTCAATTATTATTATATACAGCTCCGCCACTTCACTCACAGTGTGAATATAAAAGTTGGTATTGTAATAATTATTTTCAATACCGCATTTTTAGCTTTCAATAAAAGGTAAAATATGTTTTAAAAACACCTTTCGCTTCTCATTTAAATAATAGCTATAACTATATCCAAAACCAAAACTGTAACCATAACTTCCATCACGCTTTATGCTGTTTACTACAATACCCATATTTTTAAACTTCTTTTCATTGTTCAGCTTATCAATATATGGAAGTACTGCTTTTAAAGTAAGCCTATGCCTGATGATACACAAAGTTACATCGGTATATTTTTCAATTAATAAAGCATCTGTAACCAATCCTACCGGTGCTGTATCAATAATAATATAATCAAATTCTTTTTGCAAATAGCTAAATAATTCTGCTGTTTTAGGACTCAATAATAATTCTGCAGGATTAGAAGGTATTGGTCCCGATGTAATAATGCTAGTGTTATTTATTTCTGCAACTTGTTTAATAATTTCTTGTATGGAAACATTTCCGGCTATATAATTCGATAGACCAAGTTCGTTATCAACTTTAAGCATTTTACTTAACCGAGGATTTCTCAAATCGAACTCAAGAATGATTGTTTTGGCACCGGTTGTAGCTAAAGAATTAGCCAAATTTAATGAAACAAAACTTTTACCTTCTCCACTTATAAAGGATGATATTAGTATTGTTTTAAGTTGATAACCCGCCGGAACTAAATAATGTATATTGGTTCTTAATAATCTAAATTGCTCACCAATTGGGTTTTTACCCGATGTATTTACTATAACTCCTTTTCTTCTTTTTAAATAAGAAAGTTCGCCTACAATAGGCACCGAAGTACTATTTTCTATTTCTTTTTTATCGGTTACCTTATTGTTAAGCATATCCTTTGTAATAATAATTATTACCGGAAATAAAATACCTACAATTATTGCCAATAGCCTAATCATGGTTTTATTAGGTGTTTTTGTTCCCATATCGCTGGCATAATCAACTACTCTGGTATTATTGATATTTGAGGCTAATAAAAGTTGTGCTTCCTCTTCTTTCTGTAAAAGATATTTATATAATCCTTCCTTCACACTTGCCATTCTTTTTAAGCGTAATAATTCTCTTTCATTTCTTGGTAATTCAGAAATTTTATTCTCCAAATCATCATAACTCATTTCTAAATCGTGTGCAGTTGTTTCGTACGATTTTTTAAGAATTGAAATATTGTGAATTAAGTTTTCACGTATATTAATAATATCCTGAGTAGCTTTTTTTAATCCGGGATCGAGCGGAGAACTTTTTTGTTCTAACACCTGTTTTTCAAAAACTAAATCGTTATGCTGATTAATAATTTTTTTGAGCGATTCTTCGCCTATTCCCATGGTAGAAGGAATAATATCGTTGGTAGAACGAAAGTTTTTGATGTACGATTCTAAAGCTTCTAAGATTTTGAGTTGACCTAATTGTTTTATCTTTTCATTATCTACCAATAATGCCTGATTTTGGAATGAACCACCTTGAATAGCAACATCAGTTATTTTATTTTGGCTTTTATATAATTGGGCCGCATATTCTAATTTATTAAGCTCGTAACTAACAGAATCAATTCTATCATTTAAAAACTTGATAGTTCGTTTAGTAACTAAATTCTTATCTTCTAAATCAGCCGCATTAAATACATCAATTAGTTTATTTAAAATTTCTATTCCTCTTTCAGGAATTTGATCAATCATTGAAATTTCTACAATACTTCCTCCCTTATCATTCGATAAATTAACAGTTAGTTTATCTCGCAAAGAAAGTGCTTCTTGATGTTTATCTGCAAATTCTATGGTATAGCCACCGGGATTAATTTTTGCTTCCGGATTTCTTTCTACAGTAATAGAAGCATAATTTGTTTCTACAATATCACCAAATTTATAGTTTCTTTTTTCGCCATTTCCCAATAATTCAAATCCATCTCTATCTAAATTCAGTTTGTATGTGCTGGTTTTAGGCTTATCATTTAAGTGAATAATTTGTAATTGAAAGGGAATTTCATCGCCATAAATTTGTTGTTTAGTAACTCTTCCTTCTTGCCGAATATGGATATTTAAGTTTAGAGAATCAACTAATCTTTCCAGTAAAGTAGTTGCTTTAATAATATCCATTTGATTGAATATATCATCAAAAGATTGTGTTACACCCAGTTCCTTTAATACAACATAATCTAGATTGGCTTCTTCTTCTTTTTTTACTAATAGCTTAGCAACCACTTGATGTTTAGAGGGTGTGTAACGTAAATACAATACGGCTGTAAAATAAGCCAATAAAACACAAACAACTATCCAAGGCAACATACCGGCAATCTTATATAGCAATTTCTTCATATCGAGTTGTGATGGGCTCGATGCCGGTTGTATTGCATATTCAGATTCGGGTTGTATTCCTAAAGGATAACTCATTCTTCTTTTTAAAATTATTTACGTAAAAAAACATAGATAGCAAAAAGACCACTTAACGCACTAACTGCTAATGAGAGTCGGGGGTATACATCATTAGCTTGTCTTCTTCTTATATCTGCATCCACTAAAATCACATCATTTCTTTTTAAATAGAAAAAGGGAGAGTTAAGTAAGTTTCTGCTATTAAAATCAAGAATACCAATTTGCCTAACGCCCGAACTGTCTCTGTATATTTTTACATTATTTCGTTTAGAATAATTAGTCATATCACCTGCAAAACCAAGTGCTTCTAATACAGATATTTTTTCGTGATTAATGGAGAAAGAACCCGGACTTTTTACTTCGCCAATTACAGTAAACCGAAAGTTTACTATACGCACACTTACAGCAGGCTGTAATAAAATTGAACTGATGGCTTTTGATATTTTTTCCTTTACTTCTTGTTCGCTTAATCCATCTACATGAATTTTACCAACCATATATATATCAATATTACCATCTTTATCAACAATATATTGTGGTGCAATTTCTTGCCCTATCGTAAAGTTTTCGCTTCGTTTATTAAAGTCAGCAGCAGTTACTTCATTTTTACCCGAAATTCTTATATCTAAAATGTCATCTTTTTGAATATAGCTATTAGGCCAAGCCATATCGCTGATATGTATTACAGAAGAATCTTTGGGCAAATCATTAAAATAAATGAATTTTTTAGTACTAACGCATGAAGTTATCAGCATAAGCACACCCAATCCTGCCAGCAACAAGATGGTGTTACTCTGAATTTGAGTTTTATACATAATGGGTTGTAAGTAGTTAAAACCAGTTTTGTCAAAATTAAAAGAAAGGAGTCTGGTAATTTCTTTACTTCAATTATAAGTTATGTACAAATTAAAAGATGCTGAAAACTTGTGGATAATCTTATGCCATTTAAGAGAAAGTTTATCGAAAAAAAATGTAAATAAAAAGGAAATAATATTTCCCATTTTCGTATCTGCTGCTACTCTATTAAAAAATAATTATTGAAAAGTTGAGAAAGTGTCTTGCAAATGAGCTGCCGATTTTTTAAAAGAAAAAAAGCGATTGAAATCATCAATAATAGCGGTATTTCAAAATACTTCAACCTATTATATACTCTGCCCGAAAGTTAGTAAATTATTATCGGGATCAAGCAATGAAAATTCTTTCTGCCCCCATGGCTTTATTTGCAAATTTCCCGCAGGATGAATACTTATATTCCGCTCTAAGAGTGAATAATACAGAGTTTCAATATCATCAGTTCTAATATAAACTTGCCCATAATTTATGGTAGGATCAAGATCTTTAAACTCGAAAAAATGAATTTGTATATTGTCTCTATATACCATCAAATATTCATCAAAATCAACATCCCCAAATTTTTGAAAGCCTAATTTATTTATATAGAACTGCTTGGTAATTGTTTTGTTGCGCATTGGCAATTTTGGATGTATGTTTGTTAGCATAGTACAAGTATTGTAATAAGAAATTGCATATTGCTGCTACTCTACCAATCAGCATGAATTATATTTACACTGCAATTTTTTTAATCAATTTTAAAATTTTCATTCGTTAAAAACACAAGACAAGATGTATGCTTGTATCTTAATTCAAAGTTGTAAAATTGAAAGATTTTTTCTTTCTTTTCTTTGAGCTGATAAAAAACAGCACAAACCCACTTAACACAGTTACCAATCCAAAAACAGAAAAAGCACGAAGTAACCAATTTCCAAAATAATCTCTACTCTCATAATCCATTGTGTGCATCATCCATAGAAAGTCAAACATCCGCCATTTATTATTCCTAAATTTTTGAACGGTTCCTAATTCAGTTGCAACATACACCGTTGTTGTAGAAGGATGCTCGAATGTAATAGCATAAGCAGGCAATGGACTTTCTCTATATTCATGATGGCTATCTGCACTTGTTAAGTATTCAACAGTTGTTACTTTTGGTTCACCATTAAATCGCATTTTAGCTATATTAACTGCTTCTTCTTTTGTTAATGGTTCACGTAGCTGCCCCGTTTCTGCATTGGCAAGATAGTTCATTACCTGCATGCCATGTTTAGGATTCGCTTTGTTGTTAGTAGCATTTATACAAGAAATCTGATAAAAAGGTTTACCGAAAATTTCAATCAAATGAACAGATACAACTGAATCAATTCGATGAAATTTATTTATTGTATCCAACGCTATTGATGGGCTAACCAATGAAATATTAGACGATAAGAGCGGTGCAGGTTTCTTTTGAAAATCGCCATGCACTTCATCTATATTACTCCAACTGAAATACAATCCACCAATTGTCCATAACAAAAACTGAATGCCTAAAATAACGCCCAGCCAACGATGTGTTTTTCGTATGTAATAATGTTTGCTTTTTGCCATAAACAGTATTGGTTGATTGATTGATTGTTTGTTTGTTTGCTTATTTTAATTTGGAAGTTGTAACTAACGGAATTAACAATTGCTAAAATAAAGTGAACCAATGTTATCACAATATTATTTTGTGAATCTTTTTGGCCAAATGAAATAAATATGATTATTGTAGGCCGTTCAAAACTTTGTTTTTGATTGGTGCAAATCAATAGGCTTTATTGTCTTTATGATTACGCCAAAATTTTTACCCTCAATTGCATATTTCCTCTTTAATTCATTTTTATCAATTATTATTATCTCTTTAAAAACTGAGTCATTAATTTGAGATAAATCGCTTTCGAAATTTGTTTTTAAAACTTTATCATTTATAATGTATTGAATTGCTGTATCGCTTCGCGGATTCGGTACTATTGCCAAATATTTTTCAGATTTAGAACTAAAATATTTCCAATAACGATTTTTTACAAACTTTTTTGTTTCTACATATACTACGCCATTTTTACCTTCTTCTCCAACTAATTTTACAGCATTTGAATCTTTGTAAACTGATACAGCCGAAATTTGTTCTGAAGGATATTGCATCAATTTCGACTTGCTAACACGAATGCTATCAATAAAAAACACAGGTACATTACCTTGCTCTTTCATTATTTTTTTAGGGTTTTGTGCTTTAACTGAAAGTATTAAAATTGAAAATAAAAAAAACAAAAAATATTTCATTAGTTTCATTTTATTACTAAAGATAATGTTTGTTGCTTAGTATTAACACCGAGTTTTAGTTACAAAAAGTTAAAGATTGTCAGCAATTTTTTCGTTAATGAATGCTTTTGTATATCTGCTTATTAGCACTACCCTATCTACATTTTGTGATCGTAAGTAATAATTTTTGCAACTTTCCATTGTCCACTTTTGTTCTCCCAAATATGAACAAATTTAAAAGTAGCACATTCTAACTTTCCATCTTCAGTATGGCAAAAAACGTGTTTTCCTGTTTCAATTGCTCCATAATTTTTAATAGGATACACTTCAATACTTTCAATTATTGGGGTTCTTGTTAATACATAATTCATTTTAAAAAGTTGGGTAAATGCTTGAATTGCTTCGTCATAATTTCTCAATCCGGTATTGTCTTGATACACCTCCAGTTGGCCTGTGAAATACGAAGTAAGAGCCGTGATATTTCTGGCATTAAAAGCTGCAAACAAACAACTGTCTTGTTTTATAATTGTATCATACAATAATTTATCGGTCGGAATGTACACTTGTTTAGATATAAGCTTTTGCGTATTTTTTGTGGCATTGCAAGACATCAATACTACAAATAAAGTACAGAAAGAATAAGCAATAAATGTTGTTTTCAATTTCACTTCTTTCTTGGTTTTTATCGTTTCAAAATATTTGCCGCCAAAGGTAGGATAATAGAATTTCGTCAGTTGGGCTTATGGAAAAATACTGACTGATAAAAGTACAAATCCTCTTGGTAGCCGAAGTTGCTACTTTCTAACAAGAAAATAAGAGAGCCCATCAGTGTCTATACGATTATCTAATCTTAACGTATCATTAGAAATAAGAAAATAATTAAAGTCGATAGTTTGATTATTAACAGTTATAGCAATGTGATTTATCTTTCTGCCAGAGTTAGTATCATCAGAAAGAGTATACCAGCCATTTCCATTTAAAAAAAGAACACCACTTTGATAACAAGTAAAATTTTTATTTAATTCTATGTTCCAAGAATACCCACTATTTTCGGGAGTTTGGTAAATATTTCCAATTCCGCCGGTTGATTTAATCCATCTCCATTGACCTACAATGGCAGAAGTATTAGAAATATGGCAATCTTTCTTACATGCAATAAAAAAGCAAAAAAGAATCAATAGATATTGAATGTTTTTCATTTTATGGCAATTTCTTATTAGACAACTTAAAGTTTTAATAAGCTGCTCAACAACTATGCAGTTTTGTATTCGACCAGTTTTCACCATAAACAAATATGGCTACGAAAAGATACTTACTAAACCAAAATCAGCATTATGGTAAGGTAGGGTGGCTACTATACTTTAGTTTAATTTCATTCCTACTCCAATACCAACAATCCATCTTCCATTATTTACGGCTGTTTTGGGTTCATAATATAATGGCACCTGCATAGCAAATTTTTTGTAGCAATAAGTAAAGCCAATACCCAAAATAGGTATTATAAATGAATTTTTAATTTTTGAATTATCTTCCTTAAAACGAAGTGAAGGTAACATTCCAAAAATTATTTTACGTTGTTTGAAACTCATGTTCAGACTTGGTCCTGTAAAATTCAAAAATCCGCCATTGTCAACATAGCTAATAATAACTATGCCCTCGTAGCCAGAAAATTTGAGTTTTACTTCTTTAGAAGAACTATCAGTTGCAAGAGTTTTTTGTGCGAATATTTTGGAAGATTGAAGAACCGAAAAAAAAAAAGGGTTAATAGATATTTATTCATTTTGAGAGGTATTTTCGAAAAGATAAAAGTATATATTATTTCATTACACAAAAATTATAAATCAAAAATTTCATAAGCTTATTCAATGTTGTTGAAAAGTTCAATATACTATTTTAGAGCTTTGTAATTGATGATTTTTGGAAATCACCGGCTGAATGTAGTGCCAAATTTTTATAGCAGTATTACTACTGAATTTTGCTTGCCAGCGATAATTGCGACAATACTTTGTTTGTGGATTGGCGATTATATTCACTGGTCAAACTTTTTCTTTGTTGATGTTAGAATTAGTCTTAATGAGCTATCCTTTGTGAAATAACTCCAAGCCCAGTTAACAAAAATGATAAGCTTATTTCTTACAGAAAGTATTAACATTAAATGTAAAAACATCCACACTACCCAAGCTAAATAGCCTTTGAAATTTATAAATGGTAAGTCTACAACTGCTTTGTTTCTACCTATTGTTGCCATTGTACCCAAATCTTTATACTCGTATTCTGTTAGCGGTTTACCCTTAGTATATTTTAAAATATTTTTAGCTAATAGCCTCGCTTGATTAATAGCAACATTTGCAACTTGTGGATGCCCTTTCGGATTTTTTGGTGTTACCATAAAAGCTATGTCTCCAACAGCATAAATATTTTCAAACCCTTGCACCTTATTATATCTATCAACAATTATGCGGTTGTTAGCTATCCAGCAATAGTCGGGTAATCCATCTATTTTATTACCTGTTACACCCGCAGCCCAAATAAGCGTAGAAGAGGAAATTTTTTCTCCATTAGAAAGTACTACAAACTCTCCATCATAGTTTTTTACAAAAGTTTCAGTTATAATTTTCACACCTAATTGATGTAAATATTTGAAAGATGCTTGCTTAGCTATATCGCTCATATTACTTAAAGTGTACTTACTTCCCTCAACTAAATAAATTGAAAATTTGGAAAAATCAATACCAGGATAATCTTTTGGCAATATGTCTCTTTTTATCTCTGCAAAAGCACCGGCTAATTCAACTCCTGTTGGCCCGGCACCAACAATTACAAGATTCAGCAAATGTTGCTTTTCTTGGTCATCAGCACTTAATGTTTTCTCAAAAACAGTGATAATGTGATTACGTATGGCAATAGCATCATAGGTTGTTTTTAGTGTGAAAGCATATTCTTCTATTGAGGTATTATTAAAAAAATTGGATTTGCATCCTGCAGCAATAATTAAATAGTCATAATTAAAGGTGCCTATATTAGTTTCTAATTCATTTTTTGTGGGATTAATATATTTTACATCGGCTAAACGTATTTGTGTTGATTTCGATTTATTAAAAATATGGCGTAAAGGGAATGATATACTTGATGGTTCAAGTTGTGAAGTTGCCACCTGATAAAATAAGGGTTGAAACTGATGATGGTTCAAGCGATCTAATAGCAAAACATCAAACATTTTTTTGTTTACCCTTTTCACAAGTTGTAAACCCGCAAAACCACCTCCTATGATAATTACCTTCTTTTTCATTTCCAAAAAGGATCTGTTTCATTATCACAAAATCTTTCATTGCTCTGTAATTGCTTAACCAATTGCAGACGCTTAACTCCTTCACTTTTTTGAACTTCATTAAATAAAATTCTTTCTTCAAAGTGAATATGCTCATTTAAAAGCTCTTGAAATTGTAATAGTTTTTCCTTGTCGTGTTTATCGTTTTGAATGAAATTTTTCAATTGCTGATGTTGTTCCAAAGCTTTTTTACTATTCGCATTATTAAGCAAAGGAAAAACATACTTTTCTTCTAATATAAAATGAGGTAGAAGATGTTTTTCAGAAAACCATAATACATAATTGTAAATTCTTGATACCTCAATATTTTTCTTAAGCCCAGCTTTAATTTTCCAGCAAAGCAATAAAGCATGATGATGTTCTCTGCTTAAAGAGAGCAATTCGTTGAATCTCTTAATAGGTTTTACTTTAGACTCGTAATGGTATTTTAGTTTCTCCATAATTTTAGAATTATGAGAATCCGCATATATGCCGTATGCATTCAACAGTGTACCCTTTATATTGAATTTTAAGGAGGAAATAGCATATACAACTAATTCATCACCTGGGTCAGTATTACCTTCAAAGCGATGTACTTCATCAATCATAAATTCGTCTGCATTTAACGAATGGTTACTATTATTGCAATAAATGCAATCGGCTTCTTGTAATAAAGAAAAATCGGTAGTATATCCTTTAACATACAAAGCATTTAATGCTTCAACAGCTGTTTCGTAATTATTCATTTTTAGTTTTTTATTTGTACCAAGAATTTTCGTAGATGTTACTGCCTGCAAGTTTACTTATGTCTGATCCTAAAAAGAGTTTACACTATGTGGCTAATAATCCTAATACAGTTTTACATAAAATAATCCTAAATAAAGTTAACAGATAAAAATTACATTATCCTATTTCCCTTTCTATTATAATTCCTTTTCAGTTTCTTTTTTAGTAATTTGTTAAGCTAATGTGCATCAATAAATGTAGCATTTCAACACTTCATTTTAGGTTGTACTGTCATTATAATTCTATGATTGCAGCTAATATATATTTTTTACGGAGCTGAAGAATTTAGTAAAATGTTCAACACAGTTGCATAAATGAAGTTGATATCCATAATATACTTTGTATAGAAAAATAAAAAAGTTGCCTTAAGGCAACTTTCAACAAAAGAACTGAAGCTGATGTATTAAGAAATTTGAATAAGCCTAGGTAGCTTTTGCTTGGCTTCTTCTTTTTTGGGAATTAGAAGGTGAAGTAAAGGTTCATAGCTGTTCTTTTGTTCATCATATATATCGTTCTTATATTAGTCCTGCTCCCAAAGCAAATGAAATAATTATTAGTATAATAACTACTGTCAGTTGCAAAAATTTTATCGTTACTTTCTTTAAAAGTTTATTACCAATGTAAGCACCAACAATGGCCGATAAAGTGGCACTGATAACTAAAGTAAAATTGTCGGAAAGTCCCGCTTTGGTAAACCTTGTAGCATAAACACTAAGTCGTGTAAAATCAACAAAGGTTGAAACTACTACCGCTGTTGCAACAAAGGCTTCTTTAGAAAGTCCCGCTTTAATTAAAAATGCACTTCGTAATGCTCCTTGATTGCCGGATAATCCTCCAAAAAAACCGCTCAATGCACCACCAATTGAAAGTTTGCCCTTACTGAATTGCAGGTTATTGAAATATGGAATTGAATCAATAAATATAAAAATGATGAGCAGCATAGAGATGATAAACTTTACAGGAAATACTTCAATTGTCCGGCCAAATAGTTGATAAACAAAAAGTGGTTGAAGGTCGGTGATATTTAAAAGTAACCAAGAGCCAAGTAATGCCGCAATTACTGCAGGAATACCAAAACCGATAAGTACTTGTTTGTCAGCTTGCCGTCCAACTAACAGCAATTTGAAAAGGTTGTTGCAGAAGTGAACAATACCTGTTAATGCAATTGCCAAGTCAACAGGAAAAAAAATCATAAACACAGGTGTTAGAATTGTTCCTAAGCCAAACCCTGAAAAAAATGTTAGGATAGCAACAAAAAAGGCTGCAACTGAAATGATAATTATTTCCATTTTTTTACTTTCAGTTCAAGGTAATAAAGTTGGTTATTCAGAATTGCTGTAGGAACAAGAATTGCAATTTTCATTCCAAGATTTACACAAAAGTAAAATAGAATTTTAAAAAATTATTCGCAAAATTTCATTCAACACGCAGTTGATTAGTACGCATCATTCTACTATCAATATAGTGAAAGTGTTTTATTTGGGCGTATTTAAACTTGCAGTATCTCTATAATAAAGGCCAGCTAAGGTGGAAACAAAAGCATATTTTCCAACTTTATTAATTCCGGTAATTTGATTTGTTTTTAACCCATCATTATCCAATTCAACATATTTTAATGTGCTTCCGGATAAGGTGATTTTCCATATTTGCGACAAATAATACGCATATAGTTCGCCTCCAACACTTTGATAGGTAGGAATTAAATATTGATAGCCCGGCTTACTTAAAAAAACAGACCATGTTTCACCAAAATCGGATGACACTAATATATCCGAATCTGTGATGGCAAATAAATAGTTATCTATTGAAAACATTTGTGATACCCTACCATTGGTTATTGGCAAGGGGCCATATCCGAATGATTTGATGTTTCCCAACGTATCAATACGATAAAACTGATCAGATAAAGTAAGGAAGAAGCGATTAAAAAAAGCAGCAGAATAATAATTTCCTGAACTAAACCCAAGTGTTGATGGTGCCGGAGTTAAAATAATATCTTTTGAAGCACCAAACTGCACAGAACCGGGCATTCCATTTGTTGAATCAACCCTTATTAAATTACATTTAGCAGTTTCTTTTACATAATCAATTTCAACAGGTGCTAAAACATATTTATTGTTTACAATTGGATAACCGCCTCCACTGTTTGCTAAAGGAAATCCTTTAATTGAGGTTGCTGAATTAGAATATATTGGTCTAAATATAAAACCGCCATAATTCCAATTAGGATTGGTACTGGAAAAAACTCTTAAACTATTTGAATCGGTGGGGAAAACGCCAATATGCTGAGACAAGGAAAGCGGTATCAATTCTCCATAATAGGTTCCCAATATTGCACCAAAAGTTGAACCGTTTAACATGTTGGAATTAATATACGTCATTACTTGTTTGTTAAAACAAGCTAATGTTGAATCATTTACTTTAACCGATGAAAGTATTAGTTTATTATAGCCATATAATGACGAATCGTAACTCCACGAATATGAATGTACTATTGGAACTTCTTTGATTACTGTTATAGTTTTTTTGCAACTAAAAAAAATTAGGATTCCTATAATTATAATACAATTTTTCATGCTAATTATGTTATGTATAACGTAAGTGGATTTAGGAACTGTAGAATTGAAAATTGTACAATAAAACTAAGTTATTTTAATAACATTAAAAATTAATAAATTATGAATTTATAACTACGAAAACTATTAACTATAATAGTTGTATGATGCCATTAAGTTGCTGTTAAATGCCCAAGCTGTTTTAAAATCTCTTTTGCTTCATCAGCTTTGTTTGTTCCAATAAGAATTTTAGAACCATCTTGCATTATAAGTTGAATACCCTTGTTGCCTGAAACATTGAAAGCTCTGTTTTTGCTAAACCCACGAATACCCCAACCACCAAACTCAGCAATTGGATGATATTCTCTAACAAATGATTGGTCAATTTTCTTCCACGAATAAAATTTAAATTTCAATTGAAATGGGAAAAATCGTACATAAATTCCATCCGTTGTAATATTTGTTTCAAGCCGAAAATTGAAAAATAGTACGGAGAGTAAAAGTGCTAAAATGGTTACTACAATAAGTCCCATATTCGACATTGGCTTATCTCCAAATTGGTATCCTAAAATTACTTGCTTAATCAACCCAAAAATAAAAAGTCCGTTTAAGCCAAATAAGATTAGCCAAACCCAATATTTTTTAAATCGTTGTTTCTCAGAAAAAGCTACTTTTTTGGACATAGTTCTATAGTTTGCCTATAATAATCAATTGTTGCTTATTGGTAATTTCATCATAATATCAGTTTGCTCGTCATTGCCTAATTTAAAAATATGTTTATCAAATTCTATAAACCCATTTTTTTTATAAAAATTAATAGCTCTTATATTTTTTTCCCAAACACCTAACCAAACATAGTGTGCATTTAATCGTTGTGCCACTTCAATGGCTTTGTTATACAGCAATTGACCAACCTTTTTACCATGAAATTCTTTTAGCACATAAATTCTCTCCACTTCAACTGCATTGTTATCTTTTAATTCCGTTTGCGATTGACCAAAATTGAGTTTTAAATATCCAATTACATTATTACCAAGTGTTGCAAAATAAAATTCAGCGTTGCTATTATTAAGTTCGTTGGTTAATTTTTCCAATGAAAAACCTTCTTCTAAATACTTGCTCATATTTTCCGCTGTATTTTCTGCTGAAAATGTTTCGAAGAAAGTTTGTCTGCCAATTTTTTTAATTAGAATGTAAAGTAACATACCCCTGCAAAGTAATTCTTCTGTCAAAACTGTCCTGAACTGATACCAGGTTTCAAGTAAAACTGTCTTTGTTGTCAAAGATTGAGATATTGTGTATTCTTCTTTTGCAATGTACATTCTCAAAAGAAAAGCTGTCGCAGAAAGTATGGCAGAAACAATAAAAAGGATTGCGAAATATTTCAGTCTATCTTTAGTAGGTGCCAATCCTAAAACCGATAAGTTCCCTTTTTCAAAAAGCCAGATTAGTAACCAAGAAATTGCAAGCAGCCCAATTAGTTGTATCATTTTTTGATTTTAAAGTTTAAAGCGTGCCACATACAGTTGATAGAAAAGCATTAATCAATTGATGTGGTTGGTTTAATGTTTAATTTTATTATTGCACTAATATCCCACTTGCCCAATAAAGATTATTGAGCGTTTTAAAATACTTTGTTTGCAATTCAGCTAATTTTTGCAAAGCCTCTAATGCTTTATTCTCCCGATTGTTTACAAGAAACAAGGAACTTTCTCCATTAAAGAATTTCGTTTCCTCTCCACGCTGCAAAACCAAATAATTATTATACTGCTGCTGTTGTAAAGCCACCTGACTGCGAAGCGTTAGCAACTCGTTGTAATAGGTTCTTACCTTATTTTCTACGCTCAGTGTTTTTTGGCTGCGTTGCAAGTTTGTTTCCTGTATTTTTAGTTTCGCTTTTTTATATTCACCACGGTCTTCTGATAATCGCAGCGGAATCCCAAAACTAATACCGTATTGATAATTGTTTTCAAATAAAGGAGCTGCTGTATTTTTGATAATGTCATATCCCTTTCCCAATTGATTGTAACGAAAGTTTACACTTGGTAACAAGTTTTGCAATTTTAATTTCTTTTCTACATCAAGTACATCCAACTTAAAATTATATTGCAATAAATCAGGATGATTGGTTTTAGCGGTATTCACCAAATCTTCAAGTAATGGCAATGAAGATTCAGTGATGTTGATTTTTTTCCAATCATCATCAGGAACAACAGATACAAGCAGTGTAATTGGTTCTGCATTTTTATTCCACAAAAAAACAGAAAGCTCAAGACCTGCATTCTGAAAATTTAGTTGTGATTCATTCAACATCAGTTTAAAATTTTGCAACTGCACCAATGCTTCCAGCGTATCAATTGCCGGACGGTCGCCCTGGCGAAAAGCAACTTTTACTAATTCAAATCTTTTTTCATTCACTTTTACTGCATCACTAATCACTTTCATCACTTGATATTCTCGTACCCATTGCCAGTATGTTTTCATTGCATCGAGTAGCAAATCATTTAGTATTGCTCTTCTCTCTACTTCACTTAATTGTTTAAAAATTTTTGCTTGCTGTAATGCTGCTCTTCTTTTATCCATTAATAAATTCTTTGCAAGCGGTACGGTGATGCCGGCAAAACTTGTTTTACCCAATGTTTCCTGCGGATCGGTTCTGCTACCACTCAGGTTTTCCAACCCTGCATTAATTTCAATTCCATACCAAGTTGGTATTACCAACTCGGGTTGAAAATGATTATAATATTCCGTGCCATCAAAAGTTTTGTTACTTATTTTGGTGGAAAGCAGGGGATCAAACATTCCCCTTGCTGTTGTTATATCTGCTTTAGCTTTTTCAATATTAATATCTGCCTGTTTAGCTACCGGGTGAAACTGCTTTACAATTTCCATCACCTGCTTTTCAGATAATGTTTGTAAACTATCCTTACTATGCACCATAATAGTTTGTGCAGAAAGAAGTTTTGTTATAAAAAAGAATAGAATTGTTATTTTAATTTTCATTGTTCTTTTAATTTTTTCTGTTCAGTAGACGGTTTATAATAATCCGGCGGAAAGCCATTCACGTTTCGCCACAATTCATACCATACCGGTACATTCTTCAATAATGCAATTCCGTTTGCTCCGGTTCCTACTTTCAATTGCTGAGGCCATGGTTTATCATTCGGATCTTCAGCCACTAGCACACGAAACTTTCCATTCACACTTACTGAATTTTCAACTGCTACAATGATACCACCAAAAGTGCCATAGCTTGCATTGGGCCATCCACTAAAAACAATTGCGGGAAAACCATCGAAAAGAAAACGAACCTTTTGCCCTTTGGCCACTAATGGTAAATCAACTGGTTTTACAAACAACTCAGTAGCATACTGAATTTTATCAGGCACAATCTCAATCAGCATTTCACCTTCTTTCACTATCTCACCAATACCGGCTTTTTTTGCTTTTGTTACCTGCCCGCTCTGCGGTGCTGTGATATAATACAAGCCATTCCTTATGCTATAATTGGTGTATTGATTTTGCAATTTTGCAATATCTCCCTTACCGGTTGCTATTTGTGATAATGATTGAAATTGCTCGCCCTGTGTTTTTGAAATTTTTTCTGCATACTCTTGTTCCACACTGTTCATTTCAATTTGGGTGATGATTAAATCTTGTCGTGCCGCAGCGAGTTTATTTTCTGCTGAAACTTTTTTTGCCATTGCAGATTGATACACTTGGTTGCGTTGTTCTAATTGTGTAAGAGAAACCAGTCCACTATCAAACATTGTTTTTTGACGTTTGTACTGCACATCAGCAATTTTAAAATCATTAATTGCTGCTATCAAGTCCATACTATCGCTTTGTACTTTCAGTTGTACTTGCAGCATTTTATTCTGCAATTGATTCTTTTTTAAATCTCTACCTGCATTTAATGCGTTAATCTGCGATTCTGTTACCTCTACTTTGTTCTGATAATAATCAACAGAAAGTTCTTTGGCTGTTAACTGTTCTTTAGTTCTGCTCACGAGTGAAGGGTCGAGATAATCATCTTTTATTTCGGCAAGTTGCACAATTGTATCACCAGCTTTTACAAAATCGCCTTCCCTCACATGCCACTTCACAATCTTTCCTGGTATGATAGTGTTCATTTGCTGTGGCCGTTGTTCCTGCCTTAATGTAGTTACTGTACCTTTAGCTCTTATGTTTTGCGTCCATGGTAAAAAAAGAAAGATGATCAGTAAAATAATAAAGCCATAAAACCAATAACGGATGCGACTGCTTTCGTTATGCAGGTATATTTTGCTATAGGATACATAGTTTGAATTCCGTGTCATTGCAGTTATTTTAATTTTCTTTTATAGTAATTCCATTTTCATTCAAATAAATAACCTTACTACATTGCTCTAAAAATTGGCTATCATTTGTTACCACCAGCATCGTTGTGTTTTTACTTTCACGCAACAATGTTTCCTGTACCTGTTTTTTATTATTCTCCTCAAGGCCCTGCCAGGGTTCTTCCAACAATAACAAGGAAGGGTTATGTACCAATGCCCGAACCAGTAAAATTTTATGTACCACGTTTCTTGGTAAACGAATGCCTGCCGCATCCAATTTTGTATCATACCCAAGACTAAGTGTTGCTATGTAGGAAAGCAATCCTGTTTTTTCTGCCAGTTCATTTACCCTTTGTAAGGAAACTCCAGGGTTGCCCATTGTAATATTATCAATTAAAGTACCCTGGAAAATGTCCTGCTGACTGAGCATGATACCAGTTTGAGAACGGAGCGATGCCAGATCATAATTCCCGATAGGAACATTGTTAATCAAAATCGCTCCTTCAAAATCTTTATAGGAACCCGTAAACAGTTTCAAAAGTGTTGATTTGCCTTTTCCATCCATTCCGGCCACCGCAACTTTTTCGCCTGCGTTTATTTTTAAAGATATTTTATTAAACACTTTTTTATCAGGCGTATATCCAAAAGAAACGTTTTCCATTTTTACTGAAACACCATTATTGGTAGGAATAAGTTGAAGCGTTCCATTTTCTTCAACGGGTTTATCTGTAAACTTGCCAAGCTTATCAATTGCTGTAAGAACATCATACACATTATCGAGATTACCAATTAATTTTTCTACAGAATTGATGACAAGAATAATAACAATCTCCGCTGCAATGAACTGCCCAATATTCAATTGCTGGTTTAGCAAAAGAATGGATCCTACAATCATCATGGCGGCAGTTATAATGGTTTTAAAGCCAACTAATGCATAGAATTGCTGTAAAAGAATTTTAAAATGTGCTGTTCTGAAATCTAAATAACGGCTCACTTCGTCATCTGTTTTTTGTAAATGATATTTTGCACCACTTGAAAATTTTAACGACTTTATTGCTCGGGCCATTTCTTGAAAACAAGCAGCGATAGCATATTTGCTGTTGCTTTCTTGCAAACTGGTTTGCATTCCGCTGTTGCCGGTATAATAAAGAACCAGCCATAGAAGAAAAACCAGTATCAAGCCAAAAAATATGAATGCAGGATGATAAAATGTAAGTAATATCAAACCGAATAATACCTGTATAGTAGCAGCAGGAATTTCAAACAACATTTTAGATAACCCTTTTTGCAGAATAGTTATCTCAAAAAAATGATTAACGAGTTCCGGCAAATAATAACTATCTGTTTTTTTTAAATCGAGTTTGGGCAGCCGTTCTGCAAAAGCGAATGAATAGCGAACAAAAATTTTCTGTTGCACTTTTTCGTTCAGCCGCATTTGGCTTATTTGCATTAATCCAGTAAACAGCACACCGAGAATAACCAGTACAATCAGAATAATAAGTGAAGTAGACATGGCACCACCCATTACAAAGCCAATAATGGCCTGCACACCAAGTGGCAGCGACAGCTGAATTAATCCACTGAGTATGGCAAAAAAATATATAGCAGTTATTTCTTTATGTTCCAGTTTTACAAGGTTGAAAATCCTTGCAATTGGGCTTATGGTTGTAGACATTTTATATTTGTTAATTGGTTACACAAAATCACTCATGCAAAGCATGAGGAAAATAATTAGAAAATCAATCTAATTAACAAACATTAGGAGGTGGTGTGGGCTTTTCCGAGTAAGGGAAAGGATGAATCTTTTCAGTTAGGTGGAAAATTAGATTAACTTTAATGGTGAAAATAGCTGATTGAGGTAAAAAATCAGCATAATCCTTTTTCACTTTATTATTGTCAGTACTGTCAGTATTATCTGTAATGTTTCCTTTCTCTTCACCTTTGTCTTTATCGGCTATTAAAACAGAGGTTGTTTTTGAAAAAAACACCATTACTGCCGGTGCCAGTTGCGCCGTAGCAAAAATTATAAACAGTAAAATGGTTATTTTTTTCATTGCGTGGCAAAAGTAATCTTTAAACCAAATGACCAAAAAACGGATTGTCAAAAATTTGTAATATTCTTCTACCAACAATTATAATACTAAAGGGTAAACATACGGACTGAAAAAATTTTGAACAGGATAGTTCAATCAATTATTAGCGAGGGATTTGTACAGTGGCACTTCTAAGCACTTGGCAATTGGGGCTTGCGTGAATCAGCGTGCAAAGTTATGGGTGGTGGTATATTATTCTTTGGGCAGCATACAAGGTTAAGGCATTACCGATTATAGAAAATTAGAATTCTGTATGAATGTAGCTTATGCCGATTGAAAATATAAAGTTGAAGTGAAGAACAAAAGCTGAACAGAATTACAAATGCGCATTGTTATTCCGTCTGCCCAACTTGCTAAACCATTGTTAGCAGAATTTTAGTCAACCTGCATCTTAATCCATTTTGTTATTTCGTTTAATGCTGCTGGCGAAAACGTTTCTTCAATTTCCGAATATTCGTTCGGTAATCCAGTTTTACAATCTTGGAAAAGATGGTTTAAATTCGGAAATATTTTTGTTGTAATATTTTTATTTCCACCTTTCTCTAATGCAATTTTAATTGTATTGAGGTTTTCTTTAGCCGGAACTTGTAAATCCTTTTCTCCACCAATTGCTAAAACCGGGCATTTCACTTTCTCTAATGTTGCTACAGGATTGAACTTTATGAAATTAATCATCCAAGGGTTTACTATTTGATTTGTAATGGCATTTATTTGTTCTTCTGTTGTTCCACTGCCAAAAGACTTCCTAAAATAAGTGGCGATTTCATTTTTTAAATTACTATCTACTGCCGAATGAAGAACAATGTTGTAAGCTCCATTGAAAATTTTTTGTCCTTTATCAATTGTCTGTTCATCAATATGCATTGCCCGTTCAATTTTTTCTTTTTGTAAAAGCAGTAACTTATTGCCTTGAAGTCCAGAGCCAGCTAATAAAACAATAAAATCAATATCCTTATACTTTGCAGCAACCATGGGAGCGATGATTCCACCTTCGCTGTGCCCAATTAAACCAATTTTCTTTACGTTAATTTCTTTTCTGGTTTTTAAATAAGAAATAGCACTTTCTACATCAGATGCAAAATCAAAAGTAGTTGCAGTTTTAAAATCTCCTGTAGATTTAGCAACGCCTCTGTCATCATATCTCAAAACTGCAATCCCATTTCTTGTTAAATAATCTGATATTACGAGAAAAGGTTTGTGTCCGAATATTTCTTCATCTCTATTTTGAGGACCACTTCCTGTTATTAAAATTACCGCAGGATAAATTCCTTCTTTTTTTGGCAAGGTTAAAGTGCCGGCTAATGTAATATTCGTTTTATTATTTTTAAAAATTACATCTTCTAAATAATAAGAATAGGGTTTTATAGGCTCCTGCGATCTTTTAACAAATGTATTTTGGATAGACTCTTTTTGGGATCTCGATAAATTAAGAGGAAATGAGATGCCATTTTGCTTGAATGTTCCTACTATCATTGTATCTTTCAAATCACCATTATATTCAAATCTGGCAAGGGTGGATTTCAATATTAGTTTTGAATTTTCAAATGTTGTGATTGAAACAGTAAATCCTTTTACTCCTTGGTCAGGGCTGTCCATTATAGAACTATACCCTGTATCTGTTTTGCTTATGTGAAATACAACTCTTAATTGTATTCCTTGAGTTTTTAGAACCCCATTCCATTGTCCTGTAATGTCTTGACCATACATAGTGAATGAAGTAAAAACTATCAGTAGTAATGTTATTGTCTTTTTCATTTAAGAATTTTTTGTAGCAATTTTTCTGCCTACTTGAACCAATAAATTAGATTGATTTGAAAAGTTCTGTTATATGCAGAACCCAAAATATCTGGTTTTGCATTTATTTGAGATAGACCAAATATATATCGTGTTTCCAAACTTATCTTTTTAGAAAAATTATACCCTACTCCACCTGCAACTGAAATGTCAAACTTTTTATAATTATCCATAACACCTTCATTCATACTACTATTTTTCATTTTAGCAGCAATTAAATAATTCAGTTCCGGGCCAAGTTGAAAATACAATATTTTGGATGTCTTATACTCAAACAAAATTGGCAATGTTAGATAAGAAAGATTTGTAGCAGTTGTTCCATTTGGAATTAATACGCTATTAAACCCTTTTAACGATAAAAGACATTCTATGTTTAAGAAATAGTTTTTATCAAGTTTAAATTTTGCTAAACTGCCGGTATTAAAATCAAGTTTGAGGTAAAGTCATTATGAGATGAATTGCTAATTTTTGATAAATTAAGTCCTGCTTTGTAACCCCAATTTACTTGCCCAAAAGAGTGTGTTATAAAACAAATATTGATGATTGCTACCAATATAATCCTTCTCATTTTATTGCTTTGAATGAAAGTGATGTGTAAAATTACCCGCCCAAAACCGCTGCTGAATGATGAACTAAAAGTACAGGTTAAAAACTAAATAGTATTCCGTCCAGCCCGGACTGAAGCCGAGTAGCGAACTACTGCCAATGCCAACAACGTCCAGCCACACTTGCATCAAACCTCATGTTGTGCGTTCGTGCTTATTTGTCTGATTGCAAACTTTTGATGATTACTTTAATTGCTTTATCGTCTATGTTATCGAACTCTGATTTGTCATACATTGTCAGCAGATAAACTTCGTTATTTTCTGTGACTAAGTAAGTGATAACTCTTGCTCCACCACTTTTTCCTTTCCCTTTGCTTTTGATAGCAATCCTTATTTTATAAGTCTCATTACCCAAAGGTGTGCCTGTTTCTGGTGCTTTTTCAAGCAAAGCACTTAGGTCAGCAAGTTCTTGTTTAAGAGAGGGATACTTTTTAATAAGCCGCTTGGCTTCTCGTTTAAATTTGTCGCTGGGTATAACACTAAACTTCATTTAGAAACTCATTTAGTGTTTGTTTGTGCCCTTTTATTTTTCTAAGAGCAGCAACGTCCTCAAATGCTTCTTTTAGGTCGGACTTTAGTTTTAAAGCCTGCTCATACTTTTTTAGTTTGTTAAGGAGTTTCTCCCATTCTGTCAAAGGCAATTGAACAGCTTGTGTCTTGCCATTAATGTCATTTAAATATTGAAGTGCTATTTTCATGTTTCAAATTTACGATATTCTGTCGATTTATTTGCAGTCGGAAAGGTGACGCACAACGGTTACAGCTTTGCGTTCGGCAGGGCATTTGAAAAATGTCCTGCCCGGAACTGCTGATGATTAAAGTTACAAAAGATGAGAACATATTCTGC
>DAHXOT010000029.1 GCA_027364735.1 Hydrotalea sp. | reverse complement strand
TAACAATACCAACCCAACCCGTAAAGCTGAACAAGTGCAGCACAATAACCAACTGTTCCCTTTTTGTTGAAAGCCACTTTGCCACCGTGAAAGCGAACAACGGCAAACGAACCTTTTTACCATACCTCAACCGACTACAGGAATTGAAACAAGTATTAACCACAAATTTTAATTGATATGAAAACAGAAACTAAAAAGTAGAAGTTTGTTACAATGCGAATTGAAGGACAAAGTTTTGAAGCCATTGCAAAAAGCCTTTCGATAAATAAAAGCCATTTAGTAGAATGGAATAAAGAACCCGAAAACCCTTACATTGAACTGGATTACAAATGCAACGAAGCCCCGATAAATTACAGGGTGCAACTTGTTTCAGACCCTTCCAATTTAGGTAAAGGGGTTGTTTGGTATTTCGTTTGCCCCCATACTGGTAAGCGTTGCCGAAAGTTATATTCAGCCGATACCTATTTTTACCACCGTTCAGCGTTCAGGTGTTGTATGTATAAAATTCAAACCGAAAGACAGATTACCCGAAAATGGAAACCATTATACAAAGGAAACGAATATTACCAATTACAAGCGAAGCACTTTAAACATTGGTACAACGGCAACCCAACTAAGCGTTTTTTACGGATTATGAAAGTAATAAAACAAGCCGAAGCATTGCCCGACCTTTTATTTGATAAGCTGAAATACTTAACTGGAAAGTACTGAAATTTTAAAATTGGAAAGTAAAACTATTTAACCCCTCAAAAGTGAATTTTCTGAACTGTATTGTACCTTATTTGTACCTTGAAAGCTCTAAATTATTGTAAAGCCTTGTAAATAGGGGGCTTCAGTCAGTTAGTTACTTTCTGTATCGGAAAGTAACTACTTTATGATAAATTGAAATAGTCAAGATTTAATCTCCTCAACTGCCAGTTAAATCTTAACTATTTCAATTAAGAACTACCAACGTTTATTGCTATTTCCAAAACTGTTTTTATTACCTCTGTCTTCCCTTTCTTTTGCAATGCTTACAGAAATTGTTCTGCCATTAATATCTTTTCCATTAAGATTACTCATTGCTTCTCTTGCTTCAGTTATTACATCCATTTCTATAAAACCAAATCCTCTGCTGCGTCCGGTTTCTTTATCAGTAATTAATTTAGCCGAACTTACACTTCCGTATTGACTAAATAAATTTCTTAAATCATCTTCAGTTGTTTGAAAACTCAAATTGCTTACATACATGTTCATACTGTAACATTTAATAATAAATAATAGGTGATAAAAAAGCTGCCAGCAAAGAGTAAAGAGGAGAAAAATAATTACTGAGAAAGGTTGTAAAAATTGATGCAAATCCGGACTGAATGTTGAAAGAACTTTCTATTCACTTTGTAAATATAGTGTTTTATTTCGATGAAGCAATTATTGTGTAATTATAAAATAAAGCCGTGAAGATGGATATTAAAGCATACCTTCATGTAAATAGTGTTACTTTTTGTTGCTTTGTATAAGAATTATAACTTATCTCTTCTTTATTTTTCTCGTACATCTGCATTGAGTTCAAATAATTTTCTGAAATTTTGTATTAAGGTTTAATACAGTCTTAAGGTTAATGAAATATATTTTAAGCTAAGTGATTAATATTAATTTATAAATAATTGTTGAATGTGCTAAAGTGATTGTATTGTTAGTTTTATTTTTTGTATTATAATAATTTTTAACTAAATAAAAAAAGAATGACTCCAGAGCTTATTGAAAAGTTTGTAGAAAATAAAGATCGAAAAAATGCAATTATTAATGTGCATTTTAAAGATAGAAATATGGTTTCAGGCATTTTTATTCGTGGATTAGATTACGATGAACTGAAACAAAAAAATTTTTGGCGAATTGTAAGTAAAACTCAGGCCAATAGTTGGGAAGAAACACGCGATAATAACTTAGCCCGTATATACAGTGGAGCATCATTTACACGATTGTCTGAATAAATTGATTCTATTAAATAAAACGATAAATAACTATGGCCGAATCTTGGAATAAAAAGGAACGAGAAAAGAAAAAGCAACAAAACAAAAAAGAAAAAGAAGAAAGAAAACAAGAGCGAAAAAGTAAATCAACTCAAGGTAATAATCTTGATGCTATGATAGCATATATTGATGAGAATGGCAACTTATCATCTGTTCCGCCGGATCCAAGAAAAAAAATTAAGATTGATGTAAATGATATTGTTATTGGTGTTCCTAAGCAAGAAGATATTGTACCCGAAAATAATTTACACAAAGGAGTAGTAACTTTTTTTAATGCTGCAAAAGGATATGGATTTATTAAAGATAAAGAAACACAACAAAGTATTTTTGTGCATGCCAATAATTTAACTGAACTTATTAAAGAGCAGGATAAAGTAAGTTTTGAAATAGAGAAAGGACATAAAGGAGCAGTTGCAGTAAATGTGAAATTGTTGAAATAACCGTAACTAAAATAAACCTTTATTAATAATGTAAGAGGAATAAGTTAATTCTACTTTCCCTTTTTTACTTTTTAATTTTTGTTCTGCATTTGGTTTATCTCCATCATCAAATTCAAGTGTAATACCTTTTGGCATTTTATAATCTTTAGTATTAAACTTAAAAATTACTTTATTGGGTAGTCCATAATTTGCATATTTTCCATAGGTAAAACTAATTTCATAAGTTCCATTTTCGTTGGTGGTAGTAATTGCTTTCTTAATTAAGAGATTAGGTTCGTCAATAAATAATGTTGTTAAAACTATATCGCTATTTTCGTTGGTAGGGAGTAATTTAACAATCTTAACTTTATTGCCATCAATAATTGTTTCGCCGGCATATAATGCAATAAAGTTATTAATTGCCATAATGGAACTTATGTTCATGCTTACTCCGCCTTTTGGTAAAATAGAAATTCCATTTTCTCTTTTTAGCTGAAAAAAATTTGGTTTTTTATATAGCACTTTTATTTTACCAATTGGCGCTTTTATAAAAGCTATGTCGGTTTTCATTTTTCCTTCTGCAACATATTCATTCACTGTATTTAATTTCATTTTTATTTTTTCTATTAATGCATTCATGTCTTGTGCATTCGTTGAAAAGTTTATGTCAAGCAGCCATATAATAAAAAATAATTTCGGTAATAATTTCATAATAATTATGCTTTTAACTTAATATATCTTTTTTGTTAAAGAAATAAATTGTTGCGGTTATTAATGCTACAATATGAACTAATAAAATAGTAGCTGATTGAATTATTTTTTCCGGATGTTGAATGCTTCCTTTAATGGTGATGTTGGCATCATTTACTTTAAGGTCAAAAAATTCTTTCCATGCTACCATGTGTGTAGTAAATAAATAAGGCTTTATAATATTAAATATTGGAATAGACATGGTGCTTAGTATGGTACAAATAATAATAATGCTCATAGTGGCAACTATGGGTCCTATGCTATTTTCCGAAAATTGTGAAAGAAAAAATCCAAGAGATGCAACTGTAGTCATAGCTAATGCGGCAAAACAAAATGCACCAATATATCTCCAAAAAATATCTGCATTTTCAATTTGAACGGCATAATTATTTTTTAATAAAAACATATCATCGGTTCCAAATAGCCACATGCTTACAAACAATGCCAATATAGCCATCCAAACTAAAAGAGAAACTGTGTAAACTGTTGATGCAAAAAATTTAGCCAATAGAAATTCTGTTCTGCTTATAGGTTTGGTAAGTAATAAGCGTAGGGTTCCCATATTCGATTCTCCGCTTATCATATCTGCAGCAATTAAAGCAATAAGCAATGGCACATGTACCAATAATAATTGCAGTATAACATAGCACACAAAATAGCCATTAATAATGTTTCCGCTAATTTGTAATGTATTGCTTAAATCGGCCATTACAAATGCGGCATATTCTTTTCCATCTACTTTTAAACCTAATTGTACTACTGCAATTAGGGCAGCAATAGCAATAAATGCAATATAAGTTCTTCGGCGTTTAAAAATTTTGTATAGTTCAATTTGAAAAAGTTTCCACATGTTGATTTTCTGATGTTACTTGTAAAAAATAATTTTCTAAACTATTTTTTGGATAAATAGTAATTACACCTAATTCTGCTTTTACTAAAGCTGCATTTAATTGAGGTATATGTATTTTATTTAGTTTTAAACTTAAAGATGCTTTACTTTTTTTAAGCAGATATTTACTCCATTCAGATTGCAATAACCAATTCCATGCAGCATCATTATCAATGGTAGATAGTTCAACAATTGTTTGTGATGGATCAAATAAATCGGATGCGGCTCCTTCAATTACTTTTTTTCCTTTGTCTATAATTAAAACCTTTGAAGCAATTTGTTCTATTTCGGTTAAAAGATGCGAGGAAACTAAAATGGTTTTTTTATCTTCTTTTGATAAATGTAAAATTAAATTTCTAATATCTGCAATACCTTGAGGGTCTAATCCATTAGTGGGTTCGTCTAAAATAATTAATGTGGGATTGTGTACCAATGCTATGGCAATGCCTAATCGTTGTTTCATTCCTTGCGAAAAAATTTTTACCGTATCGTTGGCACGTTGTGCCAAGCCTACTCTTTCCAACTGTTGCATAAGCGTTTTTTTTGTAAGCTGCATGCCACTTAGCTTAGCAAAAAGTTGCAAATTTTGAAGTGCAGATAAGTAACTATATACATCTGGCTTTTCAATTACTGAACCAACTTGTTGTAGAATTTTTTTTCGATGTGATTGTAAGTTTAATCCGAAAATTTCAATATTTCCTGTAGTAGGCTTTATTAGCGATAACAGCATGCGAATAGTAGTACTCTTGCCTGCACCATTTTGTCCCAAGAAACCATAAACGTCTCCTTGTTCAATGGAAAAAGATAATTGATTAACGGCAGTTATTTGTTTAAACTGTTTGCTTAATTCGGTTACTGTAATAATATTACTCATCTAATTAATAGAACAATAAATGTAAGGTAGATGTTTTAATTGTACGAAAAAAGATCAGTATGCTGCACTTTGTATGCAGTAGTTAAGAATATTGAAGGAGATAGTTAGTAGCAATATTATTTCTGTATTTGTAAATACGTTTGTAAATTTTTTACGTAAGCTTCAAAAGCTTCAATTCCTTTATTGGTAATTTTACAAGTAGTTAATGGGTAATTATCTTTAAACTGTTTAGTTACTTCAATGTAGCCACTATCTTTTAGTTTTTGTACTTGAACAGAAAGATTACCTGCAGTTGCTTTTGTTTTTTCTTTTATAAATGTAAATTCTGCTTCTTTAACACCAATAAGTAAACTCATTATTGCTAAGCGTAATTGCGAATGTAATATGGGATCTAACTCTTTAAACATGTTTGTTTTTAAATGTCAAATAAGTTCTTCTTAAAATAAATCCGGGAATTAGCCAAGCAACAATTGCAGCAATGGCAGTTAATAAAAACGTAGCAGGAAAGGAAACGTACATGCTTATGATAGCCAAAATCCAACAAGCAATGCCACCAATAATCATAGGCATAAAACTTCTTGCAAATCCGGTTGTAAATGTAGGAATGCCATAAAGTATTAAAAATAATGTACCAATTGATGGGATATTAAATTTTGAGGAATAAAGTAGCGAAACTAAAAGTATGGCAATACCAAAACTTATCCAAATGCCACCCATTGCGGCATCCACATGTGTTTTAAATTTTCTGTTTTTACTTTCGTTTATTGAAATAATTATTTGTGGTATTATGGCAAATAATGGTAAAAACCAAACATAATTATGTAGTGGTAATGGATAATAGAAACTTGCAAAAGAGTAAATGCTGCAAAACGTAATAATACTTCCCCAGAGTAATGCACTTACGCCTGTTTCGTAAAATTCATTTCTGGCTTTTAGTATCATTTCAGAAATAATACGAAGGCTTTCCTGTTCGCTTAGTTCTTGTTTTTGTGGCATATTAATTTATTTGTTTTTTGTAAGAGGCGCGTAATAAGTATCCCGGAATAATATAACTTATTAGTATAGCTAATGCACCTGCTAATAGTTGAAAATGGTAATCTAGTTTAACCGAAATAAGAGCAATCAAAAAATTTATACAACCTCCCCATATCAATGGTTTGAACTTAAGAAATAGCCCAGTTATAAAAGTGCCAATTGCATATAGTAAAATATAAGAACTCCATGCATTTTGCCAATTACCTGTACTAATATTAATAAATGTAGTTATTACAAATGCTATGCTTAATGCCATCCATACATAATCCGTAGCCGAGTCTATGAATGTTTTTACTTTTATTTTTTTTGATTGATTTTTTCCATACAATACCGAAATGATGCCTGCAATAGGCATAGTTAGCCATACTATATAATGATAGGAATAGTTATATGTTTTAAGTAAAATAAATTGCACAATGCAACAAAGAAAGACCAACCATCCCCAGAATAAAAAATAAAAACTATTATCAGAGAATTTATTTTTTGTTGTATTAATCATAGATTGAATTAATTGTAGACTTTCTTCGGGTGAAAAGTTTTTATTATTTTCCATTTTTTTTATTTAAGTAAGTTATACATAATGGGAACTCAAAACATTCTGAATGATGTGCTTGTTACTCTAATTTAATACTAATTTCTTGGTTGCCTTTATGATAAAATTTGGTTTCATTAAAGGAAGGTGCACCAAAAAATCCTTTTGCATTATTCGAGAAACCAATTTTTTCTTTTGGAATACCGATAAAATTAAAGTCTAATTTTCCATTTTTATTTTTATCGTGAAAAACTGTTGCAGCATATATTCCATCGGGCATAGCAGCAATAGTATAAGTGGTAGTATTTGGCATTGGTTGTATTATGCCGGCATATACGGCTTTTTCCGGTTTCATATACAACTCTTTACTATTGTAAATAGCAATATAAATGTCTCCCTTTAAAGAGCTATAGCCTGTAATGTTAATTTTTAATTCTGTTTGTTTTTGTGCAAAAGTTGGCAGGTATAAAAACAATAATATAATTAGTTCAATTTTTTTCATAGTTTATTTATATTATTTGCAGCCATCTATAATTGATTGTGCTAACTCTTTTCCCCAAGAAGGATGTAATTCAGATGTAGGTTTAAATGTAGCAAATAATTCTAACGCTTTTTTTGCTATGGGCTTGGCTGCATCGCATCCGCCACCAAAAGCTTCAGGGGTATTGCGTAATGAAATTGATTGTAATGCATAGGGACGTGGATTGGTTGTATCTGCTTTTTTTGCTTCTTCTAAAAACTGCATCGATGCTTGTCCGTACTGCATCCAACGCGCTGGTGGATCTACTAACATTTTATCGGTAGCAATCATACTTTCTACACATAATATTTCGCTATTGGTTTCAATATTTTTTGCTTTATCAATTAAAGCTTGTGCTTCATCGGCCAATTTATCTTGATCGCCCATTTTTTGAATACTCATTCTTGCTTTTGTTAATGCAGCATAATAATAAGGTAGCCATTGATTTTTTTCAGCATCGGCAATTCGTTCAAATGCAGCAGCAGTATTTTCAAAATCGTTTGCATCTTTTGCTTCTTTCATTTTAATTAATGTATTACTCATTGCTCCAACATATTTTTCGCTCTGGGCAATAAGGCTACCATACATGCTAATAAGCATTACTAGTAAAAGGGAAATTTTTTTCATGTTTTTGTTTTTAATTACGAAATGAAAAGATTGTTTTTATAAATTATTATTAATGGCATCTTGTGTTCTATCTACTCCCCAGCTTAGAAATATACCTAAAAAGAAGAACTGTTGTGCCGGCGGTGTAATAGATTGTTTTTTTAGTCCGTTATACGAATATTGATACCCGTAAATTTGATTACTGTTTAATGCATTGGTAATACTTGCAACTACAACAATAAATGATTTTGCTTTTTGTTTTCCGAGTTTGGGAAGATAGTTTAAACTAAATCCTAAATTGTTGTACGATGGAGTAGTACCTTCATCGCCAATACTGTATTTATTTCCATTTGGATACATAAAATAATAAGGTCTTCCGGTTGCATACGTGTAAGTGAAATTAAAACCTGTTTTAATGCTTGTGATAAATTTTTTGGTAACAATACTTATGGTATGTGGTGTTGCAAAACTGGGTTGCAATTGCGTAGGATAATATTGAAAATTTCTTTTGGTATCGAGGTACGAATAGCTAATCCAATAATCTAAACCTTTAAAGGTTTTTTTATCTCTCCAAAATAATTCTATTCCTTGTGCATAGCCATTCCCCGAGTTGTTGTAGGTAGGATATGTTTTTACTAAATCGTTATATTTTTTATAATAAGCTTCTATTCTAAAAGTATAATCTTTATTTATTTTTTGATAATTTAAAATATAATGTGTGGCTTTGGTATAATTTAAATTAGTGCTGAATTGCAGTTCTATTAATTCGGGTTTTTGATAAAATATGCCATAAGCAAAACTCATCTGAGCATCCTTGCCTGTTTTATACGCAAAAGATACTCGGGGTGCAACATTAAATTTGTTGATGAGGGAGGAATATTCTGCTCTTATGCCCGAGTTGATGGCAATATCGTTTGTTACATACAAATCGGTTTCTGCAAATGCGGCGGTAAAGTGATCGGGCAATAAATAGTTGAAGGTAGCTGTAGGTGTATTTATTGAAGATTTATTAAACGCATACCAATGCTCTGCACCAAAGCGTATAGCATTTAATCCGGAAAATTTTTTTTCAAAAACAAGTTTTAATTGTGATAAGTTTTGCTGATTGTGTAGTTTGAAATTTAAGCTATCTATATAAACTTTACCTGTGTAAACGGTAGTGTTATTTTTATTTTCAACCTGTTCGGTAATTTTATCGGTATTAGTGCTAAAATTCAATCCTACATTCATTTTCCAACCATTCCCCAAATATTCTCTCCAACTTAAATTATTGTACCAATTAATATTTTTTACTTCGAAAGCATTGTTTAAATCGCTGCTATCAATGTTGGGAGTTCTTAATCCAAAATACCCATAGCTAAAAGTGGTATAATATTTTATCATGCCCCCGGTTTTTGTTTTAATTCTGAAATTAGCATCGGCTGTATGATATTCAGGATAAATAAAATTGTCAAATTTCTGTTTCACTATTCCATAATACAATAAGAGATTGATATATCCATAATTAGTACCCCAAGATGAACGTTTATTTTTGGCTAATTGCTGAAAACCGCCTCCTATAAACACAGAAGAAATAGAAGCATTTGCTTCAGATTTTTCCGGCAAATCAATACTTTCTAAAATAAGTGCGGATGATAGAGCTTGACCATATAAAGCCGAGTAGCCTCCGGTACTAAAAATTGTGCCTTTAAATAAGTTGGGAGAAAATCTTCCTCGAGAAGCAATATCTGTAATGCTTGTAAAATAAGGGTTGTTTACTACTGTTCCATCAATAAATTGTTTTGTTTCGTAACCTGCACCACCTCGTACAAATAAACCTTCCTGTTCGCCAATTTGTTGAGCACCCGGTAAGGTTTTTACTGCAGCGGTAATATCGCCATTAGCACCACCCGTAGTAAGTATATCTAAATTGCTTAAAACTGTTGAGGCTCTTTTTTTATCTCCTGCGGCAAAACTTCCTGCGGTAACCATTACAGCTTTTAGCTCTGTAATTTCTTCTTTTAGTGTAAAATTAAGTTGCAATAAATCTTTTGGAGGAAGTATAATTTTTTGTGTTTCGGTTCTGTATCCTACCGATTTAGCTTCTATCCAATATGCACCTTTTTCGAGTGTGGTGAATGAATATTTACCCAAAGGATCACTTACTGCTCCATCGTAAGTTCCCTTAAGCGTAATAGTAGCATTGGTTAATACGTGGCCTTTATGGTCTTTTATGATGCCATAAATTTTAGTTTGCGAATTGGCAGTTATTGTTGTAAGTAAAAAAATTATGTAAATCTGGTTTATCATTTTTTCAATTTCAATATAAAAATAAAATAGTTTATAAAATAAACCAAATTATTTTTTGAAGTATATTTATAAAAAAAGTGTCTTGTAGTTGTACAAAACACTTTTTTATTAGTTATAGTTTTTATTATTTAAAATGCGGAATAATGCTATTGGCTAATTGAACCATTTTTTTCAATCCATCTTCGGGTAAATTACCTTTTTTAAATTCAGTAAGAACTTCCGGTAACTTAATTTCTAGTTCATTTAAAAATTGTTGTTCAAATTCTTTTACTTTTTTAACAGCAACTTCGCGTAATAAACCTTGTGTACCCAAATAAATAATGGCCACTTGTTTTTCAACATTATAAGGTGAATATTGTGGTTGTTTTAAAATTTCTACGTTGCGTGCACCTTTATCTAAAACTAATTTTGTAGCGGCATCTAAATCGCCTCCAAACTTCGAAAATGCTTCCATTTCTCTGTAAAGTGCCTGATCTAATTTAAGCGTACCGGCAACTTTTTTCATTGATTTTATTTGTGCATTTCCTCCAACACGACTTACAGAAATACCCACGTTAATAGCAGGGCGAATACCGGAGTTAAATAAATTACCTTCTAAAAATATTTGTCCATCGGTAATTGAGATTACATTAGTTGGGATGTAAGCAGATACATCGCCGGCTTGAGTTTCTATGATAGGTAATGCTGTTAATGAACCGCCACCTTTCACTAAGTGTTTTATACTTGCAGGAAGATCGTTCATGTTTTTTGCTACATCATCGTTGGTAATAATTTTAGCTGCTCTTTCTAATAAGCGGCTATGCAAATAAAATACATCACCAGGATAAGCTTCACGGCCTGGTGGGCGACGAAGTAATAAGGATACTTCGCGGTATGCAACGGCTTGTTTTGAGAGATCATCGTAAATAATTAAAGCCGGGCGACCGCTATCTCGGAAAAATTCGCCAATGGCAGCACCTGCAAATGGTGCATAAAATTGTTGTGGGGCAGGGTCTGATGCAGATGCAGCTACAATAGTGGTATATACCATTGCTCCATTATCTTCCAATGTTTTCATTACACCGGCAACGGTTGATGCTTTCTGACCAATAGCTACATAAATACAATATACCGGTTTTCCGGCAGCATAAAATTCTTTTTGATTGATAATGGTATCAACTGCAATGGCGGTTTTACCAGTTTGGCGGTCGCCAATAATTAATTCTCTTTGGCCACGACCAATAGGTATCATAGCATCTATTGCTTTAATGCCGGTTTGTAAAGGTTCTTTTACAGGTTCACGGTAAATAACACCTGGAGCTTTACGTTCTAAAGGCATTTCGTATAATTCACCGCTAATAGGCCCTTTGCCATCAATTGGTTCACCTAAGGTATTAATTACACGGCCTACTAAACCTTCTCCAACTTTAATAGATGCAATTTGTCCGGTACGTTTTACTTTAGCACCTTCTTTAATATCTCCACTTTCACCCATTAGTACCACACCAACATTATCTTCTTCTAAGTTTAAAGCTATTGCACGCACGCCATTTTCAAATTCAACTAATTCACCGCTGCGTACATTATTTAAACCATATACACGAGCAATACCATCGCCTACTTGAAGTACGGTTCCCACTTCTTCTAAATCGGCAGTAGCGTTGAAATTGCTTAGCTGTTGTCTCAGTATCGCTGATATTTCATCTGGTTTAATGTCTACCATATTTCGAGCTTTTTAAGTTTAATTTTTATTGTATAGATCGGGGAATATTATTTATCTAATTGATTTAACAAAAACATTTTTAGTGAATTGCTTTTTAATATCTTTTAAGTCTCTTGCAATACTTGCATCAATATAGTTATTGTTAAATTCTAAAATAAAACCGCCAATAATGTTGCTGTTTATTTTTGTTTCCAATTCTACAGTACCAAAATTTTTTGCTGCTTTTATTTTTGCAATAATATCATTTTTGGCATCTTCACTTATTTCTATGGCAGTGGTAAGTTTCACCTGCTGAATTCCTTTTATTTCGTTGTATTGATTAATATAAGCATTTACTACTTCGGGCAAATCTCCTTCACGTCCTTTGGTTACCAATAAATTAGTGAATAAATTGGTTAATTCTGTTAATTTATTTTTGGTTATTGCTGTTATGATAGCTCTTTTTTTATCCGAATGAATAATTGGGCTACGTAATATATTTACAAATTCGGCACTCACATGGCAGATTGCTTGTAGGTATTTCATATCGGCATACACTAATTCTAATTGATTTTTTTCTTTGGAAAGATCAATTAGGCTTTTTGCATATCTGGTAGCTATACGTAAACTAGACATTATAGGTTAAATATTATAGTTGTAAAGAAGAAATTATTGTATGGCAATGGTTAGTTTAATTTCACTTCTTCGGTTAGTGTATTTATAAAATTTTCTTGTTCTGCTTTATTGTGTAATTCACGTCTTAATATTTTTTCACTTACTTCAATTACTAATGCACCTATTTGATTTTTAACATCAGTTAGTGCTGCATTTTTTTGTTGTTGAATAGCTTGTTGAGCATCGGCAATAATTCTATCGTATTCAGTTTTGGCTTTTTCTTTTGCCTCGTGAATCATTTTGTCGCTATGAAATTTGGCATCTTTAAGTAAAGCCGATCTTTCTTCTCGGGCTTGTTGCATTAAAGTTTCGTTGTCATTTTTTAATTGCAACATTTCGAGTTTTACTTTTTCGGCAGATGAAATGGCATTTGCAATATTGGTTTCTCTTTCTTTAAGTGCAGAAAGAATAGGTTTCCAAGCATATTTTTTAAGAATTAAAAATACCACTATAAAGGCCAAAAATGTCCAAAAAATAAATCCTAAACCCGGAGTTAATAATTGCATATTCTAAATGTTTCTAAGTTTTAAAATAACTGCATTCGCCGCCCTGTGCATTGAATGCAGTTGTAATTTTCTTTTCTAAGAATAATTACTTGATGAAAATAGCCAATACAGATGCGATAACGGCAAACAATGCAACACCTTCTACGAAGGCTGCAGTAAGAATCATGTTTGAACGAATATCGTTTGCTGCTTCGGGTTGGCGTGCAATGCTTTCTACTGCACCTTTACCGATTTGACCGATGCCGATACCTGCACCAATAGCAGCTAATCCTGCACCAATAGCAGCACCCATATTTGAAATGCTACCATCTAACAAAATGTTCATTAACGACATAGTGTATGGTTTTTGTTTAATAAAAATTTTTAATGATGGGCATTTGCTTCTTCATGATGCTCACCCTCAAAAGCCTGACCAATAAAAACAGCAGTTAGGTTTGTAAAGATGAATGCTTGAATAAATGCCACCAATATTTCTATAAAATATATAAAAATGGTAAATGCTAATGATACCGGAGCAAAACTAATACCTGCTCCAATGCTTAATTTACTAAAAATAAAAATCATCATAATTAAGCAAGTAATAATCATGTGCCCTGCTACCATGTTTGCAAATAAACGAATGATTAAAGCAAAGGGCTTGGTAAAAATTCCTAAAAACTCTACAGGTACTAAAATAAATTTTACTAAGAAGGGAACTCCCGGTGGGTTGAATAAATGCCCCCAAAAATGTTTATTGGTGCTTAATAAAATAGCAACAAAACTTATTAATCCTAATACAAGCGTAAAAGCTATATTTCCTGTAGTATTTGCCGATCCCGGAATTAATCCAAATATGTTACAAATTAAAATAAAGAAGAAAACAGTGAGCAGGTACGGCATATATTTTTCGTGTTTAGCCCCTAAATTACTAATGCCCACTTCGTCTCTAATAAATGTTATAACCGGTTCTAAAGCATTTTGAAAACCGCTGGGTGCTTTATTGCCGTTTTTTGTATACTTTTTAGCAACGTTTATTAATAATAAAACCAATAATGTAAGTGCTATAATCATTTGCATTACATTACGAGTAATAGAAAAATCATACACTTTTACAGAAGCATCGGCAGTTCCATTATCGGTTACGGCAATAATAGTACCTTCTTCTAATTTGTATCCTTGGTAAATGGCTTTGCCATGCTCGAAATTTGAGCTCATGAAAATACTTACTCCGCGTTGAGGAGAATAAATGATTATAGGAAGCGGAATAGATATGATATGATCATTTATTTCGGCAAAATGAAATTCGTGATCATCTAATATATGCTCCATAAGTACATCGCCAGGTTTAAAATCTTCTTCTTTTGTTGTTTCTGCCGATTCAACCTTGGGTGTATTACCGGTATTTTTTTGTGCAGTTTCTTGTGCAAATACATAAGCATTTAATACAAGAAGGATTAAGCTAAAAGTCGCTACCAGCAAAGATTTCGAACGATATAACCTCATGTGCTTAAGTAAATTTTGCCGCAAAGATAGGGGTGAAGAGGTAGAAAATGAATTGTGGGTAGAGTTTTTTCAGGAAAAATCAACTATCGGTTAAAACCTTATTTTGGTGTTTTTGAAATTGTATTTCATATAATTTGGTATAAAACCCGTTAGTTTCTAATAATTGTTGGTGTGTGCCCATTTCTTTAATAACTCCTTTATCTAATACAATAATTTTATTTGCTTTTCTAATGGTAGATAGCCGATGTGCAATTATGATGGATGTTCTGTTTGCAATTAAAGTATCTATAGCTTTTTGAATAAGTAATTCGCTTTCTGAGTCTATAGATGAAGTGGCTTCATCTAATACTAAAATAGAAGGATTGTATAAAAGAGCTCTTATAAAGGAAATTAATTGCCTTTGTCCTAAACTTAGTGTATTACCTCGTTCCATAACATTGTAGTTATATCCTCTGGGCAATTGCATAATAAAATCGTGCATATCAATCATTTTGGCGGCTTCTATTACCTGCTCTGTTGAAATTGCGGGGTTGCGTAAGGTAATATTGTCCATTACCGATCCGGAAAACAGAAATACATCTTGTAAAACAATGCCAATATTTTTTCTTAAAAAATTGAGTGAATAGTTTTCAATATTCGTACCGTCTATATTGAGTTCGCCTTTTTGGATATGATACAATCGGTTTAATAAGCTAATGATGGAGGTTTTGCCACTTCCGGTATGGCCAACTAATGCAACAGTTTCTCCGGGCTCAATTGAAAAATGAATATCTTTTAGTACATAATTATCGTTATTGTACGCAAACCAAACATGTTTAAATTCAATGGCTCCTTTAATATTTGTTTGGTTGTTGTTATGTAAAAGTGTTTTTTCTTCTAATACATCATCATTATCCATTACTTTAAATACTCTTTCTGCAGCAATCATTCCCATTTGCAATACATTAAACTTGTCGGCAATTACCCGTAATGGTCTAAATATTTGATTCATATACATAATAAAAGCCACAATTTTTCCCGAGAAATTAATATGAATATTAAAATGTTGTAAAGCCTCATTTGCTACCCACCAAACAATTAATGCGGTACTTAATGCTAAAACAATTTCAACAATCGGGAAGAAAACGCTATAGGCAAAAATGGCTTTAATATTCGCGTTGCGATGTTCTTTATTTATTTTTTTAAATTTATTATACTCTCTTTCTTCTGCGGCAAAAGCTTGTACAATTTGCATTCCGGTAATATGTTCTTGAACAAAAGCATTTAGCTGAGCCACCGCATTACGCACTTTAATAAAACTTTTATTAACACTTTCTTTAAAATAATAAGTGGCAATAATTAATAAGGGAAAAGGAATAAGAGATATCAGCGTTAAACGCCAATCAATCCAAAACATGGTAAGCAAAGTAATAATAATGGTAAGTAAATCGGCAATAATGGGTACAAAGCCATCGCTGAAAATATCATTAATGCTTTCAATATCGTTAATGGTTCGGGTAGTTAGGGTGCCTATGGGAGTTTTATCAAATTGTGTTAAATTTAAGTTGAGTATTTTTTGAAAAACAGTTACTCTTAAATCTTTTACCACACTTTGTCCCAATTTGGCGGTAAGAAATGTAAAAAGGAATAATATGGCTGTTTCGAGTAATAAAAAAGCTACCTGCCAAAAAGTGATAGTAATAATAAATTGAGTAATGTTCAGTGAATCAAAATTTCCCAATAATAGTCGAATCCATTGAGGAATAGCAACATGTTTACCGGTTGCATTATCTACGGTTAATTGTATTAGATAAGGCCTTATAGGTGCTAAGGCGGCTCGTGCAACAGCAAGAAATAAGCTGATATAAAAAATCTTTTTATAGGGGGCAACGTATTTAAAAACCCTTTTAAATAAAGAAAAGTTGAATATTTTTTTTTGTGTAGGCTGACTCATGTGAACAGCAAAAATAACAAGAATGTAGAAGTTGCTTTATGAAAGTGGGAAAAGAAATTAGTTTTTCTTTTAATTATGAGGCAATACTGCATGTAAAATATATTTTCTTAAGCTATTTTATAAAATGCCTTCATCGGCAAAACTAAAATAGCCTTCATTGCTTATTATTAAATGATCTATTACGGCAATATCTATAAATGCAGCAGCAGCTTTTATTTTAGCAGTTATCTCCCTGTCTTGTTTACTCGGATTCAAATTTCCGCTGGGATGGTTATGTGCAAGAATGATGGAAGTTGCATTGTTTTCTAAAGCATGTTTTAAAATAATTCTTGGATCTGCTATTGTACCTGTAATTCCGCCTTTACTTATAGTTTCATGGCATAATAGTTTATTGGCTTTATTTAAATAAACTACCATAAATATTTCATGATTTTTAAATTGTAATTGTGCTTTTAAAAAAGCGGCAATATCTCTACTGTTTGTTATACTTTCTTTCTTGGTAAAATATAATTCTCGCCTATTGTTTAATTCTAATGCTGCACAAATTGTAATGGCTTTGGCTTCTCCTAAACCTTTAATTTTAAGTTGTAGTAATTCTTTTACAGACATTCGACTTAACTGTTGCAAATCGTTATTTATCTTAAATAATAATTCTTTAGCAAGATCTACCGCCGTTCTGTTTTTTGTGCCATTATTAATTAAAATAGCCAACAATTCCGATGTGCTTAAGGCTTCAGCACCTTTTAATAATAATTTTTCTCTCGGCCTATCGTCAATAGCCCAACTCTTTATTGAAGTATTTTCCATGTTGTTATAATAAACTCATGGAAGTTATATGGTAAACTAATGTATAAATATACTATTTTGCAATATCGCAAAACTGTATTTTAAAATTCTTTTTCAATCACTGAGTTCTGTGTTTTATCTTCGCCGCAATTTCACTATCATTATATGAATCCATCCGTAAAAATATTTTCAGGCGCTGGTTCTCAAAAATTGGCAGAAAAAATTGCCAAACGATTTGGAGCCCCATTAGGAAAAATTAGTATTCAAAAGTTTAGTGATGGCGAATTTCAGCCTATATTTTTAGAAAGTATTCGTGGCGATTATGTTTTTTTGGTACAAAGCACATTTGCACCTACCGATAATTTAATGGAATTATTATTGATGATTGATGCGGCAAAACGCGCCAGTGCTTATAAAATTATTGCTGTTATTCCTTATTATGGTTATGCTCGCCAAGATAGAAAAGATAAACCTCGTGTAGCTATTGGAAGTAAACTTGTAGCTACTTTATTGCAAGCTGCCGGAGCAAACAGAATTATCACCATGGATTTGCACGCACCGCAAATTCAGGCCTTTTTTGATATACCTGTTGATCATTTAGATAGTTCTGCAATTTTTATTCCTTATATAGAACAATTAAAGCTATCAAACCTCACTTTTGCGGCCCCAGATGTAGGAAGTACTAACAGAGTGAGAGAAATTGCAAGTTATTTTAACTCGGAAATGGTTATTTGCGATAAACATCGTAAGCGTGCCAACGAAATAGCAAGCATGGTAGTTATTGGCGATGTTACCGGTAGGGATATTGTATTAATTGATGATATATGCGATACGGGCGGTACTCTGGCAAGAGCTGCGAGTTTGTTGAAAGAAAAAGGAGCCAGTAGTGTAAGGGCTTTATGTACGCATCCGGTATTAAGTGGAAATGCCTACGAAAATATTGAAAACAGTGTGTTAGAAGAACTGATAGTTTGTGATACAATTCCGCTTCAAAAAGAATCTAATAAAATAAAAGCACTTTCTGTTGCAGATTTGTTTGCTATTGCTATTAGAAATGCGTATGAAAACAAAAGTATTACCAGCTTATTTATTCATTCGCAATTAAGAGGTAAATAGTTGTAAGATTTTTTTGAATGTAGCAGCTTCGTTTTTGAAAAATTATAGTTGTAGGGTATTTTTCAATTAATACATCCATACACCTCACATCAGTAAATACTTATGCGTAAATATTGCAACTGATCTGTTTAATCCGGAATAATTTTAGGCCAAAATTCCTAAATTAAGCATTCTTTCTTTTCTGTATCCAACCAAAAACCCTACTTTTGCCATCCAAAATTTTTAAATAATGAAAACAATTACAATCGAAGGACAACTGAGGACCGAAATTGGGAAAAAAGCCACCCGCCAACTTCGCTCTCAGGAATTAGTGCCGGGTGTAATTTACGGGGGTGCAGCCGAAGTTAATTTCTATGCTTCAGCAAAAGATTTTAAAGCATTAGTGTACACACCCGAATTCCAACTGGCCGAAGTTAGCATTGATGGTAAAACGTATCAATGTATTTTAAAAGACTTGCAATTTGATAAAGTTTCCGATGATTTAATTCATGTGGATCTTTTAGAATTGGTTGACTCTAAAAAAGTGGTTGCTACTTTACCTATTAAATTTACCGGTACGGCAATAGGCGTTAAAAACGGCGGTAAGTTAATTACCAAAATAAAATCTTTGAAAATAAAAACTTATCCCAAGTTTTTGAAAGAATTTATTGAAGTAGATATTTCTAATTTAGATTTAAACGGAAATATTAGAGTAGAAGATGTAAAAGAAGCCAATATGGAAGTGATGAACTCGCCTCGTATTCCAATTGCATCAGTAGTATTAACTCGTCAATTAAAACAAGAAGAAGCTGCGGCACCTGCTGCAACTCCTGCAGCTGCTAAAGCTGCTCCTGCAAAAGCAGCACCTGCTGCAGAGGCAAAGAAAAAATAAATGTAATTTTATTGTATACAATCCTCCAACAGCATGTTGGGGGATTTTTTGTGCCATTAAAATTGCACATTTATAATATTTTTACAGCAATGAATAAATTTTTAATTATTGGTTTGGGTAATGTAGGCGATGAGTATCACAGAACACGCCATAATATTGGCTTTGATGTGGTAGATGCATTTGTTTTAAAGCATACCGGCATGTTTCAGCTTGCCCGCTTGGCATATATGTCCGAAATTAAATGGAAAGGAAAAACGTTTATTTGTATTAAGCCCACAACATTTATGAATTTAAGTGGCAAAGCATTTAAATATTGGATGGATAAAGAAAAAATACCTATTGAAAATACTTTAACCATTGTAGACGATTTGGCTTTGCCAATTTCTAAATTGCGCATTAGAGCATCGGGGAATGATGCCGGCCATAATGGATTAAAAGATATTCAATTAACCTTAGGTACTAATTTGTATCCTAAACTACGGTTTGGCATTGGCAACAATTTTCCTAAAGGCATGCAGGTAGATTTTGTTTTGGGAAGATGGTGGAATGAGGAATTGCCTATCGTTCAGAAAAAAATTGAAAAATCTACCGAAATAATTGAACAATTTGCAACAGTTGGCATAGAAAAAACCATGAATTTGGTAAATAATTTAACCTTCACATAATAAAATAACCTTTTTAGCAGTTATAGTAGTTGTACAAAATATAATTCAAGTAACCACTTCATTCAATTATTGAGCTATTCTTAGTTCGCCATGTAATGGGTTACTTAATTACTATTTAATAATACAACTATGAAAATATTCTGCGTTGGGCGGAATTATGCTGAACATGCAAAGGAACTTGGGAATGCAATTCCCGAAGATCCTGTTATTTTTATGAAACCTAAAAGTGCTTTATTACAAAGTCACACTCCATTTTATTATCCCGAATTTTCTAACGAATTACATTACGAAGCTGAATTGGTATTACACATCAGCAAAAATGGTAGATATATTCAAGAAAAACAAGCTTCTCGTTATTACAATAAAATATCTATTGGTATAGATTTTACTGCTCGCGATATACAAACCGAATTAAAGAAAAAAGGATTGCCTTGGGAAAAAGCAAAATCTTGGGATAATTCGGCCGTAGTAGGAGAATGGGTAGACATTACTCCCGGCATGCTCAATAACCCCATTAATTTTTCATTATACAATAATAAAAAATTGGTTCAACAAGGGAAAAGTAGCGATATGATATTTTCTTTCGATCATATTGTTGCTCATATTTCTAATTATTTCTCTTTAAATATTGGCGATTTGGTATTTACCGGAACTCCTGCAGGAGTTGGAGAATGTGTGGTAGGAGATATTTTAGAAGGCTTTTTTGAAAAAAATAAAATGTTTGAGGTAGAAATAAAATAAACAATTTAAAGTAATGCTTAACCGCGAAACATTATTACATGCATATCAATTAATGGTTACTTCAAAAGCCATGAACGATACATACGAAGCCAATAGGCAAGTATGTAAATATGTGCATTCTACTTCTCGCGGTCACGAAGCTATTCAAATAGCTACAGGATTGCAATTATTGTCTTGTGATTGGGTTAGCCCTTATTACAGAGATGATAGTATGATGATAGCAACAGGTTTTACACCGTATGAATTAATGTTGCAATTATTAGCCAAAGGCGATGATCCGTTTTCGGGTGGCAGATCGTATTATGCACATACCAATTACATTCAAAATGGTAAGCCCGGTATCATTCATCAAAGTGCACCTTCCGGCATGCAAGCTATTCCTACAACCGGTTTGGCACAAGGGATTCAGTATATCGAAAGAAATAATTTATTCGAATTAAAGAGAGGTGATAAAGGCGAACGCCCTGTTGTAATTTGTTCAATGGGCGATGGCGCAGTTACAGAGGGAGAGGTAAGCGAAGCCTTACAATTTGCAGTGTTAAAACAATTGCCCATTATTTATTTAATACAAGATAATCAGTGGAGTGCCAGTGCAACTGCTGAAGAAACAAGAGCCATGAATGCATTTGATTATGCAGATGGATTTAAAGGCTTAAAAAAATTGCAATGCGATGGCAGCGATTTTATTCGTAGTTACGAAACTATTAGTATGGCAATATCGTATGCTCGTAATGAACGTAAACCTGTTTTAATTCATGCTAAAGTGCCACTTTTAGGGCATCATTCAAATGAAATAAGAAAAGAATATTATAGAACTCGAGAAGATTTATTAAAACATGGCTTATACGATCCTATTCCTAAACTGAGATTAATGCTAACAGGCGTAGGATATAACGAACATGAAATTAATGAAGTAGAATCTGTTGCTCAGCGAGAAGTGAATGAAGCTTTTGAAAAAGCAACTAAAGCTGCCGAGCCAGATGTGTTAAAAGTGGAAGATTATGTTTTTGCACCTTCGGTAGTGAAAGAAGAAAAAGGACAGCGTGCACCTAAATCGGGCGATAAAATAGTAATGATAGATGCCGCATTACATGCAATTGAAGAGATAATGGAAGAACATCCGGAAGCGGTATTATATGGTCAAGATTTGGGAAAGAGATTGGGAGGTGTGTACAGAGAATCTGCATCATTGGCCGAAAAGTTTGGAGAAGATAGAGTATTTAATACAGCTTTGGAAGAAGCGTATATAGTAGGTTCAACCGTTGGCATGAGTGCATTGGGCTTAAAACCTATTGTTGAAATTCAACAAGCCGATTATGTATATCCGGCATTTAATCAGTTAGTATCCGAAATATCTAAATCGAGTTATTTAACCAATGGTAAGTTTCCCGTAAATATGTTACTCCGCATTCCGGTGGGAGCTTACAATGGTGGTGGCCCTTATAGAAGTGGAAGTATTGAAAGTACCTTGCTTACCGTAAAAGGTATTAAAATAGTGTACCCATCAAATGCAGCCGATATGAAGGGGTTGATGAAAGCGGCTTTTTTAGATCCTAATCCGGTAATTATGTTAGAGCACAAAGGATTGTATTGGAGTAAGATGGCCGGAACCGATGATGCCAAAACTATTGAGCCTGCACGAGACTATGTATTGCCCTTAGGTAAAGCAGCAATTGCTTTAGCCGCCGATGCAAACAGAGTTAAAAAAGGAGAAACAGTTTGTATTATTACCTACGGCATGGGGGTTTATTGGGCTAAAAATGCAGCTCAAAAATATCCAGGGCAAATAGAAGTGCTCGATTTAAGAACATTATTTCCTTTAGATGAAAAATTAATTTTCGAAATTGTAAATAAGCATGGGAAAGTAATTGTACTAAGCGAAGAGCAACAAAACAATTCTTTTGCCGAAGCCTTATCACTCCGCATTTCTAATCATTGTTATCATTTTCTCGATGCAAAAGTTGAAGTAATAGGTGCATTAAATTTGCCGGCTGTTCCATTAAATATTGGGTTAGAAACAGCCATGTTACCAACCGTTGAAAAAGTAAAAGAACGTATTGCTAAATTAATAGCTTACTAATCCTTTCAAATTTAAACCGAATCCCTTTATATTTGCAGCCCCAAATGGCGGGGTAGCTCAGGTGGTTAGAGCGTTGGATTCATAACCCAAAGGTCTCGGGTTCAACTCCCGATCCCGCTACTGAAAGGGACTTTTCATCAAAAAAATGATTAGTCCTTTTTTTATTTTCCTCACAATCATCTGAAATTGAATTACTTATAAGAACAAATGAATTGATTTCAGGAGTTAGATAACTGTGTTTTTCGTTATCATAATAAATACCTAAGGGAAATAATGTTTTTTGTATTTTTTGTTTATCATTCAATCCTACGGAACCCCATATTTTACTGATATTTTGGAGATTTTTTAAAGATTTTTCAATCATATTTTTTTGGTTAGATAATTTTGGATTACTGTTATTCAATTCTTCCTTTAAAATCATTAATTCTTCCGTTAATAAAACTTTAGTTTTATCGTAAATTTCTTTTGGAATTTCATCTAACCCATATCTTATATCTAACTTGTTTGACTTATCTTCTTTTTCATTTATTTTTTTTATTAATGACCTTTCATTTTCAAATTCTTTGTGATTGTAGTAATCATAAATTTTGTTTAATTGTAGTTCAATCAACTTTAAAAACGAAGGATTAATTTCATAAGATTGAAGTAGATTTTGAAAAAGGTCATGTCCTCCAATTCTTTTTGAATGTTTTTTAGTATCACCATTTAAACTAACTGAATTACAGTAATTACATTTATAATAAGTCAATTGTTTTTTCTTATTGATATAACCTACCATTTTAGTATTACATTTTTTACACCTTATAAACCCTGTTAATGGTTTAAATTCATTTTGTTTTTTGTGTTTATAACCACTCGGATTATTTTCTAAAATTTTTTGAAGTCTTTGAAAATCTTTTATTGAAATTAATTTTTCCCATTTTCCTTCTATGGCTTGACCATCTTTTAAAAGTGAATTAATTGAAATACCACAATAAAATGGATTTCTCCAAGTTTTACTGATTTGTTGTTTTGAAATATTATAACCTTTACGTTTTAAAATGTCTATTATTTGGACATCAGAATAATTTCCCGATAATTTTAATTGAAAACATTCTTTTAATTCCTTACCAAAATCATTAATTACAATTCGTTGTTCTTTTCTTAAAAATTTTTCATTTTTAACTCTCGGACCATAATGGTCGTAACCAATTGGACACCTTCCAAAAATAAAACCCTTTGATAAAAATGTAATCATGTTTGGGATTACAGTTTCTTGACGAACTAAGTTTTCCTTTCTACTGTCAATTAATTTTTCACTTATTTGAATATAACCTTTTGGAGTGGTTGTGTTTAATCCTGAGTTGGCTTCTATTAAATGAACTTTTTGTAATTCCACTAATTCATGTAAAATCCCTATTGAACTTGGACCACTACGTGAAAACCTATTAATCATGAATACAACGATACCAAAAGGTTTTATCTTTAACCTTTTTATATAATCAATCAGTTTTGTAAATTCTTGTCGTGTGTAATCACCCTTGGCACTCTCATAGGTTCCACCAAAATAATCAATAATATTATAGTCGTTGTTCTTACAAAACTCTGTAATAATTGTTTTTTGTGTTGATAAACTATCATTATTGTCTTTTTGACTTTTAGACGAAACCCTTGTATAAACAAGGACATCTCTTGATAAATTTATATTGACATCTTTTTTTTTGATGTACTTGTTAAATTCTGTTATATCATTATTAGTTTTCATTATTATTTAAATTGTATAATATTTCGGTAATAGTTAATAAATCATATTTTATTTTTTCAATTTGTTCATCAATCACATTAGGGAACACATCTTGTATTTGTTCATTAGATATTTTATAATTGTTAATAGGTAATGGTTCAATATTTGAAGTGTCCGTATGAACTGATTTCCCAAAATCAGGATACGGGTTATACATTGGGTATTCATGTTAAAAAAAGTTTATCAGGTTCAACTTTGAACCTTCCGTCGTGGTTGATATTATCTAACCACTATTAAATTATACGAAAAATAAATCGTAATAAAAAATGATATCAAACTTTTTTTTAAAAAATCTTAATCCAATCCATTTCAACTCTTTTTTTACTCACCACTTGACTTTTTAAAAACTTTCATGTATTTATTACTGATGACTTCATTAGACTTGATACCACAGGTCTAATCCAAATGTGTCATCAATAATTATTTCTTTAATAAATACATACATGGAAACAAAGAAAAGAGTTGGAAGACCTAATCTATATACAGATGAATATATCCAACACGAGACAAGGAAAACTCAAAACAGAAATAACCAACGGAGACATAGAAGAAAAGAAAAATTATTTAAAGAATTAGACATAATAAGGACAACCAACAAAGATTTTGATACCCAATATAGAAACAACTTAGTCAATTTCAATAAACAATTCCAATGGGATTATTTTTTCACAGGAACGATAGATCCAAATTATTTTGAAAAGGAATTACTTAAAGAAATAAACAATGATATTCAAGAACAAAACCAAAAATTAGAAACCGATTTTAGTTATCAAATAGAGAAGAAAATTGGGATTAAATCATTAAGAAGATACACAGAGAAATACATAAACTTTCTGACCGGGATTAACCTAATTGAAAGAAGTTTTGTATTCTTTGAATTAGGAAAAAATAACAAATACCATGTTCATATTTTATTCAAATCAGATGACCGTAAAATCAATTTTATAAATACCACAGAAACTTCATGGTTGGTTGGGACATCCATTACACTTCCCATAGAAACCGAAAATGACAAGGAAACAATATTGAAATATTGTGTCAAGGAATTAAAACCATCATCATCCAAAATAACAGACATGAATAAAGTGGATAATTGGTTTTTATCAGGGGATTTTAGTAAGAATAAAAATCACATTGAGTTTAACCCTATAAAGGTTTGTCAAATGAAACTTTGAGTTTGTAGTTTTTGGGTATTAGTTGAAACTTGAGTTTTGACAAATTAATTTTAGTATAATCAAGAAATATTTCTTTTTCACCTCGTGTAGTAAAGTATGAAATAATTTCACTTTTATTTACTTCATAGGTTAAAAGTATAAAATGGTTAGACCCACGATATTTAGGTGAATGTTTTAGTGAAAACCATATTGATATTTCTCTATCAATTGACCATGAATTACCCAATAACCCTTTCACATTTTCTTTTGTAATTTTTTTATCAGAAGAAGTTCCCCTATAAATAAAAAACTTTTCAGGTAATTCGTCATAGAGTTTCCGTTCATCTTCCGTCATCATAAACAAATGGTTTTTCCCATAAGAAATTAGTTTTGAATAATGTTCTCGTGTAGGGTCATGATTATCCACTTCTACCAAAACATAATTTAATAACTCATAATATTTTTTATCTCCTACATTTCTATATATTTCTTCAAAGTGGTCTATAAACCATTTTAGTTTAAAATCTCTATCAATAAATAGAAACAGATTATCGTAATCCTTATCCCTCAAGTATTGTTCATAATATTTTTTATTGACATTATAATTTTCATTACAAATTGAATTAAATGAACTTTCTTGATTTGGACTTACAGGAAATGGGAAACAACAAAATAAATGTTTGAGATACCCTTTCTCATCAACATAAGGTAATAATTCGGGATTTAATCTTTCAGACACAAATGTTCTCTCTACTCTACTTGATTTTTTTACAAGTTTATGAAACTCTATTAAACTAAGTCTTCTCTTTTCTTCATCCGTCATCTTTTCCATAGTTATTAATTTTTTAGAACACAAAGTTTCAAAAATATATTTGAGATTATCGGGTCATGACCCCAACTTTATTTTCATTTTTTGAAAATAAATCGGTCGTTTTTTTTGGTTATTTCATTTTTTTATATTAAATTAATATGATATACGTTTATAACGGTTATACTTGTATATTTTTTATATAAAATGGGTGGGTTCATTCTTAATCATTTAATTAAAAAAAATGATTATTTATTGTCTTCAACTTAATATTTCTCGCTACCTTAGTTTTTACTAAAAAATTGGGTGATGTCTGATACTAAGTTTCAAGAGATTTCTTCATTCGTTTGGTCGGTGTGTGATGATTTATTACGGGGTTTATTCAAGGGACACGAATATGGTGATGTTATTTTACCATTTGTTGTTCTTCGTAGGTTAGATTGTGTGTTAGAACCATCCAAAGACAAGGTGATAGAATTATATGAAAAATATTCAAAGAAGATTGATGATCCAACACCCGTTTTACTGAATGAAATTGGGTTATCATTCTATAATCATTCCCGATACGATTTACAAAGACTTAAACAAGACCATTTAAACATATCATTAAACTTCAACAATTACCTGAATGGGTTTAGTCCGAATGTTCGTGAAATAGTTGAAAACTTTCAGTTAGAAAAACCAATTGAAAAATTAAATAAGAACGGAAAACTTTATCAGGTTGTAGAAACATTTTCTTCCATTGACCTTCATCCCAATGTTGTAAGTAATCATACAATGGGTCTAATCTTTGAAGAACTACTTCGTAGATTTTCGGAAATGTCTAATGAAACAAGTGGGGAACACTATACCCCAAGAGACATAGTTAAATTACTTGTTGAACTTGTATTCACAGAAGGTAAAGACGAATTAAAAGGTGAAGGAAAAGTTCGTTCAATTTATGATTGTTGTTGTGGAACAGGTGGAATATTAACCACAGGAAAAAACTTGATTTTAGAAAAAATTAATAAGAACATTGAAATCAATTTATACGGACAAGAGTTAAATCCCCAAACATATTCTATTTGTAAATCTGACCTACTAATTTCAGGAGAAAATCCAAATAACATAAGATTAGGTTCAACTTTATCAAATGACCAATTTGAGGGTGTAAAGTTTGATTATCTTTTATCAAACCCTCCGTATGGTGTTAGTTGGAAAGGAGAACAAGACTTCATTGAAAACGAAAGTAAAAATCCAAACGGAAGATTTTTTGTTGGAACACCAAGAAGTTCTGATGGTTCATTATTGTTTCTTCAAAATATGATTTCAAAGATGGAACCAAAGGGTTCAAGAATTGGTATCATCTTCAATGGTTCTCCGTTATTCACCGGTGATAGTGGTAGTGGTGAAAGTAATATTCGTAAATGGATTATTGAAAATGATTGGTTAGAATGTATTGTTCAATTACCCGACCAATTATTTTTTAATACAGGAATTACAACTTATATATGGATTGTTTCCAACACAAAAAAGAAACATAGAAAAGGAAAAGTTCAATTGATAGATGGTTCTAACTTTTTTAAACCCATGAAAAAATCATTGGGTAATAAAAGAAAATTAATTAGTGATGAACTTATATCTGAACTAACCAAATTGTATGAAGATTTTAAAGAAACAGAATACACAAAAATATTTCCCAACGAATACTTTGGTTATACAAAAGTGGTAATTGAACAACCATTAGTTAAAGATGGTAAAGTTGAAAAAGACAAACAAGGAAAACCAAAACCTGATGGTTCATTGAGAGACACAGAACGAATACCATTGGGAGTTGATATTGATGAATATTTTGAAAAAGAGGTCAAACCACATCTTCCCAATTCGTATATGGATAGAACAAAAGACACTATTGGTTATGAAATAAACTTTACCAAATATTTCTACAAATACAAACCACTTCGTTCATTGAAAGAGATAACACAAGAACTATTAGAGTTGGAAAAAGAAAGTGATGGTTTAATGAATAAATTATTGAACTGATGAAACTATATTCAATTACAAACGATAAACTGAAAAGTATTTCATCCAATACTTTCAAATTGGAAAAGGACATTCAGAACCTGATTGAAAACAACATGGAAGAATTGTTCAATTTACAATTTGTCAAAACAGAATTAACAATAAAGAACTTTCGTATTGATACATTAGGATATGATAAAGAGAACAAATCATTTGTTGTAATTGAATATAAGAAAGACCGGAACTTTTCGGTTATAGATCAGGGTTATACCTATATGTCTTTGATGTTAAATAACAAATCGGATTTCATTTTAGAATACAATGAAAATTGTGGTGGAACACTTAAAAGAGATGATGTTGATTGGTCTCAATCCAAAGTCATTTTCATTTCACCTCAATTCACGGATTATCAAAAACATTCCATCAACTTTAAAGATGTTCCTTTTGAATTATGGGAAATCAAAAGATATGAAAACAATTTACTTGGATTAATTCAACATAAAACTTCATCAGAAGAAAGTATCTCATCTATTGTTGAAGACAAAAGTGGAGTTGTAAGTTCAGTTTCAAAAGAAATAAAATTATATTCAGAAGAAGAACATCTTAATCATCCCAAAGTTTTAGAAACTACAAAAGAAATCTACAAAAAAATAAAAGAAAGGATAATCAATATTGGTGGAGATATAGAAATTGTTCCACGAAAAATGTATATCGTATTCAAAAGAAAAACAAACTTCTTTGACATTACAATTCTTAAAGGAGAATTATGGTGTTGGATTAATTTAAAAAAAGGTGAATTGGATGACCCAAAAAATTTATGTAGAGATGTAAGTAATATTGGTCATTATGGTAATGGTGATTATGAACTTGTAATTAAGGAGGATAGTGATTTAGATTATGTAATGTTTTTAATTAACCAATCTTATAAGAAACAGAATTGATGAATAATTATCCAAGATATAAATCATCGGGTGTTGAATGGATTGACGATATTCCTGAACATTGGAAAATCCGAAAACTGAAACATATTTCAAAGATTAATGGAAGTAATGTTGATAAGAACATTTATGAAAATGAACTTCAAGTCTTTTTATGTAATTACACAGATGTTTATAAGAATGATAAAATAAATGATAAAATAGATTTTACTAAAGGGTCTTGTTCAATTGAAGAGTTTAACAAGTTTAAGTTGAAAAAGGATGATGTTATCATAACAAAAGATAGTGAAACTCCTGATGATATTGGTGTCCCCTCATACATTGATAAAGATTTTGATAATGTAGTTTGTGGTTATCATTTATCAATGATTACAACCCAAAAAGAAAGTTTAAATGGGTTATTTCTCTTTCGTCAATTACAAACAAAAAGAGTAAGAAATTATTTTGAAATTAATTCAAATGGTATTACAAGATTTGGATTGGGTAAATCTCCAATTGAAAATCTTGATGTTATTACACCTCCAATAAATGAACAACAACAAATCGTTCAATACTTAGATACTAAAACTGAAATCATAGACCAACTTATTTCATCCAAAGAAAAAAAGATTGAATTATTAAAAGAACAAAGAACATCATTAATAAATCATGTAATAACAAAAGGGTTAAACACCAATGTAAAAATGAAAGATAGTGGTGTGGAATGGATTGGTGAAATACCTGAACATTGGGGAATAATCAAATTAAAACATGTGGGTCAGATTAATAGTGGTGATACAATAACATCTAATTTAATAGAAAGTGAAGGTTTGTTTCCAGTCTATGGAGGTAATGGTATAATGGGTTATTATAGTGATTTCAATTTTTCCCATCCTGTTTTAAGTATTGGTCGTGTTGGTGAAAAATGTGGTAATGTTCATTTAGTGAAAGAAAAATGTTGGATAAATGATAATTCATTAGTTCTTGATATCTCAAATAAAAATACAGACATCAATTTTATATTTTATTCTTTAACAACAAGAGATTTGAATATAATCAGAAATCAAAATACTCAACCACTTATAACAGGGACAATGGTAAAGAATGAATATATTCCTAATCCATCACTTCAAGAACAACAACAAATCGTAGAACATTTAGATAATCAAACAAAAGAGATTGATGATTTGGTTTTATTAGAACAAAAGAAAATTGATTTATTAAAAGAATACCGACAATCATTAATTAGTGAAGTAATCACAGGAAAAATAGATGTAAGAACAAGTCTTAATTAAACCAATATGGAATACAAAGAAAAACATTTGGAAGAACACATTGAAGTATCATTAGTTCAATCGGGTTATAAATCCCGTTTGTTTTCTGAATACGATAGAACATTGTGTTTGATAAATGAAGATATTATTGGTTTTATAAAAGACACACAAGAAAAAGAATACAACAAACTGAATGAACAATATGGTAGTGATACCGATAAGAAATTACTTACAAGAATAAACAACGAAATATCTTCAAGGGGTTTAATTGATGTTTTACGAAAAGGTGTGAAAGACAGAGGTTGTAATTTTAGATTGTTATACTTCCAACCAAAAAACAATCTTAACCCCGACCATCAAGATTTATTTACCAAGAACAGATTTGTAGTTGTTCGTCAATTACATTATTCCTTAAAAAACAACAATAGTATTGATGTTGTTTTGTTCATTAATGGTATTCCATTTTCAACAATGGAATTAAAAAACCAATTAACAAATCAAACCATCCTTGATAGTGAAAGACAATACCGTTATGACAGAGACCCGAAAGAACCATTACTTCAATTCCAAAGATGTATTGTTCATTTTTGTTGTGATAATGACAGGGTTTCCATGACAACAAGATTGTCGGGTGATAAAACAAAGTTCTTACCATACAATAAAGGAATTGATAATCCCGAAACTGATGGTTTAAGAACCAATTATTTATGGAAAGAAATACTAACACCCAATTCGGTTTTAGATATATTGGAAAACTTTGTTCATCTATCTATTGAAAAAGAAAAAGAATGGAGTGATAAAGAACAAAGAGTTGTAGAAAAGAAATCAGAATTGTTGGTATTCCCCCGTTATCACCAACTAAATGTTATCAGAAAAATAAGAAGTAGTTTATTGAATGAGGGTGTCGGAAAAAACTATTTGATACAACATTGTACGGGGAGTGGGAAAAGTTATAGTATAGGTTGGTTATCACACTTACTTACTTCATTGTATAAAACACCCAACGACACCAACAGGATTTTTGATACCATCATTGTTATTACAGACAGAACGGTTTTAGACCAACAACTTCAATATACCATCAAACAATTAGAACAAACAAAAGGTGTGGTTAATCCCGTTGTTGAAAATAGTTCTCAATTGAAATTATTCTTGGAAAATGGGAAGGATATAATCATTACAACCATTCAAAAGTTTCCAAGAATATCAGAAACAATAAATGAATTACCCAACAGAACATTTGGAATTATTGTAGATGAAGTTCATTCAAGTCAATCGGGAGAAAGTTCAAAACATTTAAAGAAATCATTGACGAAAGGTGAAGATGAAAACAACGAAGATGATGAAGAGGAATATACAGATGTTGATAAAAGAATATTGGAAGAAATAAGAAGTAGAGGAAAGAAACACAACATTAGTTTTTTTGGATTTACAGGAACACCAAAAAATAAAACCCTTGAAATCTTTGGAAGAAAAAATGAAGATGGAAAGTATGTTCCTTTTGATGTGTATTCAATGAAACAATCTATAACTGAAGGATTTACATTAGATGTTTTACAAAATTATACCACCTATTCAAGATGGTTCAAGTTCAACAGTGAAATAAAGGAAGACAAAGAACTTCCAAAAAGTAAAGTGATGGAAGAGTTGGTAAAATATGTGGATGGTCATACAATTTCCATTGGTCATAAAGTAAAAATAATTTTAGACCATTTTGTAAAACATACTTCAAAGAAGATACAGGGAAGAGGTAGAGGAATGGTTGTTGTTCGTTCAAGAAAACATTGTGTCCAATATTATCATGAAATGAAAAAACAAATGACAGAAAGAGGATTGTCTTTTTCTTGTCTTGTTGGTTTTAGTGGTGTGGTTAAATTAGATGGTCAGGAATACACGGAAGATAATTTGAATAAATTACCACCAAAAGTTTCAATTCCCGAAGGTGTGAAAGACCCCCGTTATAGAATACTGATTGTTAGTAATAAGTTTCAAACAGGTTATGACGAACCATTACTTCATACGATGTATGTAGATAAAACTTTGGGTGGTCTTCAATGTGTCCAAACATTGTCAAGATTAAATAGAAAAACAACAGGGAAAACAGACACATTCGTTTTAGATTTTGTGAATGAACCAATGGAAATATATAAACCATTCAAAGATTATTACGAAAACACAATGTTGGAAGAAGAGACCGACCCCAACAGATTATATACATTACAAAATGATATTGAAGGAACACATCTATTTACCAAATATGAAGTGGAAGAGTTCGGTAAAGTTTTCTACGACCCCAATACCCCACAAGAACAATTACAACCGATTTTAAACAGGGTAGTTGATAGATGGAAGAATATACAAGATGAAGACCAAAGGGAGTTATTTAGGTCAAATATTCAATCATACATTAGGTTATATGGATACATAACACAGATAATGACCTTTACTGATTTAGAGTTGGAAAAATTGTATGTGTTTGTAAGAAACTTAAATAAAAAATTACCAAAAAGAAATAGACCTGATGTAAGTGATATAATCAATTCGGTTGATTTAGAAAGTTTCAGAATACAACAAACATTTTCAGGTAAAATTGATTTGGAAGATGGTGAGAAAGGTGGAAAATTAAAAGGTATTGATGTAGGTGGTTCTAAATCAATTGATGAACCTGATATGGATTTGTTATCACAAATAATTTCACAAATCAATAAAGTTTATGGTTCAGAAATTACTGAACAGGATAAATTGGATTTGGAAACGATGAAACAAAAAGTTTATCAAGATGAAGGTCTTCAAAAAGTAATGACAGGTGATAATTCTGAAACAAATAAGAAACAAAAGTTTGATGATGTGTTGGATAAAACTATTATGAGTTTCTTCAATGAACGATTTGATTTCTTTAAGAAAATTGATGACCCAAAAATTAAAGGTTTTATCGGTCAGATGTTATATGAACAGATGAAGACAGGGAACATGGGTAAATATTTATAGACCCCCGTCCCCCATTATCGGTATCCCCCCTTATATACCCCCTCCCCCCATTAAAATAAGTTGGGTCGGTGGAAAAATTGAAGTGAAAATCATTTTTGTATTTTTCCAATACTCACCTGATTGACACTTATCTCCTACAGAAACTATACATGAAATTGATTGGCATCAATCAATTTCATATTCATTTAAGACACTTTTTATATTAAAGAACCGACCCATTCGTGAGGTGGAGATAAAATATTTTTTAAGAAATACTCACTCATTTACTCTTTTGTAAATCAATGAGATATTTATGGATATGGAAACATTACAAACAATAAAAAACTACTTTTTAGACGATGAGTTTTTCACAGATGACTTTGACGCCAAACAAAATCTGACCAATCAGATCACCGGGAGGTTTCAAAAATCCGGTGGTGATTTCAAAGGAAAACACTTCTACTCACTTAAAATCACAAAAATCCCGACAAGAACAAACTATCACCAATTCACATTTGAAAAATTACAAGATATTTCAAGAAAATTAACCAATGGTCTTACTACCTATGGTTCAATTCCCAACAGAAAGTATTGGAACAAATATTTCATTGGTGGTGTTAGAACCATTTCAATAAAACAGGAAAAAGAAAACGAATATCCTTCATTCACATTGAACTACTTGGTCTATTCTGATTATGACAATCTTGATGTTCGTATTAAGACCCATTTATTTACAAGAATTAGAATGGTTGATTTGTCTTTAGAAATATCCTTTGATTATTTGGGTTCATATAATCAATCGGTAATCCTTGATAACATAGAACATGGGACAGAAGTTGATTTTTCTTCACCATCACTTCAAAAGTTGGGAGATAAGAACCTTGAAGACATTTATAATAACCAATTCCAAAGACCTCGTTTTTTTGGAAGACTTTTCAAACCGAATAGAATATGACAACAATTATTTTAACTGAAAATCAAGTAAGAAGATTGTTTCAAATAATTTCTGAAAACAAAGAGGTCAAAACAAATAAACAAAAAGTAAAAACGATGAAGAAAAATGAAAAAAAGAAATAATGACGAGAGTTATATGGATATAACCGACATTATCGGTTCTGATTATACACCTCAAAATAAACTACCCCGAAAAATAGGGGTTAAAATCATGGAAGACCTCCGAATTGAAGATGAAACGGATACTATAATTACAGGTTCATTGAAAGAATGGGAAGATTTGGTTTGTTTTCTTTTTGATAAGTTCAAGGAATATGAAGATATTTTGAATACAAAAGAAATTGAGTTTGATATAACTCATTTACACCCTTTTGAGTTCCAACAAAATATTATGTCTGAATTTTTCAAAAAAAATATAATTCAATACACAGATGAAATCCCTGATGTTATAAAACTAAAAGGGACATTTGGAAATTATGACCGATTTTATCAGATGATGAGGGATATTGAAAGAAACATAGATAATAGTGAATAGTGTAAAAGAAATCATAATTAAAAGGGAACTGAAAATAGTTCCCTTTTTTTATGGTTCCTCGTTGAAAAAGGTGTAATTTTAATCTGTGATTTACAGGGAACTTAAAATAGTCAATTATGAGAGTAAAATACAATAGGGTTTCAACAATAAAACAAACAGGAGATAGATTTTTGGATGATAAGGATAAATATGACCTTACTTTATTTGATAAAGTATCGGGTTCAGTTCCATTTAAAGAAAGACCTAAGGGAAAAGAATTAATTAAACTTGTTGAGGAAGGAAAGGTTCATGAAATAGTTTTTGAAGATTTTAGTCGTGGGGGTCGTAATGTAGGAGATTGTATATCAAATCTTCAATTTTTGGATGATTATAGGGTTAATGTCGTTATTAGAAACTTAGGTCTTCAATCCCGTCCAAATGGTCAGAAAAACCCTATTTGGAAGATGATATCATCGGTAATGTCCTCACTATATGAAATGGAGTTAGAAAACATCAAAGAACGGACAATGGTCGGTCGTCAGGTATATGTCCAAAAAGGTGGTATTCTTGGAAGACCAAGTGGAACAAAAGAAAGTGAAAAGGAGTTTCTTGAAAAAAAATTAACGAAGGACATTATAAAGAAACTTAAAAGAGGTCTAACTATTAAAGAGATTTGTAATGATGTAAATTGTAGTAATAAAACTATTATCAAAACCAAGAAATTGGGTGTAAAACACAATTTAATCCCCTGTTAGACACATTAATCTTTTTACAATCGTTTAGTTAATATTTTCTGATTTTTGATAAATGAAATAATGTTGAAATGTATTATAGTTAGATTTATAAAATCCTAACACAACTATATGAATGGATTTAGTAAGAAAATATTTATAATTAATACATTTTATAAAAGGTTTAGATTATCATCATTACTACTTTCCACATTTGGGTTATTTTGGTTTTGGGAGTATGGGTTTAGAGTTTTCACAATAATATTTTGGTTTAAATTGGTATCGTATGGGATAATATACCTGTTAATAAATCAATATAATTCTAACGAATACAAATACTATGAAAATTTGGGAGTTTCCAAATCAATCTTATGGACTATCACACTTTCCTTTGACTTTATCTTATTCATAATTTCAGTATTGTTGTTAAATCGGTTCAAATGAAACACTTATTAGAAGTAGATAGTGTTCAATTAGAATTTAATAATAGGAAAATCCTATCTGATGTTTATTTAAAAGTAATGACAGGGGATATTATAGGGTTATTGGGAAGGAATGGACAAGGGAAAACCTCACTATTTCAAATAATTCATGGGGTTTTAAATTGTGATAAATCTGTAAGGGTTGATAAAATAAATCAACCACAAGTATTTCGTAATTCTGAAATATTAAGGTTTCTCCCACAATATCACTTTATACCACCATCACTTTCACTTAAACGAATTTTTTCAGATTTTAATTTAGATTTTTCAATTTTTGAAAATAAATTCAAGGAGTTCAAGTCAAAACTTAACTCAAAATTCATCACCCTTTCAGGTGGTGAAAAAAGGATAATAGAAATTTATATCATAGTCAAATCCAAATCATATTTTTCAATTTTGGATGAACCCTTTACCCAATTAAATCCTCTCCAAATTGAAAAAATCAAAGAATTGATTTTGGAAGAAAAGGAGAACAAAGGATTTATTATTTCAGATCACAAGTATGAGGATGTTCTTGAAGTTTCCAATACTATATATGTTTTAACAAGTGGTAAAATACATCTGGTGTCAAATATTAATGAAATTGAAAGTTTGGGTTATTTGAACTTAAAATAATTTCAATCAAAACAGGATATTATTTGTTTAGATAGAATAATTGATTTCGTCAATCATATCATAAAATGAGACTAATCCTTTAATATAATGGTTAGATAATTGTATTGGACACTCTACGAATGGGAGTTTCTCCCAAATTAACAGAGGATTGTTCTATCAAGAGCAATCCTTTTTTTTGGTATTCAAGAGAGTAATTAGAAGGTTCTGTTGTAGAAATTCTTATATAATCAATCATGGCTTTATTCAATTTCAATCACTTAATTGAATTGGGTTTGTTTAATAAATTAATCAGAAGCACGAAGTACACCCTCAAAACAACAAACCGTCATTTCGAACGAAACGAAGTGGAGTGAAAAATCTGCATAAGAAAAGCCTTGCACATTCATTTTAAATAGATTTCTCGGTTGTACCAACCTCGAAATGACGGAGGAAAGTGCATGCTGATCTCGAAAAGATGAGCCGAATTGCTCCCTCAAAACAACAAATCGTCATTTCGAACGCAACGAAGTGGAGTGAGAAATCTGCATAAGAAAAGCCTTATAACATTTGTTTTAAAGAGATTTCTCGGTCGTGCCTCCCTTGAAAAGACGGGCGGAAGTGCTTGCCGATCTCGAAAAGACGAATACGCCCATCTGGAACTCTAATCTTTTTTGAATAGTTCCTGCGTTACATTCTGAGTTACTTTACTTCTTGCATATCTACCAATTTTTTATAAAATCCATTTTGTGCAATTAAGGCATCGTGGTTGCCGCGTTCTACAATTTTACCTTTTTGTAATACTATAATTTCGTCGGCATGGCGAATGGTAGATAAGCGATGGGCAATTACAATACTGGTTCTGTTTTGCATCATATTATTAATTGCATCTTGTACTAATCGTTCGCTTTCAGTATCTAATGAGGAGGTAGCTTCATCTAAAATTAAAATGGGCGGATTTTTTAATACGGCTCTTGCAATGGTTAGTCGCTGTCTTTCACCACCACTTAGTTTAGAACCTCTATCGCCAATATTGGTTTCGTATTCTTGTTCTTTATGCGATATATAGCTATGTGCGTTGGCAATAGATGCGGCTTCAATAATTTTTTCTCTTGTCGAGTTTTCTACTCCCAACGTAATATTGGCCGCAATGGTATCATTAAATAAAATAGGTTCTTGCGTAACAATGCCCATTAAATTTCGTACACTGTGTAAAGAATATTCTTTAATGTTTATACCATCTATTAATAATTCGCCGGAAGTAACATCATGAAATCTTGGAATTAAATCGGCTAATGTGCTTTTGCCTGCACCACTACTTCCTACTAATGCTATTGTTTTTCCTTTTTCAATTGTTAAATTAATATTGGTTAAAATAGTGTGTTCATCATAAGCAAATCCTACATTTCTAAATTCAATAGAATGGTTGAAAGTGGTAATTTTTTTTCCGTTTTCATTTTCATCTACTTTTACGGGTGCTTGCAAAATTTCTTCAATTCGGGTAATGGCGGCTGTTCCTTTTTGCATATTATAAAACGAAGTAGATAGTGATTTTGCCGGCTGAATTATTTGAGAAAATAAGGTAATGTATAATAAAAATCCATCGGCTTCTAAATTGCCCGCCGTATGCGATAAAACCAATTGCCCGCCAAACCATAGAATACCACATAAAACCAAAACGCCTAAAAATTCGCTTAATGGCGATGCCAAATCTCTGCGTATTTGAATTTTATTTCTTACATAAAATAATTCTTCATTGGTTTGAATAAATTTTTTTCTTAAATTTTTTTCGGCATTAAAGGCTTTTATCACTCTTAATCCGCTTAGTGTTTCTTCTAAAACCGATAATAATTCTCCTAATTTAATAGCCGAAATATTCGATTGTTTTTTTAAACTTCTACTTATTCGTCCAATGATAAATCCGGTAATAGGAAGAAAAATAAAAAGGAATAACGACAATGCAGGGCTTATCCAAATAAGCACAAATAATATTACCAATAAATTCAACGGATCTTTAATTAATCCTTCCAAAGTGCCAATTACCGAAGTTTCAATTTCGGCAATATCGTTGGTCATTCTACTCATAACATCGCCCTTACGTTGATCGGTAAAATATCCAATAGGTAATTGCAATAGTTTATTATAAATTTCGGTACGTAGTTTAGTAATAACACCCATTTTAATTGGCGATAAAACATAGAACGATAAATAAAAAAATAGATTTTTAAAAAAAACTGAGATGATAATAATGATGGAAATTAAGCCCAAAGCCAGTATTGGACCTTGTTCTCCATGAGCACGAATAAATTGACCTAAGGTGTAATTAATATATTTTAATACATCAAAAATGCTGGAAGGTTTAACCGTTTCAATTTTTTCTTTTCTAAAAATAATATTCATAAATGCCGGTAATCCGGAGAAGGAAACCAACGAAAACAGAATAGATAAAACGGAAAAAGTAAAGTATAAAACAATTTTTGTTTTATAAAACTGAAGATATTTAAAAAGCCTTAGGTATTTTTTCATTATAAAGAATTGCAATTATACTAACAAATTATGTGCTGCTACCACATTAACTGCTATTTTTACATTGAACAAAGGTAAAGGTTATGCAAGAAGGAAAACGTCAAAAACAAGTTGCTGCCATTTTGTTGGAAGAAATGAATGATATTTTTAGGCGGTTGGGTTTAAATATGATGGATGGGGGAATGGTATCTATTTCATCAATAAAAGTAACACCCGATTTACTTGAAGCCCGTATTTATTTAAGTTTATTTAAGGTTGAAAATCCTAATTTAGTAATGCAAAAAATTGAAGAAAGGGCTTGGGAAATAAAAAAACATTTGGCAGATAAAGTAAAACATCAGCTAAGAAGAATTCCGGTAATACAATATTTTCAGGATGATACTTTAGATCATGTTTTTAAAATGGAAGAACTGTTTAAACAAATAAAACCCCCAACCTCTCCAGAGGAATAAATATTTTTAATTATTAATACGCCCTTTTTTGAGGGATGGGCTACTATGAACTTATTATTTGCATGGCGATATTTTAAATCTAAAAAAAGTACTACTGCCATTAATATTATTGCATGGATTAGTGTATTGGCAATTGCAGTAGGTACCGCATCGCTTATTATTGTATTAAGTGTATTTAATGGTTTTGAAAGTTTAGTAAAAAATTTGTATGCCGATTTTTATGCCGATATAAAAATTAGTGCAGTAAGCGGAAAAACTATTCAGTTATTACCCAAAAATATATCCGATTTACAAAATATAAATGGAGTAAGTGCATTAAGTTTAGTAGCCGAAGAAAAAGCATTTTTAGTAAATGGAGAAAATCATACTACTGTATTTCTAAAAGGGGTGGATGCTAATTATACCCATACCAATAAAATTACGCAGCATATTATTCGTGGCAAATTTGAACTTGGTACAGCTGCTTCTCCTCAAATTGTGGTAGGATCGGGCATTGAAAATGCCGCAGGATTAGATGTTGAAAAAAGTATTTATCCGGTTACTTTATATCTTCCCAATAAAAATGCAAAAACATTTACCAATACCGATGCACTTAATGCGTATAATGTAATAGCATCGGGCACATTTATGGTGCAACAAGATTTTGATGATAAATATGTTTTCAGTAATCTGGCCTTTTTAAAATATATGCTCGATATGGGAGCAAATGAATATTCTTCTGTTGAAATAAAAATTGATAAAAATTTTGATGCAGATAATGTAAAAAAGACTATTCAACATTTTCTGGGAAACAATTATTTGGTGCAAACACGCTACGAGCAAAATCAGAGTTTATTTACTGTAATGGCTATTGAGCGATGGGTTATTTATGCTATTCTTTCTATAATATTAATTATTGCAGCATTTAATATGATTGGTGCTTTAACAATGCTAGTATTAGAAAAACAAAAAGATATTGCAGTGTTAAAAGCAATAGGATTAAATGAAACAAGAATTCAAAAAATATTTTTAAGTGAAGGACTTGTTTTAGCCGGAATTGGTGCAATTAGTGGTATGTTGATAGCTACAATTATTTGTTTGTTGCAATTAAAATTTAAGCTAATAAAACTTGCCGGAGGAACTTTTTTAATTGATTATTATCCTGTGCAGTTAAATTATACCGATTATGTTTTAGTAAGTATTACTGTTATTGTAATTGCATTAGTTGCAGCATGGATTCCATCGCGAAAAGCAAGCTTACAAGAATTTTCATTGAAATCGTAAATGCAAAACTACTCGAACACAAAAGGTTTCAAACAGCGTTGCTATGTTTTTATTTCATGCTTAATAATCGCCTAATGTTTCGGGTAATTGAGCCAATGCTTTTTTAAGTTGTTCGTCGTTAGGAGCGATGCCGTGCCATTCGTGGCTTCCTTCCATAAAATCTACGCCTTTGCCCATTTCGGTTTTCATTAAAATGCAAATAGGTTTACCTTTTCCGGTTAATGTTTTTGCTTTATCTAACCCTGCAATTAATTCATCCATATCATTTCCATTCATTTCAATTACCGTCCAATTAAATGCTTCGAATTTTGCTTTTAAATTATCCAATCCCATTACATGATTTGTTGGTCCATCAATTTGCTGACCATTCCAATCAATTGTAGCAATTAAATTATCAACTGTATGATGAGCAGCAAACATTATTGCTTCCCAGTTCTGACCTTCATCTAATTCTCCATCGCCACATAATGAAAATACCAAATGGTTATCTCCATTTAATTTTTTGGCTAATGCTGCACCAATGGCTACACTTAATCCTTGTCCTAACGAGCCACTTGCCATTCTTATTCCGGGTAAATGTTCGTGTGTGGTGGGATGACCTTGTAAACGAGAATTTAATTTTCTGAAAGTTGCTAATTCTTTTATATCAAAATATCCGGCTCTGGCTAAAACAGAATAAAATAAAGGAGAGATATGACCATTAGAAAGAAAGAAAATATCTTCATTCAAACCATCCATTGTAAAGTTGGTAGAGTAGTGCATGGTATGAAAATATAGGGCAGTTAAAAAATCTGTACAACCTAACGATCCGCCCGGATGACCACTTTGAACAGCATGTACCATTCTTAAAATATCTCTTCTAACCTGCGAAGCAATATTTTTTAATTCGTTATTAGTTAGCATATTTTTTTTTCAGACAGCGAAAATAAGTATAAAAGCATCTTTTTGCTAAAACCAGTCTATTATTGTTTAGAAAAAATTAAATTTTAATTATAAACCAATTTGTTTATTAAAACCTTATTACCTTGCAACCTCCATCCCGTTTGAAAAATCAAGAACCCCTGTTTGAAATTTAAATTTTTATTAATGGAACAAATAATTATAAGTGGGATTCTTGCTTTTGTATTAACCTTTTACGCAATTCCTATCATTATTATGGTAGCTAATGCAAATGGAATATACGATCATCCCGATTATGAAAGAAAATTACATAGCCATCCCATACCTTCTATTGGTGGGTTAGCCATTTTTGGCGGATTTATGGTTGCAGTATTGGTTATGGCCAATATAAATGCTGTAGTTGGTTCGTTTCAATATATTATGGCCACATTTGTTATCATATTTTTTGTTGGAGTAAAAGATGATGTTTTAATGATTACTCCTATGAAAAAATTAATGGGCCAATTAATTGTTGCCGCTATTTTAATGTTTAAAGCCAATTTATTAATTACTAATATGCATGGCTTTTTATCTATTACAACAATAGATCCTGCTTTTAGCTATTTTTTATCTTTAATTACCTTAATTGTTGTAATGAATGCTTTTAATTTAATTGATGGAGTTGATGGCTTGGCTGCTATAATTAGTATTATTTCTGTTTCATTTCTTTCAGCATTTTTTATAATGAACGGCGATTTATTTTTTGCATTGATGGGTTTTACATTTGTTGCCAGTTTAATTGCATTTTTAATTTATAATTTTGCACCGGCCCGAATTTTTATGGGTGATGGAGGATCTATGTTAAGCGGATTGGTAAATGCCATTTTAGTAATTAGGTTTATTGAAACCGCAGAAAACTCGCATATTTTACCTGTTTTAGCTTCGCCCGCAATGGGGTTTGGTATATTGGCTATTCCGTTATTAGATACTTTACGTGTTTTTGGAATAAGAATTTTGCATGGCCGATCTCCTTTCTCCCCCGATAATAATCATCTGCACCATGTTTTATTGGATAAAGGATTTTCTCATACGGCTGTTACTTTAATGATGGGGGCATCATCAGTATTAATAACAGTAATTACTTATTTAATATTACCAATTGGCACAACAAAAGTTATATTATTACTTATTGTATCTTTTTTTACATCTGTATATTTTATTTTTCATGCCAAGCCACGCATAGCTAAATTAACGGTTGTAAAAGGAGAAAAATTAATGGAAGATGCTAATTTAAAAAAGGTAAGAAATTTTGTAAGCTTCCTGAACGATAAAGGTAAAATTGCCGATAAAGACTAACTTCAAATGCATCTTATTTTTATTTTCCTTTCGTGTAACTGTATTTTCACTATATATTTTGTAATGATTTATTAGATTTGCTTTTAAAAGATATTATTATGTCTGATGAATTAGATCTCATTTTTATGGATACTGATGATGCTATGAAAAAGGCAATTAGTCATTTAGAAGTAGAACTTACAAAAATACGAGCCGGCAAAGCCAACCCCACTATGTTAGATGGCATTCATGTTGACTATTACGGAGCTCCTACACTTATTAATCAGGTTGCTAATATTAGTGTATTAGATGCAAGAACTTTAAGTATTCAACCTTGGGAAAAAAATATGCTTAGCCATATTGAAAAAGCAATTATGCAAGCAAATATTGGCATTACTCCTCAAAACGATGGTAACCAAATTCGATTATTTCTTCCACCATTAACCGAAGAAAGAAGAAGAGAATTATTTAAAAAAGCGAGTGGCGAAGGCGAACATGCAAAAGTAGCCATACGCAGTATTCGGCGAGATGCTATTGAGCATATTAAGAAATTGCAAAAAGATGGATTAAGTGAAGATGCAGCAAAAGATGCTGAAAAATCTATTCAGGAAGTTACCGATAAATTTATTTTATTAGTAGATAAGCATTTAACTGCTAAAGAAAAAGAAATGATGAGTGTTTAACTATTCAATAAGTTATTGATGTTTTTCAATCCCTTCTCACAACCCCCGCTTTTTTTGAGAAGGGATTTTTATTGTAATTAGTAATGTACACGCCTAATAAAATAATGCCCAAACTAAAAAGTTGCATAAATGTAATTTCTTCTCCTAAAACGATTCCCCAAAAAACAGCAACAAATGGAATTCCGTAGGTAACCATGGACGAAAACAATGCTCCTGCTCTTTTAATTAGCATATAAAAAAGAATGGAAGCTACTGCCGTACCCATTATACCTAATACTGAACTTGCTGATATGGAAACTATATTTGCCGTATTAAATGGCAGAGCAAAAAAACCGGTAATCCATAGAATAATAATACATGGAATAATTAAAAAAACAAATGCTATGGTTGCAATATTAAGCGAGCTAATTCCTTTCATATGTTTTCCAACCATATTTACATTTACTCCATAAAAAATAGTTGCAATTAAAATAAGAGAAGCATATTCGGTGTTTTTTAAATCAATCTTTCCATTTCCACCAAACAAAATTAATAACCCAATAAATCCAACAACTATACCTATTATTTTTTTTAATTCTGCTTTCATATCATAAAATAAAATACCAATAATAAAAGCAAATAAAGTGGTAAGTGCATTTAATATGCCTGCTAATGCACTATCAATTTTAGTTTCGGCTATGCAAAATAAAAATGCAGGGAAAAAACTTCCCAACAATCCCGATAGAATTATTAATCCCAATTTTTGTTTTGGAATTTGTTTTAATGCTTTATAAGCAAACGGAATTAAAACTAATCCTGCACTTAAAATTCTTATAGTTGCTACTTCATAAGCCGAGAGGCTTTTAAGTCCTTCTTTCATAAGAACAAAGGAACTTCCCCATATAAATGATAAAGCTGCAAATAGTAACCAGTTAATTAATTTGTTTTTCAATACAAAAAGTTTTGGCAAATATTATTTTTTTCAATAGCAATATGCTATAAATTATTTAAACCTTCAGTAATAATTATAGAACCACTAATAAAATTTTAGTATTTCAATAAAAGCTGTTAACTTAACTATTCATCAAATTATGAAATATGTCTTTTATAAAAGAGTTTAAAGAATTTGCCATGCGTGGCAATTTAATTGATACTGCAGTTGCTTTTGTAATGGGTGCTTCATTTGGTAAAATTGTTTCGGCTTTTGTTGATGGTGTTGTAATGCCTTTAATTGGCATGTTAACCGGCGGTATTGATTTTAACGATAAGAAGTTAATACTTAAAGATGCTGTTACAGCAACTAAAGATGCTGCCGGAAATGTAATTACTAAAGCAGCACCTGAAGTATCGGTAAAATATGGTGTATTTATTACTAATGTACTCGATTTTATTATAGTAGCTTTTGCTGTGTTTTTGGTAATTAAGGCAATCAATGCTGCCAAGAAAAAGGAAGAAACTGCTCCTTCTTCTGTTCCAAAAACATCTTCTACCGATGCGATATTAATGGAAATAAGAGATTCGCTAAAAAAATAATGTTAATCAATACGCCCCACTATTGATTGGTGGGGTTTTTAATTGGTGGATAAAAAAATGTTTTTGCAGTAGTATTATACTCTGCTAATTGTTTTATTTGCATTTAAAGTGTTATAAAGTGAATTCACCCAGTTACCAAATTAAGTTAGACCAGTTTGAAGGTCCGTTCGATCTGTTACTTTTTTTTATTGAAAGAGATGAATTAGATATTTATAACATTCCTATCTATAAAATAACGAAAGATTTTTTGGAATACATTCATGAGCAAAAACAATTAAATATTGAATTAAGCAGCGAGTTTATTTTATTTGTTTCTACTTTAATGCGTATTAAAGCAAAAATGTTATTGCCTCGAAAAGAAATTGATGCTCATGGTAACGAAATAGATCCCAGACAAGAACTGATTGATAAAATTTTAGAATACAAAAAATTTAAAGAAGCTGCTGCACAAATGGCCGAAATGGAAGCTCAAAGATTGTTAATGGTTAAAAGAGGCAATTTGCAAAAAGAGCTTTCGGAAATTGGCGAACAAGCTGGTGAAGGAACGGAAATTCAGTCTATTACCTTATTTAAATTAATGAAAACATTTGAACGTGTAATGCAGCGTTTAAATGAGCGAACCAATAAGCCTGTACATACTGTTGTAAAATATAATTATACTATTGAAGGTACTCGGGAATATGTTTTACAAACAATTGAAAAAGAGAAAACCGTTTCATTCGAAAAAATATTTATGGTTTGTGAAAACCGTATTCATGCTATATTTCTTTTTCTATCCTTACTCGAATTGGTTCAACAGAAATACATGAAATTATTAATGGGAGAAGGAAGAAATAATTTTATTATTGAATGGAATGAAAATAGAGAAGAAGACTTACTAAATGCAGGAACTGAGATTATGAATAACGATGATAACTGATATTACTCCTCATCTCAATTCCTATCATTTATTTATTTATTAGCTTGTATTTAAAAAGTAAATAAAAATTATTCTGCTACCATTTGTTGTACCACACGTATAATATCCTCCGCATTTGGTTTACTAAAATAATCTCCATCACTTCCATAAGATGGTCGATGTGGTTGTGCTGTTAAAGTTTTAGGTGCAACATCTAACCATTGATAACCACCTTGCTCTTCCATTACTTTATTATACATGTAAGCAGCAGTACCTCCGGGAACATCTTCATCTACAAATAAAATGCGATTGGTTTTTTTCAATGATTCTATAATTTGATGATGAATATCGAATGGAAGTAGTGTTTGAACGTCTATTACTTCACAACTAATGCCTAATTTATCTAATCTATCTGTGGCATCTTGAATAATTCTTAAAGTAGATCCGTACGAAACAATGGTAATATCTGTTCCTTCTTTAATAATTTCTGGAATGCCTAATGGAACAGTAAATTCTAATAAATTGGCAGGTAACTTTTCTTTTAATCTGTAGCCATTTAAACATTCAATTACAATTGCCGGATCGTTGCTACGCAATAAAGTATTGTACATGCCAGTTGCTTGAACCATATTTCTTGGAACACAAACATACATGCCTCTAAGTGCATGAATAATCATTCCCATTGGGCTGCCGCTATGCCAAATGCCTTCTAATCTATGTCCCCTTGTTCTAATAATTATAGGGCAACTCTGTTGTCCATAAGTTCTAAAATGAGTAGTGGCTGCATCATCACTTAATGTTTGTAAGCCATACAATAAATAATCTAAATACTGAATTTCGGCAATTGGTCTTAATCCACGTAAGGCCATTCCAATAGCCTGCCCCATAATGGTTAATTCTCTAATTCCTGTATCAAAAATTCTTTCTTTGCCATGTTTAATTTGTAAACCGGCAAAACCTTGGTTTACATCACCAATGTATCCAACATCTTCTCCAAAAGCAAATACTAATGGGTTATGAGAAAATAGTGTATCAAAATATTTGTTTAATACCTCATATCCATTAATGGTAGGTGCATCAAAAGAAATGAAAGGTTTTATTTCTTCAACATGTAAGGCACTTTTCGGACCTTCATTGTATAAAAATGAATTGTATAATTTTTTACTTTCTTCGAGTATAGAATGATAATATGTTTGAATTGATTGAACCGATGGAGATTGTGGTGCAGCTTCTATTGCTAAGGATAAAGTGCGCAATACATCTCTGCGTAATGGTTCAATATTGCTTTGCAAATCGGAGGCTAATTGTTGTAAGAAATTGTAAGTTTCAATATCATTAACCATCATTTCTTTAATTAGCTCTACCGATTGACTTACTTGTATTTTTATTGGTGCATGAAATTTTTCCCATGCTTTAATTTTCGACTCTCTTACAAAATCTTTTGCTTTATAGTCTATTTCATTTAATTCATCGGCAGTGGCAATATTGTTTGTTAATATCCATTCTCTAAATTTTTTTATACAGTCCCACTCTCTTTCCCATTCTAAACGTTTAGGATCTTTATATCTCTCATGGCTTCCACTGGTAGAGTGCCCTTGAGGTTGTGTTACTTCTTCTACATGAAATACAGCAGGTGTATGCGTGTCTCTTATTTTTTGAATGCCTTGTTCAAATACTTCGCACATACCGGCATAATCCCATGCTTTTACTTTATAAATATCTATTCCATTGGTGCCTTCTTTCTTTACAAATCCGTTTAAAGCTTCTGAAATAGAACCTTTTGTAGTTTGATATGCTTTTGGAACCGAAATGCCATATCCATCATCCCACACAAAAATTGCCAAAGGCACTTGCAATACTCCTGCTGCATTTACTGTTTCCCAAAAATGCCCCTCGCTTGTTGACGCATCACCAATTGTACAAAAACAAACTTCATTGCCATTATGACTTAATTCGTGAAAAGATTGTAATTGGGGTGTATTTCTAAAACATTTTGAAGCAAATGCTAAACCTAAAGCTCTTGGCATTTGCGATGCTGTAGGCGCCATATCGGAGCTTATATTTTTTCTATTGGCTAAATCTAACCAATACCCATTTTCATCTACAATTCTGGTTGCAAAGTGTGAAACCATTTGTCTGCCTGCACTAAACGGATCATTGTTTATATCAGGATCCGAAAATAATTGTGCAAAAAATTGTTCAATACTTGCCAATCCTGTAGCAAACATAAAAGTTTGATCACGGTAATATCCTGCTCTAAAATCTCCGGCTTTAAAAAATTTGGCTGCGGCAATTTGGGCTAACTCTTTTCCATCGCCAAAAATGCCAAATTTGGCTTTGCCGGTTAATACTTCACGACGCCCGATTAAACTGGCTTCACGACTAATAAATGCAGTTTTATAGTCGTCTAATACTTGATTTTTAAAACCTTCGTATGAGAGCATATCATCTTTATATGCCAAGGTAATGGTTTGTTCCATGAAACAAAATTAAATATTACAACAGCAATAGAAATATTTCTAATTTTCTTGTGGAAAGAATGGTAGTACAATATAAGAAGATTCTTTAAAATTGTGTATTTGGCATAATTTTTACACAATTACACGGTTTTAATAATGCATTATACCTAATTTTATTCTTTCTAAAATTAGTAAGGAAAATGAAAAAATTATTTTTTATTGTTTTTATGCTGAGTGGTGTTTGCACTGTTTATGCCCAGTATCCGAATAATATAGCAAAAGATATTACTAAATTATTTGAATTTAAAAACGATCAGTACGATTTTGGTAAAATACCCTACGGAAAGCCTGTTCAATATGATGTGCTTATTAAAAATATTGGCACCGATTCGGCATCGCTCGATAATGTACAAGTAGGTTGTGGTTGTACTACGCCTAAATACGAGAAAGGTAAAAAATTTGCACCCGGTGAAACAATTATAGTTACATTGGGTTTTAGCGGAAATGCAATTGGTAATTTTTCAAAATCGGCAACATTATTTTTTAATAATGGTACGGTTAGTAAATCCTTGAATTTTAAAGGAGAAACTTATACAGGCAATTCTAATACCCCAACTACTAATTCTTCTGCTCAGCCAAATCAAAAAAATCCATTACCCGGCAATTAATTATCAATAAGTATATAAAAATTAAACAGCAATGAAAAAAATTCTTCTTGCAGCATTTATTGGAATTTGTTTAACAGGCTTTGCACAAAACCCTGCTCAGTTTTCAACAGTAACGCATTCTTTTGGAAAAATTAAAAAAGGTGTTCCTGCATCGTACGTGTTTACTTTTAAAAACACCACTACAAAACCTTTAGTAATTGAAATTGCAACTGCCGAATGCGGATGTACCACTCCCGATTATCCTAAAGTGCCAATTGCAAAAGGTGCTACAGGAAAAATAAAAGTTACTTACAATGCAGCTTTATCGGGTGTTTTTTCGAAAAAGGTAACTGTAAAATTTGCTAATTACGATAAACCTGTAATTCTAACTATTCAAGGAGAAGTGTTATTACCCAAAAGTTAGAAAATAAGTTTTTAATTAAAAGCTGTTGTTTTTAGCAACAGCTTTTTTTATGCTAATGCCATTACATTTGTAGTATGTTAACTATCAGTAATCGCGGTAATTTAATGCCGCCATCACCCATAAGAAAATTAGTGCCTTATGCAGAAGCTGCAAAAAAAAGAGGCATCAAAGTATACCATTTAAATATTGGTCAGCCCGATATTGAAACGCCTAAACCTATTTTAGATGCAGTACGAAATAGCGATTTAAAAGTATTAGAATATAGCCATAGCGCCGGAAATGAAAGCTATAGAAGAAAATTGGTAACATATTATAAAGTGGTGGGTATTGATGTTGATTATAACCAAATAATTATTACAACAGGTGGCAGTGAAGCTATTTTATTTGGTATGATGGCTTGTTTAGATGCTGGCGATGAAGTAATAATTCCCGAGCCTTTTTATGCAAATTATAATGGCTTTGCTGTTGCAGCAGGTGTAACTGTTGTGCCCGTAACCTCGGTTATTGAAAACGGATTTGGATTGCCCGCAATTGAAGAATTTGAAAAAAAGATTACTCCTAAAACAAAAGCAATTATTATTTGTAATCCTAATAATCCTACGGGATATTTGTATACGAAAGAAGAAATGGAGGCCTTAAGACAAATAATTTTAAAATACAATTTATATTTATTCTCAGACGAAGCTTACAGGGAATTTTGTTATGAAGGAACGCATATAAGTGCAATGCATTTAAAAGATGTTGATGAAAATGTGATTTTAATGGATACCATTAGCAAGCGATATAGTGCTTGCGGTGGCAGAATTGGGGCATTGGTAACAAAAAATAAATTGGTATTAGATGCAGTAATGAAGTTTGCACAAGCAAGGTTAAGTCCGCCTTCTTTTGCTCAAATTGCAGCAGAGGCTGCCATTGATTTACCTGCTGATTATTTTAATACTACCAAAGCCGAATACAAAGCACGAAGAGACCTGATTGTGAAGCGGTTAGTTGCCATGGATGGAGTAATTTGCCCTACTCCCGGAGGTGCTTTTTATGTAATCGCTCAATTACCTGTTAACAATGCAGATGCTTTTTGTCAGTGGTTATTGGAAAAGTTCGAGTATCAACAGCAAACGGTAATGTTAGCACCTGCAAGCGGTTTTTATGGTACTGCCGGTTTGGGCAAGCAGGAAGTGAGATTGGCGTATGTTTTAAATTTAAATGATATCAATGCGGCAATGGATTGCCTCGAAAAGGCTTTGTTGGTGTATTCGAAAAAGCAGCCATAAAATAGTATAATTGAAATAACTTATAACTGCCACCCTAATCGGTGGCTTTTTTTAATAATATTCAAATAATAAAATTAAAAATATGATTGTTTTTTAAAAAATTGATGCAATATTTGTATAAATTTTATAAAATTATTCATATAATTAAAAAATTACTATCATGTCGATGACCCGCCGTTTAGCCTTAATTCCTTTCATTCTATTATTGGTAATTGTTATTCTGAGCTTCTTTTTTCCCAGTTTACCTCAGCAAAACATTAAACCCAATTCCGATATTAATTTTGCCGACATTGCATGGATGCTTTGTGCTACAGGGTTAGTGCTGATTATGACACCCGGATTGGCTTTCTTTTATGGAGGAATGGTGAATAAGAAAAATGTTCTTTCAACAATGCTTCAAAGTTATATGAGTATGGCAATTATTACAATAATTTGGGTAGTTGTTGGTTTTAGTTTGGCCTTTGGAAAATCAATTGGCGGTATTATAGGTAATCCTTTTACTTTTTTTATGATGAAAGGCGTTATAGAAGGTGGTCCTATTACTTCGGCCGATGGTAGTATTAAATTGGCTGCTACCATACCTTTAGTATTATTTGCTTTTTATCAATTAAAATTTGCTATCATTACTCCGGCTTTAATTACGGGTGCTTTTGCCGAAAGAATTCGGTTTACTTCTTATGTTTTATTCATTGCCTTGTTCAGTATTTTCATATATTCTCCTTTAGCTCATGCCACTTGGCATCCGGATGGAATTTTATCGAAGTTTGGCGTGTTAGATTTTGCCGGTGGTACAGTGGTGCACATGAGTGCCGGTTGGGCTGCATTGGCTAGTGCTATTTATTTAAAGAAAAGAAATGAACCTAATCATAACCCGGCAAGAATAACTTATGTTATGTTGGGTACGGGTTTATTATGGTTCGGTTGGTTAGGATTTAATGCCGGTTCTGCCTTTGGTGCAAATGGATTAGCAGCTACCGCATTAGCTACTACAACTACCGCTTCTGCTTCTGCTGCTTTTGCATGGGTCATTTTCGATGCAATTAGAGGTCGCAAACCTAGTGCTATGGGTACTTGTATTGGTGCTGTAGTAGGATTGGTTGCTATTACTCCTGCTGCAGGATTTATTAGTATTCCTCATGCTTTAACGGTTGGTATTGTTAGTAGTTTAGTAAGTAATTTAATGGTTGAATGGAGAACTAAAACTTCTTTGGATGATACTTTAGATGTTTTCCCTTGTCATGGTGTTGGTGGTATTTCAGGGATGTTACTTACGGCGGTTTTTGCACATAAAAGTATTAATAGTGCAGTGGTGAATAACGGATTGATTTTTGGCGAAACGAAATTATTTTTTATTCATCTTACAGCTGTAGTTGGTGTATCGCTGTTTGCTTTTTTTGGATCGTTACTTTTATTAAAGATAACCGATTTTATAACTCCTTTACGTGTTACAGCCGATGAAGAAAAAGAAGGATTAGATTGGTCGCAACACGGAGAAAAATTATAAGTATCTTATTTTTTCCTTAAAATATCTAACTGCCCATTTATCATTTGTTTTGTAGATGGGCAGTTCCTTATTTTTACATATTACTCTGTAAGGCATGAAATCATCTTCCCCCCAATTTAAAATATATTTATTTGCAGCTTTTTTATGTTCATTTCTTTTTGAAATGAGTTTTGGGCAGAGTTATCATGCAATTAATGGTTCGCCTTATGCAGGGGTTACAAGTATGTATGTTAATCCAGCTTCTACTATTAACTCGGCATATAAATGGGATGTAAATATTTTTTCCGGTCAGTTGGGAATAAGTAACTCATTATTTACCATTAACGATGCCTCTTTACGTCAATTTAATACAGCATATACCGAATTTACAAATGGATTAAGATCGAGATATTTTCATGCTAATATGGATCTGTCCGTTTTAAATGCAAGGTTTCAAATCAATAAAAAAAGTGCTCTCGCATTTGGGCTAAGAGGCAGAATGTTTGTAAATGCCAAAACAATGCCTTTTGCTTATAGCGACAGTATTAGCAGTTTACAGAGCTTTTTACATGCCAATAATAAGGTTGATTTTATGCAAGGGTATCTTACCAATAGTGGTTGGGCCGAATTTAATCTCAATTATTCCAGAGTGTTGCAAGAAACACCCTCATCCAGATTATCGGGTGGCATAACTATGGCCTATACAAGAGGATTATCCGGTGCCGATTTTAATATGTTACATCTTACTTATGCTGAGCAGGCTACTACTAATGGAAATTTTTATCCAATTACCGGAGGTTCTGCTCAGGCTGCATATTCCTATAATTATAGTTTGCTCGATGCCAATAGGAGTATACTAAGTAATACAAAAACTTTTGTAAAAAACACTTTATCTGCACTCAACTTTAGCATTGGGTTTGAATATCTTTTTAGAAAAAACATACCTTTTGATGATGAAACAATAACGCCCGAAAATTATGATTGGAAAATAGGAGTAAGTATTATGGATATTGGTAAAAACAGGTACGAACCTGCAGGAGGTTCATTTAATGTTAGCATGCCAAAAACAACTGCTATTGATACAACTTTGCAATTGCAATTAGCTAATGCCACTACACTAACCGAAGTAAGAAATACATTAAACAATTATTTTAATAAAGTTGATACTTTGCGTAGTGCTTTTGCAATTGCTAATCCAACAAGAATTGTAATTAATGTAGATAGAAATTTAGGGAATCATTTTTTTGTAAATGGAGAACTTAGTGTTAATATTTTTTCAACCGAACCTTGGATGAAATTGCGAACACGAGAAATTAACTTATTAACTATTACACCCAGATGGGAGACAGCGAATTTTGGAGCATATTTGCCCATACAATATAATACACAAGGACAATTATGGATTGGTGGAGCTTTAAAATTGGGGCCATTGTTGTTAGGTGTGCATAGCTTAGATTTTTATAAATGGTTTAAAAAAGGAACACAAACTTTAAATGGCGGATTTTATATAATGTTAAATGTTCATCCTTTCCGAAAAAAAGAAAATGACGGTATTGATTGCCCTAAATATTAATTGCTATTTTTCATTTAAAGATGCAATATCAATCACAAACCTATATTTTATATCTCCTTTTAACATTCTTTCGTATGCCTCATTCACTTTTTGAATAGGGATAACTTCCACGTTGGCAACAATATGGTGTTGTGCACAAAAGTCGAGCATTTCTTGCGTTTCTTTCATTCCACCAATCATAGAGCCGGTAATACTTCTTCTATTACTAATTAAAGAAAAGGGAGAAATATTGGGTGAAGTTTGGGGTAATCCTACCACCATCATTTTGCCATCTATATCCAATAAGTCGAGGTATTTTGAATAATTATGATTAGCAGAAACTGCATCGAGTAACACATTAAAATAGCTTTTATATTTTTTCATTTGCTCCTCATCTTTCGAATAAATAAATTGGTGTGCACCTAACTTTTTTGCATCGGCCTCTTTATCGGGCGATGTGCTTATTACAGTAACATGTGCACCAAATGCAACGGCAAACTTTACAGCCATGTGTCCTAATCCGCCTAATCCAATAACGCCTACTTTCGTTGTATGGTCAACATTTGCGTAACGTAAAGGCGAGTACGTTGTAATGCCTGCACAAAGTAATGGAGCAACTGCATTAAGCGGCAATGTATCGGCAATGTGTAATACGTAATGTTCGTTAACAACTATTTGAGAAGAATAACCACCTTGTGCTATTGTTTTTCCATCACGTTCTATGGCATTGTAAGTGCCCGTCATTCCTTCAATACAATATTGCTCTAAATCGTTTATGCAGTTTTTACATTGTCTGCAGCTATCAATCATAACACCCACACCAACTGTTTCACCTATTTTAAACTTTTCTACTTTATTGCCAATGGCTATTACTTTACCAACAATTTCATGTCCCGGAACCATGGGATACATCGATCCGCCCCATTCATTTCTTACTTGATGAATATCTGAGTGGCAGATACCGCAGTATAAAATTTCAATATGCACATCATTATCCTTAAGAGATCTTCTATACAATTCAAAAGGGACTAAAGGAGTTGTGCTGCTTTGTGCTGCATAAGCTTTGGTGAAGAACATAAATAAAAGTTAAACTTTTAAAAAAATTATTGATTTGATTACTTGTTATGAAGGATGATAATCTCGTAATCAACCTTATAAAATTACTATAGTTGTGGCGATTTAATTAAATGTAAGAAATAAAAAAACTCCCAAAAAACTGTAAAATCATTTTTTAATGAAGGCATAACGGCATATCATTTGAATAAAATATTTAGCTTTGAAAAATCTAATGGGAAAAAATATAATCAATAGCAAAGTATTTCGTTCTATTATCATATTTACGGTGTATACCGTATTTTTTTGTGTTCAATTATGTTTTAATGTAAATATTAGTAATTATTCTCAACATACAAGTGTTTCTTCATTAAAGCCAATACAACAAGCTGTCAATGTAAAATTTTCTTTAGGCACAAAACAGTCAAATAATAAATCGAAACAACATTTAAACAAACGATTCGAGAATATTACTTGCGAATTTGCCCCAGAACTACCCTATGCAGAAGCCATTGTTTATACAGCTATTTTGGTAAATTATCCTAATTACCAATCATCACTTCATTCATTAATAGTTGATCATTATTCTTTACGTGGGCCACCTTTTGATTTATCTTTAGTATAAACCTTTTTTTAAACATAAATAATTTAAAATGTTTTTATTGAATAAAAGAATTCAATTCTTTTTATATATTTTTTTTATAATCAGTGCTCAACTGAATGCTCAACAAAAAGTACTTACATTATCGCAGTTAGTTGATGCAGCTAAATCGCATTTACCGTTTTTGCAACAAGATCAATCTTTAATTAAAAGTGCCGAAGCATTTGTGAAAGATACTCGTAACGAAGTGTATTTGCCCGATATGCATGTAAACGATCAAATAAATTTAGGTACTACCAATTCGTTGGTTGGTAGTTTTTTACCTATTGGTGTTAATCCTGCAGTGGTTGGTGGATTAAGAGGCGATAACAACTCTCAATTAGCAACTGGAAATTTTGCTGTATTATATAGTCAATACGAGTTATATGATTTTGGTTTGAAGAAAGCCAGAATTAATAATGCTACTTCATTTTTAAATGTACAAAAATCTGGTTTGCAGAAAGATGTTTATTCTGTAGAAACTGAAATATGTAAATTATATTTTAACCTGCTTAAATATCAATTTAAACTTAGTACCGATTCGGAAAATGTAAAGCATTATAACGAAATATACAGTGTTATTAAAGCACTCGCATTAAGTGGTATAAAGCCCGGTTCAGATACGGCTTTGGCAAAGGCAGAATTATCGAAAGCGAAAATTAATTATAATCAATCTTTTGGCAGTATTCTTTCTATTAAACAGCAATTAGCCTATTATACAGGTATTCCTGCAAGTAATGTTACTATTGATACATTGGCATTACAATCGTTTAACATTAATGATATTGAACCGAATAATATGGCGGCAGATACCATTAATCATCCTTTTATCGATTACATTAATAAACAAAAGCAAATTTTTGTTACTAATCAGTTTGTAATTAGTAAATCATATATGCCCAAATTATTTGTAGCTGGTAGTGCATGGGCAAGGGGTTCTAGCATTCAATATAACGATAATTATAAGGCATTGTCTGAGGGATTAGGATATCAGCGATTCAATTATATGTTTGGTGTAGGTGTAACTTACGATTTGTTTAATGGCATTAAAAGACGAGATAAATTAGCTGTTAACCGATACCAAACACAAGCTGTTGATGATGCATTACGTCAGGAAAAATTGGTACTTTCTAATGCCTCTTTACAAGCAGATAATGCTTTATATACTTATTCAAGTGATTTACGAGAATTGCCAAATCAAATGGAGTCTGCTGTTGAAGTATTTAATCAAACATTAGCCCAATATAAAGCCGGTATTATAAATTTAATAGACCTTACTAATGCTGCATTTGTATTGTATCGTTCGCAAACAGATTATATAGAAGCATTAAGCAGTTGGTATTTAGCAAAAGTTGATAAAGCTTCTGCCACCGGTAATATCGATTCATTTATTCAACTTATTAAATAAAAAAATCATGGTTAAAGCCGCATTAAAGAGGCCCATTACTATATTGGTGTTGTTTATTGGCTTGTTATTATTTTCGGTAGTTGCCATTAAAACCATCCCCATCGATATTTTTCCTCAACTGAATTTGCCTACTATTTATGTGGTAGAACAGTACGGAGGTATGAGCCCTAAGCAAATGGAAGGTTTTTTTGCCACCAGAATGCAAGATCAATTTTTATATATTAATGGTGTAAAAAATATAGAAAGTAAAAACGTACAAGGATTATCCTTAATTAAACTAACATTTTACGAAAGTACCAACATGGCCGAAGCCTCTGCACAAGTGGCTTTGCAAGTAAATAGAACCATGGCATTTTTTCCGCCGAGTGCCTTACCTCCGGTGGTAATTAGGTTCGATGCTTCTTCTCTTCCTGTTGGCGAATTGGTATTTAGTTCTAAAACAAGATCATTAAAAGATATATTCGATTTAGCATTAACTCGTGTTCGACCCTTATTTGCTACTATTCCGGGTATGAGTTCTGCTCCTCCTTTTGGTTCTAATGCAAGAACGGTTGTGGTGAATGTAGATCCTCAAAAATTAAGCAATTTTAATTTATCTCCCGATGAAGTGGTAAATGCTTTGGTACACAATAATGCCATTACACCTTCGGGTAATTTGCGGGTGAATAATATAATGTACATTACTTCTATTAATTCTTTAGAAGATAGAGTAAAACAATTTGATGATATTCCTGTAAAAAGTAATGGAGCTTCTACCGTATTTATAAAAGATGTAGCCAAAGTTGCCGATGCTGCCGATATTACAGTTGATTATGCATTGGTAAATGGTAAAAGATCGGTATATATTCCTGTGGTAAAAACCGCCGATGCCTCTACTTGGGATGTAGTACAAGCTTTGAGGAAGAAGTTGCCCGAAATGAAATCTCTTTTACCCGATGATGTGAATATTAGTTACGAGTTCGACCAATCTATTTTCGTAATAAATGCTGCAAAAAGTTTAATGACCGAAGGTATTTTGGGAGCCATACTCACCGGATTAATGGTACTAATTTTCTTAAAAGATTGGCGGAGTAGCTTGGTGGTAATTATTACTATTCCAATATCGATATTGGGTACGGTATTTTTCTTAAAATTAGCCGGGCAAACCATTAATATAATGACATTAAGTGGCTTGGCATTGGCTATTGGTATTCTCGTCGATCAGGCCACGGTTACCATAGAAAATATTCATCAGCATTTAGAAATGGGAAAAAATAAAAAGCAAGCCATTTTAGATGCTTGTACCGAAATATCATTTCCCTTACTACTCATCTTATTAAGTATTTTGGCTGTATTTGCACCATCGTTTATTATGACCGGTGTACCTAAAGCCATGTTTTTACCTATTTCGTTGGCTATTGGTTTTGCCATGATTATTTCTTTCATCGCTGCTCAAACTTTAGTACCTATTATTTCTAATTGGCTATTAAAAGCAGAAATGTTTCAGTATCATCATCACAAAGAACATGCACATGCCGGACTTGCTTTGAATGACGAAGAAATTGAAGAAGTAAAAAGACATCAATTTGAAGACCATCATAATGCCCACGAAAATGGATTTTTCCAAAAAATAAAAATGGCATTAGCCTCTCGATTGGAGAAATGGATGCCAAAACGAAAAATTATTGGAACGTTTTATTTTATTATTGCTTTTGCTTCGGCAGGTACTTGTTTTGTAATTATTGGTAAAGATTTATTGCCTAAAAGCAATAATGGTCAATTGCAATTGCACATTAAAGAACCCGATGGTACAAGGTTAGAAGTTACCGAAAGAGCCACTAAAAAAATTCTGGATATTATTGATTCTACAGTAAATGGAAATATTGCTATCACTTCGGCTCATGTTGGTGTAATACCCAGTAATTTTGGAACCAGTAATTTATACATTTTCTCGAGCGGTACACACGAAGCTTTAATTCAAGTAAATTTAAGCGAAGGCTTTAAAGGAAAGATGGATGATTTAAAAGAATCTTTACGCAAAAGTATTGCTACCTCTTTTCCCGAAATACGCGTATCATTTGAGCCAATAGAATTAACCGAAAAAATTATGGCTCAAGGTGCATCAACCCCAATTGAAGTACGTGTTGCCGGAAAAAATATGAAGGATATTGAAACTTATGCAAAAAACCTTACCGATAAATTGCACAAAGTTTCTTTTTTACGCGATGTGCAAATTGCACAGCCATTGAACTTTCCTAATATTAACATAAAGATTGATAGAACTAAACTTTCTCAAATGGGTTTATCAATTGACGATGTTTCTAAAAGTGTAACCGATGCCACTTCATCGAGCAGGTATACCAATAAAAATTTATGGTTAGATGATAAAACATCGTACACGTATCAAACACAAGTTCAAATTCCGGAATATATTATGAATTCGGTAGAACAGTTAAGATCTGTTCCATTGGTAAAAGGCCAATTACGACCTATATTAGCCGATGTTGCAGATTTAAGTGTAGATACTATTCCGGGAGAGTACGACCGTTCGGGCCCCAGAAGATTTCTTACAGTAAGTGCCAATATTTACGGAAAAGATTTAGGATATGCCACCAGTGTAGTTGAAAAAACTATTAAAGAATTAGGACAACCTCCGGTAGGCTTAATAACCGAAGTAAAAGGAATGTCTTCCTTACTTACTGAAACCTTAGATACACTTCAAAATGGGTTGGTGGCAGCCATTATTGTAATATTATTATTAATGGCAGCTAACTATCAATCTTTTGGATTATCATTAGCCGTATTATCTACAGTACCTGCGGTTTTATTAGGTGCCATGCTTATGTTATTGGCAACCGGTGCTACACTTAATTTACAATCGTATATGGGTATTATCATGTCGGTAGGTGTATCGGTAGCAAATGCCATTTTAATTGTAACCAATGCCGAAAAATTGAGGTTAGAATATAAAGATCCATTTAAAGCAGCCGTTGTAGCCGCCAGTATTCGGTTAAGACCCATTTTAATGACCACATTAACTACTCTTCTTGGTCTTCTGCCTATGGCTATAAGTAAGGAGGAGGGGTCTAATCTATGGAGCCCTTTAGCTATTACGGTGATAGGTGGGATCATATCATCAACGATCTTAACCCTGCTTATAGTCCCCAGCGCGTCCATAATTTCGGAAGATTTTAAGACTTGGAGTAGAAAGTTTCTATCCAGAAAATAAGT
>DAHXOT010000027.1 GCA_027364735.1 Hydrotalea sp. | reverse complement strand
CTCTGGAACCTGCCCAATTCACCGCGAAGTTATAAGGATTAAGTTAGTATAACTATATATTTCTTAATAACTTTCGTAATAAATATTGAGCCACTTGTCGGACTCGAACCAACGACCTGCTGATTACAAATCAGCTGCTCTACCAACTGAGCTAAAGTGGCATTTTTGCACAAAAAAAAGAACTACCCCGTTTTTCGGGATGGCAAAGGTAATGGAAAACTTATTTCAACAAAATTCTTGAAAGAAATTTTTATCGTATTTATCAACAAGTTTTGAAATTTTTATTATTTACTGCCATCTGAAAATTTAAAAATAAAATGTTTAAGCAGTTATTTTGATGCCATACAATAAAAAATCCCGCATGGAGCGGGACTTTTAAGCTGTGCATTTATGCTGCTAATTTTTCTTTTTTTCTTTTTATTTGTGAAACAATAGATTCTAAGGCGGTGTCGAAAGATTCTTCAAAAGATTTTGAGGATGCTTTTACAAAAAAATCATGTTTAGGAACGTGTACTCGAATCTCAGCAATCTTGTCTTTAATTGTATGAACAACGTTATCTAATTTCAGAAAAACATCCACTTTAATTATTCGATCGTGAAATGTGTTTAGTTTTTCTAATTTCTTTGTTACATACTCTTCTAATTTCAGATCCGCTTCAAAGCGTACAGTTTGAATGTTAACGTTCATAACAAGTCACATTTTTTAAAGTGAAAAAATAATATTTAAAAGAACTACTAATAATTATTTCATAAGCTTAGATTTTGTGTGGACTATAAATTTAGTTCATTACACTGAAAAAAAAAATAACCCTATAACTTTTTTACTATTTTTTTTAAAGTGATAATAATTAGGCTTTAGGATGTGCTCTTTTATATACTTCTTTTAATTTTTCAATTGTATTATGTGTATATACTTGTGTTGCAGCTAAACTACTATGGCCTAATAATTCTTTTACTGCATTTAGCTCGGCTCCATGGTTCATTAAATGAGTAGCAAAACTGTGCCGTAAAACATGTGGACTTCTTTTTTGTATGGTAGTTACTAACGATAAATATTTTTTTACAAAACCATACACAGTTCTAGGATTTAGTGGTTTATTGTTAGATGTAATAAAAACATTTTCGTTATTACCATTATCATTCGCATGCTTTTCTTTAATGTAATCAGTTAACTGATACATTAATTGCTTTGATATAGGAATAATTCTTTCTTTATTCCCCTTGCCTATTACTTTTATTTGTAGATAGTCTACATCAATTTGCGATTCTTTTAACTGAATTAGCTCGCTTAACCGCATTCCTGTTGCATAAAAAATTAATAATATCAACCGCTCGGTTTTTCCTTTCCAATCATCCGTAAAACTTACTTGTTCAAATAATGTTTTTATATGTTCTTCTTCTATAAAATTAGGCAGTCGTTTACTTACTTTGGGTGCAATTACAACAGTCATAGGCGTTTTATGTAACTCACCTATTTTCATTTGGTATTTAAAAAAAGATTTTAATGTAGATATTTTTCTATTGATACTTTTTGCCGAAATAGCATCTTCTTTCAATTCGGCCAGCCATGTTCGCACCAATGAAGAAGATATATCGGAGAGATGAGTGATTGGATATTGGGAAGTAATGAAAGCAAAAAATTGCTCTAAATCGTTTTGATACGAAATAATAGTATGCTGAGAATATCTTTTCTCAAATTTTAAATAATTAAGAAAAGATTGAATTTGTGGATATAGTTCGGTAACAGACATAAAAAAGTAGCCTAAAGTTAGTTTACTAAAGGCTACTTAAAATATATTGGTGATAAAAGAAAATTATTCTTCTATTTGTCCACTTGCAATTTTTTGCTTGTACACCGCTTTTAACACTTCTTGCCTGCGTTTAACGGAAGGCTTAACAAAAGTTTGGCGTTCTCTCAACTGCAATAAAGTTTTACTTTTTTCAAACTTCTTTTTATACTTCTTCAACGCCTTGTCGATATTTTCGCAATCTTTTGAATCAATAATAAGCATATCTTTTATACCTCCTTTAGGTGAATAATGGGCAGCAAAGGTAATATTATTCGGCAAAATTCCAAATCTCATTCAAATTCATATTTTGAAAGTAAATTGCAGCCATGTTTACAGGTATTATTGAAACCACAGGAATTATTGAAAAGATAGAAATAAATGGCACCAATAAAAGTTTTTGGGTTGCCTCATCTATTAGTAATGAATTAAAAGTTGATCAAAGCCTTGCTCATAACGGCGTTTGTTTAACTGTTGAATCTATCTTTAACAGTGTACATAAGGTTACAGCTATTGAAGAAACACTTAAAAAAACCAATCTTAATATACTACAAATTGGTGCTGAAATTAATTTAGAAAGATGTATGTTGGTAAATGGCAGATTAGATGGACACATGGTTCAAGGGCATATTGACTGCACCGCAATTTGCATTAATAAAAAAGAGTTAGAAGGTAGTTGGGAATTTACATTTCAATTTCCGGAAGAGTTTGCCCATTTAATAATTGAGAAAGGATCGATAAGTGTTAATGGAATAAGTCTTACTTGTTTTAATGTTTCTAAAACCACTTTTACTGTTGCCATTATTCCGTATACTTTTCATCACACCAATATAAAAAATATTACTGTTGAAAGCATTGTTAATATTGAGTTTGACATTATAGGAAAATATATTTTAAGAAGAAATGAATTAACCCATCAATCCATTATACTGTAACAATAGCAATTAATACAGGCATTTTAATTTTTTACCACATAACGATAAAAAAATAGGCTAACTGCTATTAATACAATTTAACAACAGTTAACCTATTTGTAGAATAAAATTATTTTCTATAAACCAATGAAAATAATTTATTGCAAAAACTATTCTTCAGAGAATAAAGGCTCATTGGCATTTTCTACCGAAGCAGTTTTTAAACTTCTAATTCTAGTAATCATAAACCAAGCTAAAGGCAATACGCCAAATAAAATAAATGTAGCTCCTCCTATCATTCTTAACCAAGTTAAAGTTTGGAAAGTGTTAGAGCCAATAAATTCTTGCGATTTAGCAAACCATAATCCATGTTTAAATACTGCACTTAATTGGTAAATACCTACCGGTAAAAGATCTAAGGAAACCATTAAAACCAATCCTATATTTAATGCCCAAAATGATACTCGTAATACTTTTTCATTCCATCTGTTTTCCTTGAATAATAGTTTAGAACAAAATAAAACACCTGCAACAGATAGGTTTCCATAAACACCCATTAAAGCCGCATGACCATGGTTAACGGCCAGATAAGTACCATGTTGATAGAAATTTAAAATGGGTAAATTAATAATTAATCCAAATACGCCTGCACCCATAAAATTCCAAAAGTTTACACCAAGTAAGAATAGAAATATATCATTCATTGCAAACTTATCATGATTGGGCTTACTTAAAAAATCAGGAAGTTGTCTAAATCTTACAGCTTCTAAGGTTAATAATATAAGTGGAATAACTTGTAATGTTGAAAATACACTTCCTAATGCAATTGTGGCTTCGGGTTTTGCATTCCAATAAAAGTTGTGCGAAACACCCAATAAGCCCGAACCAAGAAACAGAATTGCACCAATATAAATGACTCTTTCGGCAGATTGACGACTTACTAAACCCATTAATACCATAAAATAGCCTATAATAACAGTAGTAAATACTTCAAAAAATGCTTCTACCCACATATGTACTACGCACCATCTCCAAAAATCGGCAATGGCAAAATTAGCTTCCGGCGGAGCAATAAATCCGGCAATAAATAAACTAATTACGCTAATAATAGTATACAGTAACCAATTAGGTAATCGCCATGGTTTGCCTTTAATAAAAGCAGGTTTTAAACCTCTGTACGTTGAGTATGCCCATAAAATAAATACAATGAGCACGCCAATTTGCCATAGCCTACCCATTTCAAGATATTCCCATCCTTGATCACCTAACCAATACCAATAGCTGCCTAATTTACCGGTAACACCTAAATAAATTCCTATTACCATTAACACTACATCAACCAATGTGAGCCAAAATAAAAGTTCTACCCAAAATTTTTGATAGGGAACTTCTTTTTTAGCAATTAAAGGCAATACAAAGAAGGAAGCGCCAATCCAACAAGATGAAATCCATAATACAGATAATTGAATATGCAATCCTCTAGAAACAGCAAAAGGAATTAGTGTACTCCAATTAACGCCAAATGCAGAAAATATTTTTACAAAATCGTTAATGGTTAATACACCAAATAAAACTTGCACTAAGAATAAAAGTATACCTACAAATAAAAACTTAAATGCAGATTTTTGAGAGGGTGTGGGCTTAAAATTATGGATTACTTTAAAAGTAATTAATGGCAAAGCACTTTTGGTATAGGCTTCTATATTTAATTTATCGAATTGAGAATAATAAAATAATACTAATCCAAGCACTACCACCAATCCCAATAATCCAATTAAACTCCAAAACAAAGTATCATGGCTGGGTTGATTACCTGCATCAGGATCAAAAGGCCAATTGTGTGTATAGCTATAATTTTCACCCGGACGTTCGGTTACACAAGCCCAAGCTCCCCAATAAAAGAAGGCTGTCATTTTTCTAATTGCTACTGTATCCGGAATATATACCCAAGTAGATTTACCTTTTTCTTTTATCTTATCAATATTATATAAGTGCTGATAATAATCAACCAATTCCTCATAACTTTTAGCAGCTGCCTCACTAACGGTAATAGTATTATTGTTAGAGTTATATGTGTTTTTCTTTAGTTCTGCTCTCACTTTTGTAACAGAAGCATCGGCTGCATTTGCACCTAAAGTAGCAGAATAATATTTAACCATTGAAACGTAAATACGATGTAATGCATCGGCGGTATAATCCGGGCCTCTTCCTGCACCATCTCCAAACATGCTACCATAATCCATTAAGCCATTTTGCTGAAATACCATTTTTCCTTCACTAATATCTTTATCGCTAAAAATTATTGTTCCATCTTGTTTTACAAATTTGGCAAGTGGTGGAGCTTCGTTATAAGTACCCGCACCTATTAATGAAACTCCTGCAATAGCTGCAATAAATATGATTGATAATGGAATCCACCAATATTTTGGATTCATTAAAAAACCGATAAAACTTTTTTGTTTTGACATGATTATATAAAATTTTATGTCTTATTATTTTTTTAATACAAATAATTATTGTACCGAATTATCTATGGGCATTCGGTTAAATAAATCAAAAAAAAATAACCACACTTTTAGGCATATATTTTTGTATTGCTACAAAATATATAAGCTTTTAAAAAGTTGTTGTGTGGTTATTTACTATTGATTAGTATTCTGTTGTTAGAATACGCTAAGAAAAATTATGACAACACTAATTCGGGTGGTTGTTCGGGAGAAGTATGTGGAGTTGAAAGTAAATTTCCTAAACATTTAATTAACTTAAATTCTATACTTTTTTTACTAATACTATTGGTATTTATTTTAAACGAATAATCTTCATACTCGCCTTGAATATTTTTGAACGATATAGAAGATTGAGAATTAGCCGGTTTTTTAGCATTAGAGTTTTGAATTAAACCGTTTGAAATTTGAAACAAATTATTTTCAACTGTTTCTAAGTGCATCTTTTTGGTATTGGGCAAGCACAATAAGTAAAGTGTATCATTAATAACTTTTCTTTTAACACAAGTATACAATACGCCTTTTACTTCTACTTCGCCATCATACCTTTGATAGTTTGACCAATTATTTAAATAAGGAACATAAAAGGGAACTTTAAATTCAATTAATTGGGCTTCGTTATACAAATTGTTATCAATGCGAGAAGTTAATTGTTCCGTTGCTCTTTGTTGCATGTATCCTACTACTATTCTATATCCAAATAAATTGAATAAAAATAAAATAATAATAAATAGAGCCGCTATTTTTTTCAAGCTTCGTTAGTTAGGGGACGCCTAAGTTACTATTAATTTTAAATTTTGCTAAAAAAAAATTAACTTTTATAATTAAATCATTTTTCCTTTTAATGCACCACTAACAGCAGCATCCATAGCACGTTCAGCAAATGGACGAGATATTTCATTCAGTTCTTCAATTTTAGTTTGAATTAAATCTTTATCATTCATTGTTAATGCCAATTGCAAATTTTGCATGGCTTGTGCAGTATCAAGTATTTCTTGTTGCGATACAATATTTGAATTTTTGGTAAGAAATTTTTCGGTAGCGGCCAATATTTGTTCGCCTTCTGTTTTAGCTTCAATTAAAGCACGTAAAGCAATATCATCTTTTGCATGATTAATACTTTCCAACAACATTTTTTCAACATCTTCATCAGTTAATCCATATTGAGGTTTTACTTCAATACTTTGCTCTACCTCACTTCTTAATTCTTTGGCTTTCACAACTAAAATACCATCTGCATTTATTAAAAAACTTACTTCTACTTTTGGCAAACTTGCCGGCATACCGGGTATTCCTGTTAAATTAAATTCGGCCAGTTTTCTATTATCTTTTACCAAATCTCTTTCCCCCTGAAAAACAGCAATACGCATACTTCCTTGTCCATCTTTTTGCGTGGTGTATTGCCTTCCAACTTTTGTTGGAATTTTTGAATTACGCGGAATTAATACATCCATTAAACCGCCCATTGTTTCAATACCAAGACTCAAAGGCGTTATATCTAATAACAAAAAATCTTTATTATTCCCTGCCAAAATATCGGCTTGTATAGCTGCACCTAATGCCACTACTTCATCGGGGTTTACTTCATCATGTACCGGCTGATTGAATAAACGGCTCACTGCATTTTTTACAATAGGCACACGCGTACTGCCACCTACCATTACTACTGTTTCAATATCTGCTGCTTGTAATTGGGCATCTTTTAGTGCATTATTACAGCAATTCAACGTTTTTTCAATCAATGGCCAAATAAGTTCTTCCAACTTTTCTTTGGTAATAGTTAATTTATCGCCATTCCAATCAACAGAAAATGTTTCATTATTACTTAAATATTTTTTTGCTTCTTCGGCACGTAAGCGTAAACCCTGAGCCAATTCTTTATTTAATTTCAATTCATCATCGGTAATTGCAAATTCTTGCATCCAATATTTTACTATGGCTCTATCAAAATCATCTCCACCCAAATAAGTATCACCATTGGTACTCAATACTTCAAAAATTCCATTCGTTATTTTTAGAATAGAAATATCAAAAGTGCCACCACCTAAATCGTATACAGCTATGGTGGTATCTACCTCTTTATTCAAACCCAATCCATAAGCCAATGCTGCGGCAGTAGGTTCATTTACAATTCGCAACACATCTAATCCGGCTAATTTTCCGGCATCGCGTGTTGCCTGACGTTGGGCATCGTTAAAATAAGCCGGAACCGTTATTACCGCTTTTGTAACCGGTGTTTTTAAAATATGCTCGGCTCGGGCTTTTAATTCTTTTAAAATAAAGGATGATAAATCGATTGGCGAATAGAACTGATTACCAACTTGAACTTTTACTAATTTCTCATCATCGGTATCAATTACTTTATAGGTGAAGAAAGATGCATTTTGTTTAATATCATTATAACTTTTCCCCATTAACCGTTTAGCAGAAAAAATGGTATTAGCCGGTTCGGTTTCTAAAAAAAGTTTGGCATTTTCGCCAACAGTAGGGTTGGCAAATTCATCAAAATGAATAACACTGGGAACCAAACTTGTACTATTATGTTCTTTTAAGGCCAATGGTTTTTTTAATTCCGGATGTATTATTGCTACCAAACTATTGGTAGTACCTAAATCAATACCTACAATCATTTCCGACTGTTGTAAACTTCCTGTTGCTATGTTAATGCCAATTTTTGCCACGCTATTTTATTATTAAAAATTTGAAATTAAGAATTGCAAAAATAAAATATTGCACTTGATATAGGTTGCGAGAGAAGAAATAAGAAATAGTTATGTAATTTTAATTTCGATATGCCCATCTCAATAACACTTACCAACGATATGCTGCTTTTTGAGCAAGGAGCTGCTATTATGTATCAATCGGAACCATGGATTACGTTAAAAAGAAATTTTAATCATTGCATTCAATCGTTTTTAGGAGAATTTAAAGAAGTATATATTGCCAAGGAAAATGACCAATTACTCGGTTTTATTATTGTACAAATGGCCGGAACATTTAAAGGATATATTCAAAGCATTGCTATAACAGAAAATGCAAGAGGCAAAGGCATTGGAACAACATTGATAGCTTTTGCAGAAAAAAGAATTTTATCTGTTTCGCCTAATATTTTTATTTGTGTTTCTTCATTTAACATCAAAGCACAACATTGGTATTTTAAATTGGGATATGAGAAGATAGGCGTATTAAAAGATTTTATTGTAAAAGATTATGATGAAATTTTGCTAAGAAAAACTATTGGCCCATTAAGCAATTTTGGATTATAGCACATAAAAAGTTAATACAAATTATTTACACATCATTTATTCAGCAATTATCTATTATACTTCTACCACATCCGTTTTGCTTATATAATCGTGTAACGTTTTTTCTAACAACGGAAGAAAAAATAAATCAATTAAAGTAAGTCGTACAAAACTTCGAATCATCACCTGAATAAATGATGGCTTATTTCCGGCATCATCAACAACCTTCGAGTAACTTAACCATTTAGCAGGCGTTCTTGCAAAAACACTTTCAAAAAAAGTATAGTAAACAAATAATACCGTAAAAAAGTGAAAACCAAAACCAACATATTTTATTCTGTAATAATATACATACCAATTCTGAATTTTAAAGGTAATGTAGGCTATACAAAAGATTAATAAACTATCTATCAAAAAATTAATTGAGCGGGTTCCTGTTCCAACTTTTTTCATAAAGCAAAATTAGTAATTACTTTTGCCGCAAAATAACTTAAATGAATTTGATTGAAGAATTGCGCTGGAGAGAAATGATTCAAGACATAATGCCCGGCACAGAAGAACAGTTACAAAAAGAAATGACAAGTGGTTATATTGGCTTTGACCCCACTGCCGATAGTTTGCACATTGGAAGCTTAGTACCTATTCTTCTATTGGTTCATTTACAACGTGCCGGCCACAAACCTTATGCGTTGGTTGGCGGTGCTACCGGTATGGTTGGCGACCCCAGCGGTAAAAGTGAAGAAAGAAATTTATTAAGTGAAGAAGTATTACAACACAATTTACGTTGCGTAAAACAACAATTAGAAAAGTTTTTAGACTTTGATAGTAATAAACCAAATGCTGCTGTTTTGGTAAACAATTACGATTGGTTTAAAGATTTTTCTTTTCTCCACTTTATTAGAGATGTTGGCAAACATATTACCGTAAATTATATGATGAGTAAAGACAGTGTGAAAAAAAGATTAGATGGCGAAACCGGTATGAGCTTTACAGAATTTACCTATCAATTGGTACAGGGTTATGATTTTTACTGGTTATACTCGAATAAAAACTGTAAACTTCAAATGGGTGGAAGCGATCAGTGGGGAAATATTGTTACAGGCACCGAATTAATTCGTCGTAAAGCCGGTGGGGAAGCATTTGCATTTACTTGTCCATTGGTTACTAAATCGGATGGAGGAAAATTTGGTAAAACTGAAAAAGGAAATATTTGGTTAGATGCCAATAAAACCTCGCCTTATCAGTTCTATCAATTTTGGTTAAATGCAAGTGATGAAGATGCTAAAAAATGGATTAAAACTTTTACACTGTTATCGAAACAAGAAATTGAAAACTTACTTATTGAGCATGAAACTGCACCACATCATCGCATATTACAAAAAAAGCTGGCAGAAGAATTAACCATTTTTGTTCACAGCAAGGAAGATTTTAAGTTTGCTGTAAAAGCCAGTGAAATACTTTTTAGCAACGATACTGCTGATATTCTACAAAGCTTAAATGAAGAACAATTATTGCAGGTATTAGATGGAGTTCCGTCTGTTACTATTTTACAACAGCAACTTGCCGAAGGTTATGATTTATTAAATCTTTTAACTGATACCAACATTTTTCCGAGTAAAGGAGAAGCAAGAAAAATGTGGCAAGGCGGCGGAATTAGTATTAACAAAATAAAAGTTAATAGCGAAAAACTAACAATAACAAGTGAAGATTTATTGCAAGGAAAATATGTATTAATACAGAAAGGAAAGAAAAATTATTATTTGGTAAAAGTGGTTTAGTTAATAAATATTGTACCTATATTTTAACAACCAATGCTTAATTAAAAAAATGTTGTTTACAAAATTGGCAAGTAGTTTTATACTGTTATTTTAACTTTTTAATTACTTGCCACATTTCCTCTGCAACCAATTCATTTCCTTTTGCATTTAAATGAACTTTATCTATTGTTAAAATCCCCTTTTCCTCGTTATTAGGATTATGGGCTAAATTATAGTCTAAAAATGTTTTTCTTAAATCAACTAAGGGCAAATCATTATTCATAGCAAAATTCCTAATCCAATGGCAATATTGGTTTAAATCTCCATCTTGTTGGTTACTAAAATCTGTTTTTTCACCAATCACTGCAGGTGTAGCCAGTACTACTTTAATATTGGCAGCTTGTAGTTTTCGTACAATAGCTTCATAAAATTTACCAAACTTATCATAATCGGTTCCTGTACCTAAACTGGTTTTGTGCCAAACATCGTTTACGCCAACAAAAATGACCACTATATCGGGAGATTTTGCCAATACATCTTCTTCCATTCGCAAGTATAAATCGTATACTTTATTTCCACCAATACCTGCACCAATGGTTTGATATTTATCAGCCAATCCTTCTGTTTTAATAATTGAATCTATTAATTTTATATATCCACCGCGATTTTCGCCCATTTGGGTAATGGAATCTCCAAAAAATAAAATTTTCTTCTTTTTATCAAATCGAAAAGACATAATTAACATTGAAACTACAAATAATGCAACTAAAATAAGCTTGGATGCCATAAGAAATAATTTATAGTAACGAATATAATTTATTTAGTTGTTTTAAAATATTTTATTGATTGCTGTAACAAAATGTAAATTGCATAATGCCAAAGTGTATTATTATTTCATTTTTTTTTGTTTGGTTTTGCAGCAATGTTAATGCCGCTGATACTACATCGGTAAAAGTTTATTTTGAACACAATTCATTTACACTTTCGCAAGAAGCCAAACAAATTTTAGATGATGTTAATCCAAACGACTCGTCAATAGTTTTAAAAAATATTCGTATTCACGGTTATTCCGATTCATCTGAAATAGATAATGGCAATTATTCACTTTCCTATCAAAGAGCTAACGTTGTTAAACAATATCTCATTGAAAAAAATATTCTTCCATCAATCATCACAGAAGCAAAAGCAAATGGAAAAATTCGGTTCGAAAAAAGTACCAACTCAGCAAGTTCTTTGCAAAGAATGGCCATTGTTTTAATTGATTACGAAGCAAAACCTATTGAAGAAACAATTATTATAAAAAGCAAAAGAAAAAAAACAGACGAATAGATTGATGTTTTTTTTGGAATATTTTGGCTGCAACCCTATTTTTGCACCCCAATCAGAAATGATGGACAGGATTGGGTTATGGTGTAACGGTAGCACTACAGTTTTTGGTACTGTCTGTCTAGGTTCGAATCCTAGTAACCCAACTTAAAGCAGTTATTGTGTAATAACTGCTTTTTTATGCCTTTTTATTATTTTTTCTTTTCACAATCTGTTTTATTGCATAGCCACTTCCCGAAGCTATTAGTAAGGAAAGTCCACCATCAATAGGTGCATCCGATATTCCATCTGTGTATTGTTGTGCAATAACAATAGTGGATGGACATAAAATAAAAGCCGTAAGTATTGTAATAATTTTTTTCATACAGAAAATATTTTCTATTTAATTTTTAAAATTTTCTTGCTAATTCTTCCTTTATCAGTATCTATGGTAACATAATAAATACCGGTACTACAATTTTGCATAGAAATTATTTCTTTGCCAACCTGGTTTAACATAATAGATTTTGAGGCAATTATTTGTCCAACAGAATTAGTTATTGTAATAGTTGCCTTAGTTTTTAATGGAGATGTATAATGTATTATAAAATTATCTGAGAACGGGTTATTGATGTAACAACTAAAATTTTCGGTTGCATCTTGAGTAATTGCTGATATGAACGATTTCTGAACAACAACAGCAAAACGTTGATCATCCATTGTAGTTGAATCGGTATTATTTGCAATAAAATTATACCGAAATCCTTCATGCAATTGATACTTAGTATTGGTTAGCCTATCTAAGAGAAATAAATGGATAGAATCGCTAAACGCACAATTGGCTACTTGTAAAGTAATGGTTTTATTTTTTAAAGTATTATTCACAACCAATCCAATAGGAACAATAGTTTCAGATACATTTAACTGTATATTTTGAATAGCTAATTTTTCATTATTTCCCGCTATTCCATATATACTCAAATGATCGTTCATTAATTTATAAGCATTATGGCTATTGCTTTGTTCTTCCGAAAGAGTATGTAAATAAAAATTATCCCACATAATTTCATCCACAAGTATTTTTAGTTGTAATCTATTTTTCTGTTCGTTATACCCAAAAACAGTTGCACAGCTATTACAAGTACTTTTATTATTTTCATTAAAAGTTAATGAAGTAGCTGTATTGGCTTTTATAAAAAAAGCGGAATAAGCAGGTAAAATATAAGATCCGGAAATTGGTATTGTAGTATAAGAGGATGTTTGAGGATTTCGAATATATACAGCATGTACAACATTATTATTAGCATTAATAACAGTTCCAATATCTAATGCAGATGGAAATGGATTGCCTACTAAATTAAATCCGGCGGTTGTACCCGAACCACCCGTAACTAAATTAATAGTTGTTGCTCCGGCATTAATTTGTCCTGTCATATTTAAAGTAACCGCAGCAGGATAATAGGTTCCATTCGTTCCATCCCCTGAAGGTGTTCCATCTAATGAATTAGCTTGCCCTTTAGTTCCTCTAATCAATAATCGAATACCTTGCCCTAGTTTCCAATTAGTAGTATTTGTAGCGGTAAAAGCATTCCATCCGGCATCGTTGGTGGCATTTCCATCTGCATTGGTTGTATTAAAATAAAATGCACTTGAATTATTGGTTAACGTAGTAGTAAATCCGTTTGTATTTCCTCCCACTCCCGTTATATCAATATTATTAGTTAAGATATTTAAAGCCTGATTGGAATTAAAAGGATGTGATAGAAACCTATATTTTCTATACCCCGCCGGAATATATAGTTGTGTGGTTACGTTGCCTGTAATATATCCGCCATTGTTATTGCCTTGTGCAATATAAGCCGTAGAATTTGCATTGCTTTGCAATACCAAATTTCCATTAGTTAGTAAAATTCCGTTGGATGGCGTGTATGAGTTAGTAATAGTTGTTATACCACTTGCAATTGTTGCACCATTGGTATTATTTAATATAAGATTTGATACACTTCCGGTACCGCTTAATGTTTGCAACAATGTTCCATTCAATTGAATATTTCCGGTTCCTACAATTGTACCATTATTAGAAAAGTTTCCGGCTACATTTATTGTTTTAGTGCCTAAAGCTACTGTTCCGCTTGTAACAATTAAATTACCCGATAATGTTAGGTTAGATTGGAAAGAAACCGTGTTAACAGATGAATGGATGGTAAGATTGGTATAGCTGGGTGAATAACTTGTTCCTGATTTCAAAGAGAGTCCAACTGCATCATAATCTAATAAACTACACGAAGCAGTAATACTGTTGGCATAAAATGTTAGGTTATCTAAACGCAAATAGCCTGTTCCTGCATAATTTGAATTAGTGCCTTGATATGCATAGATTCTAATTATTACAGAAGATTGATTATCTATTTGATTACTTAACGAATAAATATTAGAATGATGCCATGCAACATCATACGATGTAGCAATATCCAAACCCGAATTAGTAAAATTAGTTCCATCTATACTCCACAAAACACCTATATCTGCAGGTCCGGCTCCTGTAGCATAATAATCAAATCCTATACTAATTCCGGATAAACCTGTAGTATTAATTGTTAGTTCAAAAAATTTAGTAGCATTTGTACCGGGATCGGTTGTGCTTGCATTCCAACTAGAACCTTGTATTGCTTGTCCTTTTCCGGCATTTGTATTTGTACCTCCATTAAAGTTTCCGGCTCCTAATGTAGTACCAAAATTACCCGAACCAACTCGTACAACTTGAGTGCAACCCGATGTAACTGATTGCTCAACAGAATATTCACCAACTGTTCTATCGGTATTCGACTCAAAATCATAATAAATTACCGGAACCTGTGAATAGCTGATAGGAATAAATACAATACTAATGATATACAAAATCAGCAATCGCTTCTTCATAAGAATTATTTAATAATTAATAATAAGCTTTCTGAAAAGTATTGGGCGGGAGATTATTGCTGTGCAGGTAAAACAAATATATATAACTGTTTTAAAATTTAAAATTTTTTATACTATTTTTTTTCTCTCAATAAAATACAAAAGCAATTAAAGTGTATTATCATATTTATTACAAAAACCTTAATTTTCCGCAATGAAAAATAAACTATTACTTCTTTCAATTATTGCATGTATTGTTTGCTACAATTTACAAGCACAAACAAATAAAATCGTTGGTGCAAAAAATGCAGTAAATCCCTATCATTATAGTATTATTAAATCAAAAGTATTTAACCATGCTGCTGTTGCCTGCGCACATCCATTAGCCAGTGCTGTTGGAGCAGAAATAATGAAACGTGGAGGCAATGCTTTTGATGCAGCAATTGCTACACAGTTGGCATTGGCCGTAGTGTACTCAAATGCCGGAAATATTGGCGGTGGTGGTTTTTTGGTTGCAAGAAAAAATAATGGAACTAACGTATGTATAGATTATAGAGAAACCGCTCCGGCTAAAGCAGATAGAGATATGTATTTAGATAAAAACGGAAATGCAATAAGTGCCTTATCTCAATATGGACATCAATCCAGTGGTGTGCCGGGAACAGTTGCCGGATTATTTGCCACTTTACCCTATGCTAAACTTTCATTTAAAACCTTAATCCAACCTGCAATCGATTTAGCAGAGTATGGCTATGTTATTACCGAGAGAGAAGCTATTGCATTAAATTCTGTACGCGAATCTTTCATAAAAAACAGCACTGCTCCTTCAGTTTTTGTAAAAGAACAAAAATGGAAAGCAGGAGATACACTTATTCAAAAAGATTTAGCAGAAACATTAAAACGCATTAGAGATAATGGTCAAAAAGGTTTTTACGAAGGAACAACTGCTAAATTAATAGTTGACGAAATGAAGAAAGGCTATGGATTAATCAGTTTATCAGATTTAAAAAATTATACTGCAAAAACAAGAACAGCATTAACTTTTAATTACAAGGGCAATACAATTATAGGTATGCCTCCACCAAGCAGCGGAGGAATTATAATTTGCCAGTTAATGAAAATGATAGAAAATAAACCGGTAGCTACTTATGGCTTTGAAACAGTAAAAACTGTTCAACTAATGGTAGAAGCCGAAAGAAGAGCTTTTGCAGATAGAGCACAGTATATGGGCGATCCTGACTTTTGGAAAGTGCCAGTAAAAACTTTAACAAGCAACGAATATATTGCTAAACGTATGCAAGATTACGATAGCACAAAAGCAACACCCAGCAAAGAAATTAAAGCAGGTACTATAAAAGAAAGTGAAGAAACAACACATATTAGTATTATAGATAAAGATGGAAATATGGTAAGCATTACTACTACTTTAAACAATTCGTATGGAAGCAGAACTGTGGTAAATGGTGCCGGATTTATTATGAATGATGAAATGGACGATTTTAGCGCCAAACCCGGAGTAGCTAATTTATACGGTGCTGTTGGCGGAGAAGCCAATGCAATTGCCCCCGGAAAAAGAATGCTAAGTTCAATGACACCAACAGTTGTAGTAGACAAAAATAACCATCCGTATATTGTAGCAGGAACACCTGGTGGTACTACCATCCCTACTTCTGTATTTCAAACATTAGTAAATATTATTGATTTTGAAATGAATGCTTCCGATGCAGTAAATAAACCCAAATTTCATCATCAATGGTTACCAGATGAAATAATGACTGAAAAAGGATTTAATGAAGATGTTAAAAAACAACTACAAGCAATGGGCTATAAAATATCGGAACGAGGTGCTATTGGCAGAACAGAAGTTATTAAAGTATTAAACGATGGTAAACGCGAAGTAGCCGGTGATAGAAGAGGAGATGATAGTGTTGCAGGATTTTAAATAAATACCAACATAAAAATGCTGCCACTTTTTAATTAAAAACAAATAGAAATATCCAAACCAATTGTATATAATGAATAACCGAGAATTAGGTGTTGCATTTGATTTAGATGGAACAATGATTGATAATAATAGCTATCATATTTTATCGTGGCAAGAGTTTTATAAAAGGAGAAATAGAACTTTCACTTCTGAAGAATTTGTTGAGCACTTCAATGGAAAAACAAATGCAGATGTTTTAAAATATATTTTTCATCCAAATCTTACTGCAAATGAAATTTATAGATATACACACGAGAAAGAAGCATTGTACAGAGAAATTTATACCCCCTTTATTAAACCTGTTAACGGCTTAATAAAGTTATTAGAATTGTTGCAGCAACAAGGTATTCCAATGGTAATTGCCACTTCCGGAATTCCTATCAATATTGAATTTATGTTTGAGCATATTCCAATACAACATTTTTTTACAGATATTATCAACTCAACACATATCACACATGGTAAACCACATCCTGAAATTTACGAATTGGCAGCAAAAAAATTAATGTTACAGCCTAACCATTGTATTGCTTTTGAAGATTCTGTTGCAGGTGTACAATCTGCCAAGAATGCCGGTTTAAAAGTAATTGCATTAACAACTACACACCCTAAAACCGATTTACAACAAGCCGATTTAATTGTGCAAGATTTTACAGAAATAAGTATTGAAAAAATGAAAGAACTTATTTTTTACTAACTACTTAGAAGCTGTTTGAGTTAAATTAGAAAAAAGTTGTAAAGTTTTTGATGAATAGACAAAAGAAGGAAATCGGTCGTTAAAGAGTTAATGACAAAAAAAACAAATTTTCAACCGACTTCCAGTGGCAAATTTTAGAAAGTT
>DAHXOT010000025.1 GCA_027364735.1 Hydrotalea sp. | reverse complement strand
CATTGGGGCATAATCATTAGTGCCTACAGTCGAAAGGATGTCTACACCTGGGGCAGAAACATCAATGTGTGCACCTCTTGCAGAGAAACCTGCATGATTATCGCCAATGTCTGTTGCTCCTACAGCTAATAAACCGCTATTAAAACCTGCAGGAAATGCTACAACATTTGTATATCGTCCTCCGCTGTAGAGATTATGATTTCCCATTGCTATACAAGAAACCCTATTTTGTTTATAGGCTGTAGCAAAACCCGAACGCACAACGGTAGAATATCTCCCGGGTATACCGTTACCAAATTCATCAAATCCAAAAATTGAACCCCAGCTATTGTTAAGCACTCTTACATCAGGGCTAAACCTCACAGCATCTGTTACGGCTCTTGTAGTTCCTGCATCATCGAGACCGCCTATACGTTGCGGATGAATTCTGGCAAAATGGTCAACACCGCTTATGCCAAGATTATTATTAGAAATCGCTGCTGCTATACCCGCTACATGCACTCCATGATTGTTGGCATCAAAGCCAGCATCGCCACCGATAATTTTTGCCTGCAAATCTGGATGATTAGAATTTGAGCCCTAATCAACAATAGCAATAATATTATTTGCTGTTCCTCTAAAAATATCCCATGCCTGCTCCGCATGAATATCTCTTCCGGGGAAAACAGTATTGCGTAAACCCCATTGTTCATTAAATCTTGTATCAGAGGGTATAAAATCATGGTCTACTGTGCCGTTAGCTTCTGCAAAAAGAACTTCATTTAAGGGAAGTAAATTTGTGATTAATTGATTGCGTTGAAATGTGTCAACGCATATTATTCTGTAAACCTTTGTTCTGTTCATTTCTTTTGTAACAGGCTCATTCGGAAACTCAGGAAAAGATATTGTAGTATCACTTTCATTAAATTCAGGAAAAGCAGGTATTACATTGGAAGAAGGAATGTTCAAATTATTTAGAACATTCAAGATATTTTGCGATGTAATTGTAGCGGTGTTATCAGGATTTCTGATAACTCCGCTTTGAAAGTAAACCATTGCTTCATTTGCGGGATTTTGTTGTGCAAAAAGTTGAACAGATAAAAAAGAAAGAAGGAGAGGAATTATAATTTTTTTCATGACGTGAAGTTTAATAGTTATTAAATGTTAGTTGGTGTTTTCCACTTCCATCATTATTCATAAGCCAGATAGTTCCTTGTGTTGTGGTTACTCTTCCCCCATAAAAAATATAAGCGATTTTACCTTGTGAGGAAACATCAAACCCATAATCGTCCATTTGGTCTGTAGATATTGAATAAAAATTAGCTGAGTTAACGATGCCTTTATTTATACCAAGTCCATCTAATTGATAGAATAAATAATTATTCCAAATTCTTAGGCTGCGAATATTGTTTGGTTCGTTTGGTTGATTAACAATTTTTGTTGGATTTTGTCCGCTTGTATTAACTCTGAAAATTCCAGCACCTGTACTATCTCTGCCAATAAAATAAATATAATTATCAGCCCATTTTGGTTGCCTGCCAGTTGCAACTACAGTTTTTCCACTTCCATCACTATCCATTTTCCATGTTCGGTAACTTCCATTATTTGTCCCTTCGTTTGAGTCAAACGTAATAGAATCACCAGTCGTATTCCAGGAAGGGAAAAAATTTTTGCCACTGTTGGTTAATGGAAATTTTTGAGTTTCATCAAATCCTGTTCCTGTAAAACGGATTTTATAAATAATTGCTCCATCGCTGTATGCAAGCCAATTTCCATCAGGCGACCATGCTGGTGAATACAGTCTAAAATTCAGTACTCTTCTTTTATTGGTGCCATCTGCATTTATCAGCCAAAAGCCTGTACTGTCAATATATTGAACTGGATCTTGATTAGGAATAAGCTTGTATGGAATATGAGTAAAGCCGAGAATTTGACCATTCGGATGCCAAACCGGTTGCTGATATGGAGATGGAATTTGATAAGGTAGAGTAGTACCACCCCCATCATCTTTAGGTTTATTGCACGATAAAAAAATCAGAATAATAAACGCGGCAAATAAATGTATTGATTTCATATTGCTTATGTCTTATTAACATATTGATGACAAACGTTACTATGATTTCGTTGCATAGAACATGAACATTGTGGGAGGGCTGTGTTCTCTAAGCAATTGATGATTTTGTGTTTTCATGTCCGTTGTGTTTGTTGCCCTTTGTCCCCCGAATTATCCGAGTGTGTCCGACAGGGTTGCTTACAACGGTTTACGTATTGGCGATGGTGGGGCATTTGAAAAACGTCAGCCCAACATTTGCACCAAAGCCTCTATAGAATTACAAATGTTGAGTTTATAACTGTCAGCCCCACTATTGCCAATACGATGTTGGTGGCAGTTTTTCTCATTGTAATGCTTTAATAAACTTTTTCATTTCGTCCATCTTTCCTACTGTAATTCTTGTCCATTTGCCATTTTCTTCATAGAATCTTGTCCCCTGAATATTGTTGTTTTCTAATAGCTTGAAATAGTCTTTTTTAAAATTAGCCAATGAAAAATATATAAAGTTTGTATTTGAATCAATGCACTGGCAATTCAATTTTTTGAGTTCAGAAATTGTGAAATCTCTTGCTGTTTTGTTTAGAGTGTAGCAATCATAAACAAATTTGTCATCCTTCAAAGATGCAATAGCTGCAAGTTTGGATAGTACACTCACACTATTATTTGTATTTGATTGCATACTTGCAAGATTATTAATCATTGTACTGTTCGCTATCGCATATCCAATACGGGCACCTGCCAAACCATAGATTTTAGAAAATGTCTTGGCAATGATTAGATTAGGATGAGTACCAATAAGATTGCAAAGAGATTGTTGTTTTGTGAACTCTAAATATGCTTCGTCAACTAATACAAGCGTTGTAGAAGGAACGCTGGTTATAAAATTAACCAACTCGTTTCTTTCGCTGATTGTTCCTGTTGGATTGTTTGGATTGCAGATGTAAACAAGTTTTGTGTCTTTATTTATAGCTTCCTGCATTGCTTGTAAATTAATTTTCTTATCCGATGTAAGAGGTATTTTATTTTTTTTCAAGCCTAAATCATCCAACGTAACTGTCCAATAATCGTAGCTTGGGTCTGCAATCACATAATTTCCTTTGTCTAACGAGGCAAATTTTGCTACTACATCTAAAATTTCAGTTGAGCCAGCTCCTAATAAAATATTCTCTGCTTTGACACTATTTTTCGCTGCAATATCAGAAATCAAATGTGTCGCTACATCCCAATTATATCTGTTGCTGATATTGATATTGTCGACAAATGCTTTTCTTGCTAATGGGGATGGTCCATAGGGATTTTCGTTTGACCGTAGAATAATAATCTTGTCGTCATTACCTAAGTTGTCAAAAATGTTCTCCGAAAGAATGGGGGAAGCATAAGATTTTATATTTGTCAATCCAATACTCGCAATTCCTAATCCAATTTGTTTTAGCCAAAGCCTTCTGTTTGCTGTCATATTTTTTTGATTTAGAGTGTCACACTAAAATTGCCACCAACGTTCAGGGCTTTGTGCGGGTGTGGCAATAGATGCTTGTCTTGCCCGAAATGTCAGCCCAATAATTGTTTGAAGTTGAAGTTAATTGTTTTATTCAATAGTATTCCGTCAAGCTGGAACTAATGTTGAATTGTATTCTGTTGCCGATTGCTATTCCGTCACGCCACACTTGCACAAAACCTCTTGTTGTACGTTCGTTCTTATAACTTTGTTTCCTTGTCAATATAGGCAGTAAAGACTTCACCTTTGTCATATTTTGCATTTTTGCCATTGAATAATAGAGCAATAGGGGATAAAAGAATAGCCCCTGCTGCAACAGCTGCACCACTTCCATTCAAATTTTTTTCAACTTGACTTCTCAATTTAATGACCTTACCATTTGCTAAATAGAGATAATCAATACTAAAAGCAAGTTTGCCTTTTTTACCTAGAGCTTTTGAACGTTGAGCTTCAGTTACAGAGCCAGTTATTTTTGCCCCTTTATTGATTACAACTTTATCGTTTAAAATAATATCTTCAGCAAGTTCAAAGTCAATTAATTGTCCAACACTAACTTCCTTGCCACTAATGTCTTTTGTCAAAGCAGCTTTAACAATTGTCCCTTCTTGCAAGGTTGAACTTGTACTATCTGTCTGGGCAAATAAAAATAAAGGCATTAATAACACTGTCGTAGATAATAGTTTTTTCATTTTTTGTTTTTTAATTTGTTATGAAAATTTTGTTTATATAATTATTTGATTAATATGGAATTTGATGTCAATTTTCAATTATTTATATGTTTTCATCAAACGAATATTTTAGTTCTGGAATAGATTTCTGTCGAATGGGGGAAGTTGAATTCTGACTAACATGAAAAATTAATATTGATTAATCAATTGTTTATAATCTCAGAGAAAAGTCCATTTCGTTGGTTGAGGAATTTATTTCCGTCGCCGGGAAATGTCGAATGACGTACAACGAGCAGGTATTACCGAT
>DAHXOT010000002.1 GCA_027364735.1 Hydrotalea sp. | reverse complement strand
GGTTGTGCTCTACCAAATGAGCTACTTCCGCTTATTGTATAAGAACTTTTGGGAGTGCAAATTTAGCTATCAAAAGTTCTTCACAAAATTTTTATTTACTTTTTTTATTTATATTCAGGAGTGTATTTAGTACTTCCTTGTACTTCTACATCTGGTTTGCCTTTATAACGTTGTTGATACAACCTATAACACCCACCAAAAACCGAAGCTGCAATAGCAAAAACCGATAAATAGAATATAAACCTTGAAGAGGTTACCCAATTTTTTGTAAAATCTTTATTTTGTTCTTGTTGATGTAACATATTATTCATTGTTATTGCAAAAATAAGGATGTAGAACAAAATATCATTGCTTATTTTTCACAATTTTATGGAAGCTTTTTTTATGCAATATAAAATGTTGCCAAACAATAGTGCCTTCATATACACCACTCAAGCTTTTCATGGGTTTTCTGTTTACACTTATATTTTTTCTTTTAGTAAACCACCACACCAATACCGCAGCATGAGCTTTAATAATAGCTTTAAAAAAACTTATATCGCCTGTTAATAACCCCTTCCATGCAGAAATAGCATCGAGAAAAAACCGTATAGGAAGTTTCCATATTTTTTCATACACGGGTAAATTTTTCGAGAGCATAATTAAATTGTTTCTAAAATTTAAAAACACTTTTTTACCTCCTCTGGGCAATGTTCCGGCACCAACATGCAACACAATACTTGTAGGACAAACATATATTTTATAACCCGCCAATTGCATACGCCAGCATAAATCTATTTCTTCCATGTGTGCAAAAAACCCGGTATCAAACCCATTCATTTCATTAAAAACATTGCTCCGTACAAACATTGCTGCACCTGTTGCCCAAAAAATTTCCTGAATAGTATTGTATTGCTGTTCTTCAGTTTCTAATACATCAAAAACTCTACCTCTCGAGAAAGGATACCCTAAAATATCAATCCACCCACCACTGGCTCCAGCATATTCAAAATATTGTGGCTGATGATAGGCTAATAATTTAGGCTGGCAAGCAGCAATGGTGGTATCCAATTCCATTAATTCAATAATAGGCTCAATCCAATTAGGCGTTACTTCTACATCAGAATTTAAAAGAATGAAATAATCGGCCGATATGTGTTGTAATGCCCAATTATATCCACCAGCAAACCCATCATTTTGCGTATTTAATAAAACTTCTATTGAAGGAAAACTTTGTTTTACAAAGGCTACTGAATCGTCAATTGATGCATTATCTGCAACAATAATTCTTTTGTTATTGTAAGTAGATGCAATAACAGAGGGAAGAAATCTTTCTAAATAATTTCTTCCATTAAAATTTAAAATAACTATTGCTACAGATGGATGCAACTACTTGTTTATTTGGCTGCGAAAATAGGTTATGCAGGCTAATATCCAGCATTAGCGTAACTTATCTGCCGAATATTTTATACAATTCTTTACTATTAAAGTAAAAAATACGGTTTTAAAAGGCTGACAACTACATATACAATAATTTTAATGATGTATTTTTTCAATAGTTTTACATGCCTTTCAAACTCAATTAACACGCTAAATTTGACTAAATTTAAGTATGGAATTACAAAAAATATATAATGAGGATTGTTTATTTACAATGTCAAAGATGCCTAATGATTTTGTTGATTTTATTATTACATCTCCTCCATACGACGACTTAAGAAACTATAATGGCTACAAATTTGAATTTGAAAAAATAGCAAAAGAATTATTCAGAATACTAAAAACAGGAGGTGTTTTAATATGGGTTGTTGGCGACAAAACTGAAGATGGTAGTGAAACCGGTACCAGCTTTAAGCAAGCATTATACTTTAAAGAAATTGGTTTTAATTTACATGATACAATGATATACTATAAAAATAATCCTATGCCTACTACCGGTAACAGGTATCACCAGCATTTTGAATATATGTTTGCCTTCTCAAAAAATACCCCAAAAACATTTAACCCAATAAAGGAAGAAACGAAATATAAAGGGCTGGCAAATATGAAAAACAGAGGCGAGAATGGCAATTTAGACTACAAAAAAGTTGAAAGAACATCAGAAAAGAAACTGGGCAACGTTTTCTTTTATTCAATTGGTGGCGGAATTTCAACAAAAGATAAAATTGCATACCAACATCCTGCAATATTTCCTGAACAATTAGTATATGACCAAATAATAACATGGACCAACGAATTTGATTTAGTATATGATCCTTTTATGGGAAGTGGAACTACAGCAAAGGTTGCTATCCTTTCAAATAGACAATGGATTGGCTCAGAAATTTCTAAAGAGTATGTTGTTCTTGCAGAACAAAGGCTAAAAGAAAATTTTTCACACAATTTATTTCAAAATGGATTTATTTAAACTAGGGTCTTTAACTGCAAAAAATGGATTTCGAAATGAAGACAATATTATTCGCAAATTTAATAATTGGCAAACTGATGTTGATGCTCAACAATGGCTTCAAATAATGCAGTATAAATTAGAGGAGATTGAATTTGTAAAAGCTATTAAATTGTCAGGCTTCAAAACCGATATTCAAGCTCAAATCACTATTAAATTGAAGCAGGTTATTGATGTACAAAATTTACAAGTAAAATTGATTAACAATCCAAAAGGTTATAATCAAATTGACAAAAGATGGGTTGATAAATATGTAGAAATGTGGAATATTCCTTTTCAAGTTGCAAATATTTTGAAACACTATACAGGTGAAATTAAGCCCAACATTGATCATCCGAAAGATAAAAGAAGAATGTTTGCAAATGAATTTTCTTCAGATGAAAAACAATTAGTATTAAACTGGCTGAACAAAAGCAAACTATTAATAATATCAGACATTTTAAAAGGCAGAGGTCAATTCGCAGCAGAATGGATGTTAGTTGTTCAAAAAAGTAATACTAACACACGCTGGATATTAAAACCTATTAATTTTTGTATCAATTTTTTTGGGAATAGTGAAATAAAAATAACTGAAAGAGGCAATTTTAAAATTGGTAAAATAACCATGCAGAGAAAGGGTGGAGATAATGGGCGTACTACTGCTAATATGTTACAATTTAAAATTAATCCTGCCGAACTTTTTGAAGACTAAAAAAAGGTTGGATAAATGATACTATCCAACCTTCGCAACGGTCTATCTTAAGGCATTAATCTAATTACAACTCCGGAATTTTTTCTTTTAAATTGCATGCTGCTTACACTTTGTGGAGCAAACTTTGTTTTTATTGGATTAGATAAACTAATAGTCCATCTAATATTCTTTTTAATGGTATAGGTTGTCATAACAAATAGTTTAAAAATTAAGTACTGTTGAATGGTTTCTGAGTATTCTTAATATTCTCTATTCTTTATGTAACCTTATCTTTTCAAATAAAGAAAAGCAGATGGCTGCTAGAATTAATTTGGTACAGAGGATAGCGTTTTTCATGGGTATTTTTTTTGTGGTTATTTATTTCAATTACCAACATAAAGGTCTACCGCATGCAACAGATAAAAAATAGTTATAGCAACAAAGTATATGTAGCCTTTTTACTACATCCCTTCATAAAATAAACCGCAAGTATTAATGATACATTTCTTCTCTTAATTGATGAATTCGTTCATCTTCAATGTACTCATCAAAGCTCATTAGCCTATCTATAATACCTTTAGGCGTTAATTCAATTACACGATTAGCAACAGTTTGCATAAATGTATGATCGTGAGAGGTAAGTAATACAATTCCGGGAAATGTTTGACAACCTTCATTAAAAGATTGTATACTTTCTAAATCTAAGTGATTGGTTGGCTGATCTAATATAATTAAGTTAGGATTTTGCAACATCATTCTACTAATCATGCAACGCACTTTTTCGCCACCACTTAAAACATTGGTTTTCTTCAATATATCATCGCCACTAAATAACATTTTCCCTAAAAATCCACGTAAAAATGGTTCATCTGCATCGGTTACATGTGGTGGTACATATTGGCGTAACCATTCCATTAATGATAAACCCTCACTAAAAAAATCATTGTTTTCTATTGGCAAATACGCTTTTGTAATAGTAGTTCCCCATTCAAATTTTCCTTTTTCTATTGCAATATTTCCATTTATTATTTCGAAGAAATTGGTAACGGCTAAAGGATCTCTACTAAAAAATGCAATTTTATCTCCTTTATTAATGCTGAAAGAAACCTTATCGAACAGCAATCTGCCATCAATACTTTTACTTAAATTTTCAACATTTAAAATCTGGTTGCCCACTTCACGTAAAGGTTGAAAAATAACACCCGGATATTTTCTGTTTGAAGGTTCTATTTGTTCAATAGTTAATTTTTCTAACGCTTTTTTTCGAGAAGTAGCTTGTTTTGATTTGGATGCATTAGCCGAAAACCGAGCAATAAAATCTAATAATGCCTGACGCTTCTCTTCTACTTTTTTATTTTTATCGGTAATTTGACGACTCATCAATTGAGACGATTCGTACCAAAAAGTATAATTACCTGTAAATGTTTTTATTTTAGTACGATCTACATCGGCAACATGGGTACATACAGAATCTAAAAAATGCCTATCGTGGCTTACTACCAATACTATATTTTCATAATCGGCTAAAAAATTTTCTAACCATCCAATCGTTTCAATATCTAATCCATTAGTTGGCTCATCCAACAATAAAATGTCGGGATTACCGAATAAGGCTTGAGCCAATAACACACGCACCTTCATATTACCTGGAATATCCTGCAATAAACTTTGATGAAATTGTTCTGTAACGCCCAAACTACTTAACAAACTACCTGCATTACTTTCGGCTTCATATCCGCCCATTTCTCCAAATTCGGCTTCTAAATGTGCTGCAGTCATTCCATCTTCTTCCGTAAAATCTTCTTTTGCATAAATTTTTTCGCGTTCATGCATTACTTCCCACATTTTTTTATGCCCCATTAATACCGTATTTAATACAGTACATGCATCAAACTCAAAATGATTTTGTTTTAAAACTGCCAACCGCTCTCCCGGTGTAATTTCAACAGTTCCTTTATTGGGTTCAATTTCTCCGCTTAAAATTTTTAAGAAGGTAGATTTTCCGGCACCATTAGCACCAATAACCCCATAACAATTTCCTTTAACAAAGTTGATATTCACTTCATCAAATAACACTCGTTTCCCAAATGATAGTGTTATATTCTTGGCACTTAACATATTTAGTTTGTTTTTTTACGAAGCCGCAAAAGTAAGGTTTAGAAACGGTTTTACAGCATGATGTTTCTAGTACCTGATTAGAAGTTTAAAGAATGAAGATATATTTTGTAATACATTCATTACCTGTACTTCTTCCCTCACACAAAAAACATTACATTGTAAAAAATGAATACAAAAAGCAATAGATGGCAAGGTTAAAAATATAAACTGTATATTCGCAGCTCATATTCTCTCTCTTAGAAGACTAGATAACTTACTTTCCGTCAAAAGCTCATCAAGTCATAGGTTGTGAGCATATACCAATTTTAGCCCAATTTATTGATACCATTAAGGCTAAACTATTTATTTACATTAAACAAATTCAATTTGTCATTTCAATCATTACAAGTTATTGAGCCTATATTAAAAGCTCTTAACGCAGAAGGTTATACAACACCTACACCCATTCAAACACAAACTATCCCTATTGCCTTACAAGGAAAAGATTTATTAGGTTGTGCCCAAACAGGCACAGGCAAAACTGCCGCATTTGCTATTCCTATTTTGCAAAAATTATACGAACAAAAAAGCAATGAAAATGGATTAAGGAAGATAAAAGCACTAATATTAACTCCTACCAGAGAACTGGCCATACAAATAGATGAAAGTTTTGCAGTATACGGTAAACATACCGGTTTATCACATGCCGTAATATTAGGCGGTGTTTCTCAATATTCTCAAGTAAATCAGCTTAACCGAGGTGTAGATATTTTAATTGCCACACCGGGCAGATTATTAGATTTAATTCAACAACGTTATATTACCTTACAATATCTGCAATTTTTTGTTTTAGATGAAGCTGATAGAATGTTGGATATGGGTTTTATCAATGATGTGAAAAAAATTATTACCAAATTACCCATCAAAAGGCAAACCCTATTTTTCTCAGCAACAATGCCTGCAGAAATATTACATCTATCTCAGCATATTTTAAGAGATCCCGTTAAAATAGAAGTAACCCCCATATCATCAACAGCCGAAAATATTACTCAGGCTGTTTATTTCGTTGAAAAAGAAGATAAACGTTCTTTACTTATTCATTTATTACAAAATAAAAGTATTGATAACGCTTTAGTATTTACACGAACCAAACATGGTGCCGATAAAATAGCAAAGGAATTGAATAGAGTGAATGTAAAAACAGATGCTATTCATGGAAACAAATCGCAAAATGCCCGACAAAGAGCATTAACCAACTTTAAAAATAAGTATATTAGAATACTGGTAGCTACCGATATTGCAGCAAGAGGAATTGACATAGAAAACTTAACACATGTTATTAATTTCGATTTGCCTAATATTCCGGAAACTTATGTACACCGAATTGGAAGAACCGGAAGAGCCGGTTCTAACGGTATAGCTTTATCTTTTTGCGATAGAGAAGAAAAAAATTTTTTACGAGATATTCATCAACTCATAGCACAACCAATTACAGTAATAGATGAACATCCATTTAAAATGATTCAACCAAGCTATGAAGAAGCAAAAAGAAATCATAAAAACCCATTAAACGCAAGACCATTTGCTCAAAAAAGATCTATGAACCAACGCAGATGGAGCCAGTAAATTTTATTTACAATAGCATAAAAAACCGGTAGGCAGCTTGATTGTTTATCGGTTTTTATATTTAAGTACTTCAATATTGACTGCAATAAAAAATGATATTTTAGATTTTCAATCCCATCTGTTATTTATCTTCGCCAACATGAACAAGGAAGTAGTTTTAAGTGGTATTCGCCCAACAGGTTTTTTACATTTAGGAAATTATTTTGGTGCCATGCGTAATTATGTTCGCATGCAAGACAATTTTAATTGCTATTTTTTTGTAGCTAATTGGCACTCATTAACCACACATCCCGATACGAAAGAATTACAAAACAGCGTTCACCGAGTAATTGCAGAAAACATTGCTTGCGGATTAAATCCGGATAAAGTGGCACTTTATGTGCAAAGCGATGTGCCCGAAATTGCAGAATTGTACCTGTATTTAAGCATGTTAGCATATAAAGGCGAGTTAGAAAAAACTACCACTTTTAAAGATAAAGCTCGTTTGCAACCCGATAATATTAATGCAGGTTTATTAACTTATCCGGTATTAATGGCATCAGATATTTTGGTGCATCGTGCGGTAAAAGTTCCCGTAGGAAAAGATCAGGAGCAACACTTAGAAATGGCCAGAAATTTTGCCGAACGTTTTAATTATAGATATGGCCCCGTATTTCCAACACCGCAAGCTTTTAATTTTGGCAATGAGTTAATAAAGATTATGAGTTTAGACGGAAATGGAAAGATGAGTAAAAGTGAAAACCAAATGGCTACTCTCTATTTGGCAGATGACAATGATATTATTCGTAAAAAAATAATGAAAGCCAAAACAGATAGTGGACCAACTACATCCAATTCCATAAAGCCCGATTATATTGAGAACCTATTTACACTAATGAAATTGGTAAGCACTGAAGATGTTTATACAAAATTTAATGAAGATTTTAATAATTGCATCATTCGTTATGGCGATATGAAAAAACAATTAGCCGAAGATATGGTTGCCTTCATTAGTCCCATTCGAGAAAAAGCAACAGATATTCAATCAAACAAAGAATTATTAACTAAAATAATTCATCAAGGAAAAGAAAAAGCAAGATATAGTGCATCTGCAACACTTACCGAAGTAAGAAAATCTATAGGAATGATTTATTAACCTATAGAATAAAAAGAAAATTGTTCGACCGGCTAATGATTGCTTTTTACTTTTTTGATTAGTTGACAGATAAATATTACATTCACAAAATCAAGAGTTAATACCTCTTATTTGTATAAATATTACTTATAAAATGGCAAAGCCAAAAAAACCAAAACACGTTGCAGTAGCCGGAAATATTGGAGCCGGTAAAACTACATTAACCGAAATGCTGAGTAAACATTATAAATGGATTCCTCAGTTTGAAGATGTTGATCATAACCCTTATTTAATGGATTTTTATGAAGATATGCCCCGATGGAGTTTTAATCTGCAAATTTATTTCTTAAATAGCCGATTAAATCAATTATTAGAAATTCAACGTGGCACCGAAACAGTTATTCAAGATAGAACAATTTATGAAGATGCACATATTTTTGCTCCTAACCTGCACGATATGGGCTTAATGAGTAAAAGAGATTTTAGTAACTATTTTCATTTCTTCGAAACATTAAAAACAATGGTTCAACCACCAGATCTATTAATTTATTTAAAAGCATCTGTTCCAACTTTAGTTGCTCAAATTCAAAAAAGAGGTAGAGAATATGAAGAAAATATTCGATTGGATTATTTAAAAAAATTAAACGAATATTATAATAAATGGATTGAAAGTTATAAAGAAGGACAATTATTAATTATTGACTGCGATAAAAATAAATTTGCAGAAAATGATGAACATTTTGGCGACATTATTAATAAAATTGATGGGATGTTATTTGGTTTATTTTAATACCGCATAAAAAAAGCAGAACAATCATTTTTATTTAATTACCTGAAATTTACCAGACTCTATAATGTTTCCAAACTTATCATGTATTTGAAAAACATATAAGCCTCTATAATATCCATCTAAATTGAGTGTAATTTTATTAGTGGTAATAGATACATCATTCATCTTTTTTCCAAAAAAACTAAAAATACTAAGTGTAGGTGTTGATGATTTATTGAACTCAGAAGTAAATTCAAAATTAATAACCGAAGTAGCCGGATTGGGATATACCTGCACAGTTCTTGTTTGATCATCTGTTGCATTGTACGCATTTCTATTGGTAAAATTTACCAACAAAAAAGATAAACTAATAAAAAAAGCTAAGTAAAATTGCTTCATGCACTCTTTCAAATTGGTAATAAAATTATAAAAAAATTAGTACTTATTACACAAGAGCCTTAAATAATCAATCCCGCTGTCTGGCAGGATTGATTATTTGCTTATTACAAAGATTGTAATACTGATTGTATTGCTGCAAAATTGGGTAAATCGCCGGCACTTTCTAATATTTCGGCATATTTTATTTGTCCATCTTTTCCTACAATAAATGCTGATCGCTTAGCTACACCTTTCATTTCTAAAACAAAGGTTTCGTATAATGCACCATAAGCGGCTGCAACTTCCTTATTAAAATCGCTTAATAATGGAAAGTTTAAATGCTGTTCTTCCTTAAATTTTATTAAGGTAAATACGGTATCTACAGATATTCCAAAAACTTTTGCATTTACATTGTTATATACAGCAATATTGTCTCTAATACTACATAATTCTTTGGTACAAACGCTTGTAAATGCTAAGGGAAAAAATAACAATAAAACATTATTATCGTTCTGTTCAGATAAGGTTACTTTATTTTTTTCTGTATCAAACAAAGTAAAATCGGGAGCTTTTTGTCCTACTACAATTGACATAAAATTATATTTATAAGTAAACAACAACAGAAATTGTAAAAAATTGGCAGATTAATTATCTCATTTTAGTTTATCCATACAAACTCTTAAACTTTGCTTCCAATCCGTTAATTCAACCCCAAAATCTTTTGCAATATGATGGGTATCCATTAAAGAATATGCCGGACGTTTTGCAGCAGTAGGATAAGCAGTAGAGGGAACTGGAAGAACAACGCATGCCGATCCGGATAAGGATTTTATTTCATTGGCAAAATCAAACCAAGAAATGTGGGCATTGTTGGTAAAATGGTAAATACCAAAATTGTTGTTTCCTTTTTGCCACTCACTAATAATTGTAATAATTGCTTTTGCTAAATCGGCAGCATAGGTTGGCGCTCCAATTTGATCGTTCACTACTTTAATTTCCGTTTTTTCTTTCAGTAACCGCAATATCGTTTTTACAAAATTGTGCCCATGCTCGCTATACACCCAAGCAGTTCTAATTACAAGCGTTTTAGCCCAATTTTCTATGGCTAATTTTTCGCCAATCCATTTTGTATAACCATAATAATTGATTGGTTCGGCTTTATGATTAGGCAAATACGGACTTACACCATTTCCATTAAAAACATAATCGGTAGAAATAGTTATTAAAGAACAATTAATTTTGGCGCATTCTTTTGCAATTTCACCCACCGATTGGGCATTAACCTTATAAGCAACATCTTGTTCAGTTTCAGCTTTATCTACTGCAGTATACGCTGCACAATTAATAAAATATTGGGGTTGATAAGTTGCAAAGAAATGAGCAATCGTTTCGGGTTTAGTAAGATCGAGTTGATTTCTATCGGTAAATAAAAAGTTGAATTGGTGTAAATAGTTTTTGTGCAATTGTTCTAACTCCCAGCCTAATTGGCCATTTTTTCCTGTAATAACAATTAAAGGTTTCATAAAAAAATTTTATAAACTCCAATAAGTACGAGAACTTATTTTAGTACGATAAATTCCTTTTAAATCGGCAATTAAAGCATTGGGTTTTGTAATGGATGAAAAGTATGCATCATCTAATACACTATATGCTGAATGATTTACTGCAATAATTACTGCATCATAATCAGTAGACAGTTGTGCTTCTAACTGAAAGCCATATTCATGTAATAATTCATTTGAGTTAGCTAACGAATCGGTAACATGCACTGTTAAATGATACGATTGCAATATTTTTATTACATCTGCCACTTTTGAATTTCTAATATCTGTAACATTCTCTTTAAAAGTTGCACCCATTACCAAAATTTTAGCCAATCGGGGATTTTCGGCATTTTTTAATACATATTTTAAAACCTTTTCAGCTACATATTTTGCCATTCCATCATTAATAAATCGCCCTGCAGTAATTATTTGAGAGCTATAACCCAGCATAGCGGCTTTATAGGTTAAATAATATGGATCAACCCCAATACAATGCCCACCTACTAATCCGGGATAAAATTTAAGGAAATTCCATTTTGTTCCTGCGGCTTGTAATACCTCGTAGGTATTAATATTCATTTTTTCGAAGATGATAGATAATTCATTCATTAAAGCAATATTCAAATCGCGTTGTGTATTTTCAATAATCTTTGCAGCTTCGGCTACTTTAATAGAAGAAGCTTTATGCACTCCGGCTTTTACTACCAAAGCATACATATCGGCAATGATTTCTAAAGATTCTTCATCGCAACCCGATACTACTTTAATGATACTTTCAAGTGTATGATTTTTATCGCCCGGATTAATTCTTTCAGGAGAATATCCTAATTTAAAATCTATTTTATTTTTTAAGCCGCTGAATTTTTCAATTATTGGCAAACAATCTTCTTCTGTACAACCCGGATATACGGTTGATTCGTACACAACATAATCGTCTTTTTTAATTACTTTGCCCACAGTTTCAGAAGCTTTTAAAACAGCAGTTAAATCGGGAACATTGTGCTTATCTACAGGTGTTGGAACTGCTACAATAAAAAATTTTGCTTCTCTTAACACCTCTAATGAATTAGTAAAAATAATATCACACCCTTCGAAATCTTTTTTAGTTAATTCATTACTGGGGTCTATCCCTTGCTTCATCAACTCAATTCTTTGTTCATTAATATCAAAACCAATAACTGATAACTTTTTTGCAAAAGCCAAGGCTATGGGCAAGCCCACGTATCCCAATCCAATTAATGCTATTTTTTCTTTTTTGTTGATGAAGTTTGCAACCAACATATTTATTTTTTACTGGTAAATTCTTTGGGCTGTTTAAACAGTTCTTCCGTAGGTAAAGATTTAAAATATTCGTATGTTTTTCTTAACCCTTCGGCACGGTCAACTTTTGGCTCCCATCCTAATATTTGTTTTGCTTTGGTAATATCAGGTTGGCGTTGTTTAGGATCGTCAACAGGCAAAGGTTTATATACAATTTTTACCGAAGAACCGGTTAATTTAAGCACTTCTTCAGCAAAATCTTTTAGCGATATTTCATTAGGATTACCAATATTTACAGGGAAATGATAGTCGCTTAAAAGTAATCGATAAATACCTTCAATTAAATCATCTACATAACAAAAACTTCTAGTTTGACTTCCATCACCAAATACCGTTAAATCTTCTCCACGCAAGGCTTGACCAATAAAAGCAGGTAATGCTCTTCCATCATTCAATCGCATACGTGGCCCATACGTGTTAAATATTCGAACAATACGAGTTTCTAAACCATGAAAGGTATGATAAGCCATTGTCATTGCTTCCTGAAAACGTTTGGCTTCATCGTAAACACCACGAGGACCGATAGGATTCACATTTCCCCAATAAGCTTCATTTTGCGGATGTACCAACGGATCTCCATATATTTCGCTGGTTGAGGCAATTAATACTCTTGCACCTTTATCTTTTGCTAATCCCAAGCAATTATGAATACCTAATGAACCTACTTTTAATGTTTGAATAGGAATTTTTAAATAATCAATAGGACTGGCAGGAGAAGCAAAATGTAGGATATAATCTAAATGTCCGGAAACATGAATAAATTTAGAAACATCGTGATGATAAAATTCGAAATTTTGCAAAGGGAAAAGATGCTCAATATTTTTAATATCGCCGGTTATTAAATTATCCATTCCCACTACATCATATCCTTCTTTAATAAATCTATCACATAAATGCGAACCAAGAAAACCGGCAGCACCTGTTATTAGTACTCTTTTGTTTTTCATAAATAAGGATTTTATTTAAAAGGGGCGACCAATACTTTCATAATGGTAGCCTAATTCTTTAATTTGAGATACATCGAACACATTTCTTCCATCGAAAATTACTTTAGCTTTTAGCTTTTTATCAATTACTTCAAAGTCGGGAGTTCTAAATTCACTCCATTCTGTAGCAATTATTAAGGCATCTGCATTTTCTAAAGTTAGATATTGGCTTTCACAAAAAGTAATTTTATCGCCAACTACTTTTTTTACATTATTCATTGCTTCAGGATCGTATGCAGCAATTGTAGCACCTTCTTTGGTAAGTTCTTTAATTAAATATAGAGCAGGAGCTTCTCGTATATCATCGGTATTGGGTTTAAAAGCTAAACCCCAAAGTGCAAAATGTTTTCCCTTTAAATCATTATTATAAAAGGCTTTAATTTTTGGCAGTAGATGTAATTTTTGTTTTTCATTGACATCTTCTACTGCTTTTAAAATTTGAAAATTATAATTTACTTCTTCTGATGATTTAATTAATGCTTGAACATCTTTAGGGAAGCAACTTCCTCCATAACCAATTCCGGGAAATAAAAATCTTTTTCCTATTCTATCATCACTACCAATACCTCGGCGAATCATATCTACATCTGCACCTACTCTTTCGCAGAGTTGTGCAATTTCATTCATAAAAGAAATTTTAGTAGCTAAGAATGAGTTGGCCGCATATTTAGTTAATTCTGCACTATTTTCATCCATAAAAATTACAGGATTTCCTTGACGAACATAAGGTGCATATAAATCGCTCATAACTTTTCTGGCTCGTTCAGACCTTGTTCCAATTACTACTCTATCAGGTTTCATAAAATCATCTACCGCAACGCCTTCGCGTAAAAATTCGGGATTGCTTACTACATCAAATTCATACTTATAATTTTCGGCAATAGCTTTTCGTACTTTTTCGGCAGTACCAACAGGTACGGTACTTTTATCTACAATTACTTTATATTCCGAAAGTAAATTGCCCAAATCGTGTGCAACACCTAATACATATTTTAGGTCAGCTGAACCATCTTCACCTGGTGGAGTTGGCAAAGCTAAAAAAACAACTTTTGCTCCTTCAATGCCATCGGCAAGACTGGTAGTAAATTTTAATCGACCTTCTTTTAAATTTCTGAGAAATAGTTTTTCAAGACCGGGTTCGTAAATAGTAATTTCTCCATTAGATAGCTTATTAATTTTGTTTTGATCAATATCGATACAGGTAACATGATTTCCTGTTTCAGCAAAACAAGTACCAGATACTAAGCCAACATATCCGGTACCTACAACTGCGATTTTCATAGACTTATCGGTTTAGGTATTTTAAAAATTCATGTGTAATATACGAAAGTTGTTCATTACTTAATTCGGTATGCATGGGAAGTGAAATAACTCTTTCGGTTAACCAATCTGTAATTGGTAAATGATAATTATCTATATCAAAGGCATTAAACATTTTTTGTTTATGGCCGGGTACAGGATAATAGATCATAGAAGGTATTTTTTTCTCAGCTAAATAACTAATTAACTCGTCTCTATTCACATTATTTAAAGTTAAGGTATATTGATGAAATACATGCGAAGAATATTTTGCAACCGATGGCGTTATAATTTTAGGGTGATTGGCAAATGCTGAATTGTAAAATGCAGCCGCCGATTGGCGAGCTTGAATATAATTATCTAATTCTTTTAATTTAATATTTAATACTGCTGCTTGAATAGAATCTAATCTGGAGTTACAACCTACTACATCGTGATAATATCTTCTACTCTGCCCATGATTGGCAATCATTTTTATTTTATTAGCCAATACATCATCATTCGTAAAAATAGCTCCTCCATCGCCAAAAGCTCCTAAATTTTTGCTGGGATAAAAAGAAGTACACCCAATATGACCAATATTTCCTGTTTTTTTAGTTGTTCCATTACTAAATGTATAATTGCAACCAATGGCTTGAGCATTATCTTCAATTACATATAAATTGTACTCTGCAGCAATTTGCATAATTTCTTCCATTGGTGCTGCATGGCCATATAAATGTACCGGAACAATAGCTTTTGTTTTAGAAGTAATTGCTTTTTTAATAGATTCGGGGTTAATGCAAAAAGTATCTTTATCTACTTCAACAAAAACCGGTTTTAACTTAAGCAAAGCAACTACCTCGGTGGTAGCAATATATGTAAAAGAAGGAGTTATTACTTCATCGCCGGGTTGTAAATTTAATGCCATCATGGCTATTTGAAGTGCATCGGTTCCATTGGCACAGGGTATGGTATGTTTAGAGCCAATATAATTATTAAGCGATTGAGTAAAATCTTGAACTGCTTTTCCGTTAATATAAGCTGCACTTTCTAATACTTCGTTGATTGCTTTATCTACTTGAGGTTTTATTTTTAGATACTGGTTTTTGGTATCTACCATTTGTATAGGATGCATAAAAAAATTTAAGCTTACAAAGCTAATAAAAAAACATTCATACCTACTAATTTCAATATCAATTACTAAAGCGTAATACTAATATTTTCCGTTTATTTGTATGAAATTACAACTGTTGAAATTTTTATATAATTTATTCATATTTATATACCCTAAAGTTGCATGGCTTATTCGTAATCAAAATGCAAAAGCCAAGTTATGGCTTGAAGGAAGGAAAAATGTTTTTGAAAAACTTCAGGCTGCTTTTGCCAATAATACTTCTAAAATAATTTGGATACATTGCTCATCATTAGGAGAATTTGAGCAAGGCCGGCCGGTTATTGAAGCTCTACAACAACAATATGCTCAATTTAAAATATTAATTACTTTTTTTTCTCCTTCGGGATACGAAGCAAAAAAAAATGATGCAGTTGCAGATTGGATTTTTTATTTACCTATAGATTCTTCAATTCATGCTAAAAAATTTTTCGACATTGTTCAGCCCAACATTATTTTTTTTATAAAATATGAATATTGGTTTTATTATTTAACCGAAGCTAAAAAAAGAAATATTCCTTTAGTGCTGGTATCGGGCATTTTTAGAAAAGAGCAAGTTTTTTTTAAGTGGTATGGAAGCTTTCATAAAAAAATGTTGCATTGCTTTACACATTTTTTTGTTCAAACAAAAATATCGGCCGAATTATTGCAAAGCATTGGGTTCGAAAAAAATATCAGCATTTGTGGTGATACCCGATTTGATAGAGTAATTACCATTGCCAATCAATTTACTTCTATCTCACAAATAGAACAATTTATTGCCAATAATAAAGTAATAGTAGCCGGCAGTACATGGACAGAAGATGACGAAGAATTAAACCATTATGCCAATACGCATACCGAAATAAAATTTATAATTGCCCCGCACGATATTGATGAAGAAAGAATAAATGAATGCAAAAAATTGTATAAAAATGCTATTCTTTTTTCTCAACTTAACACTACCTCTCCAGCTACTGCCAATGTGCTAATTATAGATAATATTGGAATGCTTAGCAACTTGTATAAATATGCTACCATTTGCTATATTGGAGGAGGGTTTGGAGAGGATGGTGTGCATAATGTTTTAGAAGCCGCAGTATATAATAAGCCTGTAATTTTTGGACCCGAATTTGACAAATACATTGAAGCGGTTGAGCTAATAAATGAAGGCGGTGCTTATTCTATTGAAAATTCTTTAGAGCTTGAAGCAATATTTAATTTACTTTTTACTAACGAAGAACAATACCATACCACAGCAAAAAAAGCAGGAGATTTTATTATTGCTAATGCCGGTGCTACCCAAAAAATTATAGCGTATATTCAGGAGAATCGCCTTTTAACAATTTGATTAAATATTTGCACGGTATTACTTTGTTCATTCCAACCTAATTTTACTTTTAATTCTCTTTGTATCCAATATTCTGCTTCTGGAAATATGTTAAATGCATTAATGGTTTTAATACTTCGTTCATACATATTTTCATCTCCTCTAAAAAGTTCATTAATAAATAAATATCTATCATTAATACCAATACCTTTTCTTAAATCTCTAATTTGTGTTCCCTGTAACACTTGTGCTACTTCGGTGGTAGCTTCTTTTAATTTATCGTTAATGCTTTCTTTTTCTTCGGAAATTGTATCATTCAATTCAAATATTTCTTTGGTATCTTGATGTGCTAAAGTGGGTATAGCAGTATCTACATCAAATAACCATCCCGATTTTATGTCCTGCTTATGTTCAGTTGATTTAACAGGTTTACTTTCAGGAAATTGAATATTAACTGCTGAATTATTGGCTGCATAAAAACCCGGAAGTACCACTGTAACTTTTCCGCTATTTATTTTGGTAGCTTCGGCTTGTTGCAATTCAGTTAATAATAACTGTGCAGTAATTAAAAGTTTTTCTGTTTCAACATTTTGTTCAAACTGATCTTTTAATTTATTAATTAATGTTCCTACTCTTTCCATTTATATAATACATTTGGGGATTACTAAGTTTTGATAAAGTTACTAAGCTTTTTAAAAAAGTTATTCATCATTATTCACAATCTATGTTTATAGAACCACATATTAAAGGTGAAAAAAGAGGTTGGATTGAAGTTATTTGCGGTAGCATGTTCAGTGGTAAAACAGAAGAATTAATTAGGCGTTTAAAACGTGCACGTATTGCTAATTTAAAAGTTGAAATATTTAAACCAAGTATTGATATTAGGTACGATGAAACTAAAGTAGTTAGCCACGATGCTAATACTATTCTATCAACACCTATTGATAATTCTCAAACTATTTTATTATTAGCGCAGGATGTAGATGTGGTTGGCATTGATGAAGCTCAATTTTTCGACGACCAAATTTCTACCGTGTGCGAAACACTGGCCATGCGTGGCATAAGAGTAATTGTGGCGGGTTTAGATATGGATTTTTCGGGCCATCCATTTGGTCAAATGCCCAATTTATTAGCCATTGCCGATTATATTACCAAGCTTCATGCAATTTGTGTGGTTTGCGGAAATATTGCTAATGTTTCTTACAGAAAAACAACACAAAAAAACCAAGTGATTATTGGCGAAAAAGATATTTACGAACCCCGTTGCAGAATTTGCGCAGCAAAAAAAGACTATGAGTAATATTACCCACATTATATCGCTTATAAAAAAAGATATTCTACTTGAAACAAGGCAACAGTATACTTTTTATGGCATTTTATTATATGTTGCCTCTACAATTTTTGTAGTGTATTTGGCTATGGGCCAACCCGAAGATAAAGTATGGAATGCACTGTTTTGGGTTATTCAACTATTTGTTTGTGTAAATGCAGTTGCGAAAAGTTTTTTAGCAGAAAACAAAGGAAGAATGCTTTATTTTTATTCCATTGCAGGTGCAAAAGATTTTATAATTGCCAAACTACTCTTCAACCTTTTTTTAATGTTATTGATGAGTGTAATGAGCTTATTCATCTTTACCATTTTATTAGGCAATCCGCTACAAAATATATTTACTTTTATTGGCATTACTATTCTGGGAGGTGCCAGTTTAAGTTTAGTATTTACTTTTTTGGCAGCTATTGCAGCAAAAGCACAACAACAAGCAGCTTTAATGGCTATTATGGGTTTTCCATTAATTATTCCACAATTATTGCTATTAATGAAAGTGAGTAATATTGCTTTTTCGGAGGTTGTACAAAATGGCTTATGGCAAATGATATTATTGCTCATTGGCTTAGATGTTATGGTAATTGCACTGGCTGTTATTTTATTTCCTTTTTTATGGAAAGATTGATAACTTCTTTACTAATTTTTTACCCATTATTTTACAACAATTTTTATGTATGATTGATTTTAAAAAAATAGATAATAGTTGGACATTATTTTTAGACCGCGATGGAGTAATTAATGTTGAAAAACAAAATGATTATGTGCTTAATTGGGATGATTTTATTTTTATGCCCAATGTAAAAGAAGCCTTACAAATTTTAAATGCTGTTTTTGGAACAATAGTTATTGTTACTAATCAAAAATGTATTGGCAAAGGTTTACTTACTGCCAACGAATTGCAAATCATTCATCAAAATATGGTGCACGAAATTACCATAGCCGGTGGCAGAATTGATGCCATTTATTTTTGCCCCGATTTATACGATGATTCGCCCAACAGAAAACCCAATGCAGGAATGGCTTTGCAGGCAAAAAAAGATTTCCCTGCTATCAACTTTGCAACCACTATAATAGTTGGAAATAAACTAAGCGACATGCAATTTGGCAGAAATGCCAACATACATACTGTTTTTGCGGCAACTACCAATCCCGAAACTAATTTTCCGCATCCTTTAATAGATTTTAGAGTACACTCACTAATAGACTTTGCACAACATTTAATTAACAGTAAATAAACTTTAAATCATCCTCTTTCTCTACTAAATTAAATAATTGCATAGTACCTTAGAATTGTAAGAATTAACAATGAGAATACATTTATTTTTAGTTGCACTATTCATTCACACAATTGCTTTTTCACAAAGAATAAATAAGCAAGAATTAAAACAATTGCATGAGATAGAACAAAAAATAAAACCTTATGCAGATAGTATGATTCTTGCAGAAGATTGGGTAGATCGCTTTCACGCAGATGCAAGTTTCACAAAAGGTTTAGTGGAAGCTTTAAAAGTTACTAATAGTTTTTTTTATTCATTCGATTCAATAAAAACAGTTTCTCAATTGTATGCACCCGATAGTTCTTTTAAAATATTTACATGGCAATTAATGAAAGATTTTTCGTACTACCGACAAAAAGGTGCAATACAAATGAAAACAGCCGATGGCAGTTTACGATTATATCCATTATTCGATTTTTCGGAATTTACCAATAATCCAACCGATTCGATTAGAAATGCCTATCACTGGATTGGTGCTATTTATTATAAAATAATTGAAAAAACTTTTTTAAATAATACCTACTATACACTTATAGGCTCTGATGAAAACAATGAACGTACTAATAAAAAATGGATGGATGTTTTATGGTTTAATGACAAAGGATTACCTGAATTTGGAGGAAATTTTTTTATTTATCCATTAACCGATTATACCAAACCTAAACCACCTGTTAGCAGATTTTGTTTAGAATATAAAAAAGATGCCGGTGCAAGAATGAATTACGATCCAAAATATGATGCCATTATTTTTAGTCATTTAGTTACCCAAAATGATGAACCAGATAATAAAGCCACATTTATTCCGTATGGCGATTATGAAGGATTTAGATGGATTAATGGAAAATGGACTTTTGTTGACGACCCATTTAAAGGATTTGACCAAAAGCCGAATGCCGCACCACTAAAGCTTTTAGACGATAAAGGTAATTTTAATGAAAAGCAACTATTAGAGCAATCGAAAAAAAATCAACAGAAAAAAGGAAATTCTGCAAAGGATAACCCTTTTCGCGTAAACGATTCAAAAAAGCAGTATCAAAGAGGTGAATCTACTGATTACTAATTTTGGTCTCTGCCATTTCAAAACTTATCAGCAAAAATAATTATTGTTTAAGCAAAGTATCTGCACCGCCTTTACTTTTACCTGCTTGAGTTGTATCTACAGAAGGTGTTGGCGGCGGCGGCGGTGGCGGTGGCAATTGTTCCAATAAAAATTCTTTACTCCATCCTGTACATTTAGGGGCATTTTTATCAGTAACTATAATCTTATATTTTGCACCATATAAACTATCTACAACCAATTCGGTTCCTGGAAAATCTTTCGAAGCCATTATATTGTCTTGCAAAAATAATTTATACGAATAACTGCCCGATCCATTCAGTAATTTAATTAAAACAGTTCCGTTGTTTTTATTAAAATCGGGTTTTTTAAATATGGTAATATCTCCTTTTAAAGGATCATCTTTTAATTCAATTGTTATAAGCGGTGTTGATAATACCTGATCGCAAGCATCTTTTACCAATACATTATATTTCCCTTCGGGCAATTTGTTAAAAGCTCCTTTCCTATCATTCTTTACCAATTCACCTGCAAATGGAGTAATTAAAAAAGATAAAGAATCGGGATTTCCTCCTTTTGTTTCAATACTTATACTTCCGGTAGGATTAATAGAACAATTTGCTTGAATAGAATTATAATTAGTAATCTCTAATTTAGGATATTCTACAACTGTTACATTCTGTTGCTGATAAAATGGAGAAGCCACATTGGCATTACTTATTAAAATCTTATAATTTCCTGCCGGAATATTATTTAACTCTGCAGTGGTTTTGTTTACAACTATATCTTTAAATGCTTCAACGCAGGATTTAGTGTTGTTTTCAAAACAATGTATGTTAGGTTCATCATTTCCCTTAAACAGCAAAATCCTGTATTGATCGGTTTGTCCCTTAATTGCATGTATGGTAATTTTTCCGGTAGTACCGGCATAACAAGAAGGTTTTGTAGAGATATTGTCTTTCAAAATAATCGGAGCAGGCGGTAAAACATCAAAAGATTGTTCTTTCCAATCGGAAGTAAGTTCAGCAGTTATTAATCTATACCGTATAAAACATTTGGTTGCTTGTTTCAATGGCAATTTAAAAATATCTCTTTCGGGAATAATTGTTATATCTTCTTTAATTGTTTTATCAGATAATGAAAACCAATTTTTGTTATCTAAGCTTCCTTGCCATTCATATTGTAATCCATCTTTATTTACAACGTTTAAATTAGTTTTAAAGGTATAAGGCTGAGTGCCATTATTGTACTGAGATAGTGAATCGCAAATGGTAGTATGCAAAGTTGGCAAACCTAACCGGTAGGTTAATACTACCGAATATAAGTTTTGTTCGGAATTAATGGTAATTGGCTGTTGCGTAACTCCATGTTTTAAAGCTGTAACGTTTATACTGTACTGAGAAATTTTATGCTTTGCATCTCCTTTATCAAATAAGCATATTTCACCTTTATTATTCTCATAGTTTTCCATTAAAAGTGTTAGCTCTTTATTTTTATTTATATCAACGGCTGTACGCATTAATAATGGTCCGCCAAAAGTGTTTTTGTCTGATAAAGTAAACACCTGAGATTTATCTTTTGCAACTACATAATAACAGGTAGTACCTGTTAAACTATGCGATTCATCCAACACATCTTTATAAAATTTATATACAGGCGTAACTTTACTGCCTAACAAATCGCCAAAAAAATTACCTACTTTATTAAAAGAAAAAGATTGAAGTTTAATTTCTAAATTGATTGCACTATCAGATTGTGCCCATAAAGAAGATGTAAAAGAAATAAGGATAACATTTAAAAGAAAGAATCCGGATTTCGTTTTCATACAACAGTTTTTAAGCAGGTAATAACAACAGCCTTCCATGTGTATAAATAAAGATACACAATAAAGTTATATAATAATTTATGAAAATTTAAACTATTGGGTATTGCTCGGTTTGTCTTTCTTTTGAATACTAAATAATTTTAACCCAACACCTACCTGAAGCTGTTGCGATTTCCAGGAAGAAGAGTTAGTTGCCTGGCTTATGTCAGACATGCCTGCATAATATCTTCCATATACTCTTAAAATACCCAAATTAAATTGCAAACCGCCTACCATTCCAAAATCGCCGTTTTTAAATGCATTTTGCCCATTTTGCAATAATGTTGTACCACTGTTTAACAAAATACTATACTGAGGGCCTACTAAAAATGTAATTAATTTGCCGGTACTAATTCTTAATAAAATTGGAATACTGAGATAGCTGAGATTAATATTATCGGTGGTACTAACATTTAAAATTTGACCGCTATTGCTTCCCAATCTATTTACTGTTTCGCTAAAAACCACTTCGGGTTGCACACCAAAAGTTTTACTAAAATCTAATTCAATAAATCCGCCGGCCTGATAACCAAATTCAAATCCATTACTAAATGCTTGTCCATTAATTTGCTGTAAATTGGCTCCGGCTTTAGCACCTAATCTAAATCCTTGAGCATTTAAAAATGTAACTGTTACAAGTAACAATGCTGATACAATTAAAAGTCGTTTCATATCGTTGGTTTTATTTTTGTGATAAATCGCTATTTTTTATTCAACTAAAGATACTCATTATTTGCTTTTTGTTGCTTTTGTTCCCATTTAAAATAACAGCCACCTTATAGAAATAAGGCGACTGTTTTAATGTAACCCCCGTAAAGGACTTATGAAAAAAAACTACTCGCACATAAAATATTTATTTAAGCAACTCTTATTTTGAAATTGTGTTTACAAATAAGAGTTACACCTTTTTAGTAATATTTATAGTACAAACATAAACTACTTATCATTTTAAAAAATACCACTTTGGTGTACCTATTTGTTTCATACCTTACATTTTTAGGAAGCCACTCTATAGAAATAGAATGACGCGTTGTTTATTAACTTATGAATGATGAAACGAAAATTGTTACACGCATTGTTTATTAACTTATTCGCTAACCCAAAGATATATTATCAGAAGAACGCCCACTACGGGAAAAACCCCATATTGCACCCGTATTTTCCCCGTAACAAATACGGGAAAAATACCCCCTTGCATTGTTAACTATTTTTTTCATATTTATATTTTCAAATATTAACCAAACTAATTAATACTTATGCCTATTAAACTCATCAATAATCCTAATAATCTTTTAGCAGCTCCAACTCCGCTGCAAGAAATAAAAGAAATGGTACATGCATACAAATATGGCATGTGCAGACAATCAACCATACAATTAAGAGCACTATATCCAGATAGAAAAAATATAGCCGAAGCCGAATCTGCTTGGGTTAGTAGAAAAGAAATTGAGAGTTTATTAAATGATAATAAAGCTTCGGGAATTAGAATTTATTTTGGTTGCCATACCAAGAGT
>DAHXOT010000049.1 GCA_027364735.1 Hydrotalea sp. | reverse complement strand
GCAGAAGTTACTTCTCCATATGGAGCGAATAAATTTTGCAAGTCTTCACTAGTCATTGACCAGTTCAGGTTTCCAACGTAAATGTTCATGTTTTTGAAATTAAATAAAAAATAAAAACCACTAAACAGTAACCAAAAACCCTGAGTCATTTATTATTTGAAAACCCAAGCGAATGGAAGAACTGATTATTGGAAATACGAAAATGAGAATTATTTATGATTTTACCAACTTTTTTCTTTAAATGAATCAAAATGCAACCGATTTTTACAATTCAGATATTGATCATTGAAATAGCAACTATAAAAAACTCCGATATTCATCGGAGTTTTTTAGGGAAAATTAGTTTATTCTGATACTACTTCAAATTCAATTTCAGTTGAATGTCCATTTCCAAAATCAATAGTTGCTTTGTAAGCACCTATTTCTTTTACATCATCATTTATTGAAATTCTTTTACGATCAATTTCATAGCCTTTCTGATCGCGAATAGCACGTGCAATTTGTAATGAAGTAACAGTACCAAAAATCTTTCCGCTGGTACCGGTTTTAGCACCTAATTTAATTGGCGATGATTTTAATACTTCAATTACTTTATTAATTTCGGCCAATAAGGCAGCTTCTTTTTTTGTAGCTACTTTTTTGCGTTCTTCTAATTGTTTAAGATTAGAAGGATTGGCTTCAACTGCTAATTTTCTAGGGATGAGATAATTACGGGCATATCCGTTTTTTACGTTCACTAATTCATTACGTCCGCCTAAATGATCTACATCCTGAATTAAAATTACTTGCATGATTGTTTTTTTTAGTTCCCAAGCGCCCAATCAAATTAAGATTGTGACTGTCTCGCGCTACATTCAATATTGCACGATTAGGGAAGGGGTTACTAAAGTTTATTTTAATAAATCTGTTACATAAGGTAACAATGCCATTTGACGAGCTTTTTTAATAGCATCGCTTACTTTGCGTTGATATTTTAAAGAGTTGCCAGATAAGCGGCGAGGTAACATTTTACCTTGTTCGTTTACGAACTTCTTTAAAAAATCAATGTCTTTATAGTCAATGTATTTAATGCCATATTTTTTAAAGCGGCAGAATTTTTTCTTTGGCTTTTCTTGTTTAATGGCGGTAAGGTATTTAATTTCATTTTTTGCCATGTTATGCCTCCGCTTTTTCGGTTCCTGTAGTTACGCCACTTCTCTTTTTTGCGTTGTACTCAACGGCGTATTTATCGAGTTTAGTAATCATGTGACGCAATACATTTTCATCGCGTAACAATTGAATTTTCAATTTTTCATTGAAATCTGCAGTAGCTGTGTACTCTAATACCCAATAAATTCCTGTAGTTTTTTTCTGAATTGGGTAGGCAAGTGATTTTAATCCCCAAGGATTACTATTCACAACAGAACCACTGTGTTCTGCTATGAAATCTTTATATTTTTTCTGAGCCGATTTAAAATCTTCTTCAGAAAGAACAGGGGTAAAAATCACCATTAATTCGTAATTGTTCATTACTTTAATTTTAAGATGATAAATTGGTTTTCTCCCAGTGGATATCATTTTATTCAAATGATAATTCTGCCAAAACAGAATTGGGGTTGCAAAAGTAGGGGTTTTGGTTGAAAAGACGGTGAAACTTTTAAAACTCTTTTTAATTAGCGTTAATTATTCTTTTTAAAAGCGTGATGTATACCGGAAAATGATCGCTATAGCCACCTCTATAGTTATTTCCATCCCAACTACGCATTGGGTAGCCTTTATACTTTCCAATATTTTCGGTAATAAAAGGTTTATTAAAAATATGCGGTTGATAATAAAAAAAGCCTAATTGGTTTTTGGGAATTAGTGCGGGAGAAATGAGTATTTGATCGAATAGTGCCCAAGTATCTTGAAATGCCAATGTGCCAATTCCTTTTTTTGAAAATTGATTCCAAGGATTGAACAATTCGTTTTTGGATATATTGGTTGTAGAGGCTTTACCTCGTAATATGTTTTGTATGCTATAATTAAATGGTTCATCATTAAAATCTCCCATCACTATAATTTTTGCCAGTGAATCTTTTTGAATAATACTATCTATGTGATTACGGCAAATTAATGCTGCTTTCCATCGTAAGTGCTCACTTTCTTGCTCTCCACCCAATCTCGAAGGCCAGTGGTTAATATAGAAATACATTAATTCGCCGTTTAATTTTCCTTTAATCCAAAGAATATCTCTACTATAATAATTTTTTTCTTTAATATTTAATTTTACTGTTAGTGGTTTGGCAGTTTCTACAGCAAAGTATTTTGGATTGTAGAGAAAAGCCACATCAATGCCTCTGGCATCTTTACTATCGAAATGAACATATTGATAATTTCGTTTTTTTACTAAAGGATGATGTATAATATCTTCCAAAACCCATCGGCTATTTATTTCAGCTAATCCTATTAATGAAGCACCATCGGGTGTGGCAATTTTATCATCTGTACCAATTTTAGAAATAACATCTACAATTTTATTTAACTTATCTGTATACATTGCCGGTTGAAGTACTCTATCCTCATTATTTGTATTTTGATGAATAGTATCTAAAAGGTTTTCGCAGTTATAAAAGGCTACTACCGTTATCTTAAAATCGGTATGAGTTTGCGATAGCAAGTATATAGGAAATAAAATAAAAAAAAAGATAATTAGTTTACCCATAAAAAATGGTGTATAGATAAAAATAAAAAATATTTGATATAAAATTTGTTTTTAATTATTTTTTTTCTAATTTGTGTTACCTCCTCGGTTTTATATTTCAGTTAATAGTATGAAGTATTTAATTACTGCAGTCTTTGCAATAATAATTGTATTGCATTGTATTGCCCAGCAACCGATAAACAAAATATTGAAAGACAGTATTATTAACAGGAGAGACGACTCCTTAATTGCCGATTTAAAGCAAAATCAGATAGCAGATATTCCAATAGTAATGATGGACGAAAGCGATTTAAAGGATAACACTTCGCCTGATATTCAGCCCATACTTACCGCTTCTAATGATCCTTTTTTATCTCAGTTTTCGTTTCAGTTTAGTGAAATCTATTTTAGAATGAGAGGATATTCTTCAGATAATAATTCCATGTACTTAAATGGATTATTAATGCAACAAGTTGATAATGGATATACAGCACTTTCATCGTGGAGCGGATTATATTCTGTTCTTCAATATAAGCAACAAAACATTGCTGCCAATGCTGCCGATTTTAGTTTTGGCGGTATTGGTGTAACCTCAAATCTGGATGCTCGTAGTTACAATAAAAAAAGGCAAACAACCATTAGATATGCCATTTCTAACAGAAATTTTTCTAATGGATTTTTCTTGTCGCATTTTTCCGGAATTAATAAAAAAGGATGGTCGTTTTCTGTTGCATTACAGTATCGTTCAGCCAATGAAGGGTACGTGCCCGGCACTTATTTTTATGGTGGAAATTATTTTTTAGGAATTAGCAAACGTATCTCTTCTAAATATACCTTATCGGTTTCGATGATGGGTTCATCTTCAATTAAAACAAAGCAGAGTATGGTTTTGCCTGAAATGGATTCTTTATCCGGTACACATTATTACAACTCTTTTTGGGGATATCAGAATGGTGTAAAACGCAATGCCAACGTATTGTATACTCAACAGCCTACTGTAATTGTAACACAAGACTTTCGATTCAATAATCATAATAATTTAACAGTTGCAGCGGGTGTTATTTATACTATACAAAGTTCCACAGCATTGGATTGGTTTAATGCTCCAACTCCGTATCCCGATTATTATAAGTATTTACCCAGCTATCAAACTAATATTGCTCAAAAATTATTAATACAACAATTAATAATAAATGATGATCGTTATCGGCAAATTAATTGGCTAAAACTATACGATGCTAACAATGCAAGTATAGAAACAATTAATAATGCTAATGGAATTTTGGGTAATTCGGTAACCGGAAAACGATCGCATTATATTCTGGCAGAAAATCATTTTAATAAATTACAATTTGCCGCTACAGCCACCTATAATAGTTTAATAGTTAAAAGAATAAAACTTAGTGCAGGTGCTACATTTCAGCAACAAACCAATTATAATTATAGAACAGTGAAAGATTTGTTGGGTGGAAAATTTTGGGTTGATTGGAATCAGTTTGCTCAAAATGTAGTTGCCAATAATACTGCCGTACAAAATGATGTAGCTGTTCCTAATAAAATTGTGCAGCAAGGCGAAAAATATGGTTGGAATTATAACATCAACTTTCAATATTTGCAAGGTTGGTTACAAACAGTTATTACAGGAAAGCATATAGATTTTTTCGTTGCATCGCAAATAAGCAACACAAAATATTATAGAACGGGTAATGTTAGAAATGGATTATTTGTAGATAATTCTTTTGGTAAATCTGCCATACAAAACTTTATTAATTATGCAGCTAAAACAGGAATTACTTTTAAAATTGATGGTAGAAATTTTATTTATTTAAATGCCATTTATTTAACGAAAGCTCCTTTTTATGATAATGTTTTTATTTCTCCTCGAACCAGAAACTCAACTCAAGATACAATAAGCAGCGAACTCATTCAATCGGCTGAAACAGGATATATTCTAAACTCAAAAAAAATTCGATTAAGGTTAAGCGGATATTTTACACAAAAGAAAAATGCAATAGATGTATTAAGTTATTATGATGATGATTTACACAATTTTGTTAATTATGCTTTAACCAATATATCCACTACTCATTTTGGGGGCGAATTAGGATTTGAAATTAAATTAAATAATCATTTTCGTTTAACAGGGGCTGCGGCATTAGGTGATTATTTTTATAGTGATAGGCAATATGCAACTATTACAGCCGACAATACCGCTTCTGTATTAGTAAAGGATATAGTATACACCAATAACTATAAAATTGCTTCGGTGCCACAAGAAGCGTATAGTGTAGGTTTCCAATATCGAACTAAAAAGGCTTTTGTTGGTGTTAGCGGTAATTATTTTAATAGGCTTTGGATGGGCTTTAACCCCGTTCGCAGAACTTATCGTGCTGTAGAAGATATTGCAAAAAATTCTCAACAATGGAATAATATTTTATTGCAACAACAGTTACCTGCACAATATTTTTTAAATGCCATTGCCGGCTATACTATTGATTTATCGCCTATTACTTCAAAGCGAAACTCTTTTATTGCAATTAATACTTCGGTAAATAATCTTTTAAATAATCAGCAAATTATTACAAATGCTTCCGAACAATTGCGTTTCGATTTTACCAATCAGAATCCCAATACATTTCCTGCTAAATATCAATATGCCTATGGAACAACTTACTCCTGCAGTATTGCTTTACACTTTTAAAAAATAGTTATGAGAAATATTTTTTTAATATTATTTAGCATTCAAACTTTAATTTCTTGTGAACGGAAATTTGATGAACCTCCTCAATATATTGCTCCAAATATTGTAGCCAACACATCAATTAAAGATTTGAGGGCAATGCATGTATCCGGAAATTTTGAAAAAATAAATGACAGTATTGTTATTTCGGGTATTGTGGTAGCCGATGATAGAAGCGGAAATTTTTATAAACAAATTTGTATTCAAGATGCTACAGCCGGTATTACAATAAGTTTAAATGGTACAGGATTATATACATCTTACCCTATTGGCAGACAAATATTTATTAAGTGTAAGGGATTGTGGTTGGGCGATTATGGAAGAATGCTTCAACTGGGCGGAAGTGTAGATAGTTCATCTCTGTCTAATCTTCAGCTAAATGGAATTCCTTCATCTTTATTTGATACGTATTTAATTAAAGGAACTTTAAATAATACTGTTGTTCCCAAAGCGGTAGCCATTAATCAGTTAAACGATTCTTTGCAAAGTATGCTGATACAGTTAAATAATGTTCAGTTTGTAGTGGCAGATACATCTAAATTTTTTGGTGATACATCTGTAAATAAAAATTCAGTTAGTCTTTCTTTAACTAATTGTATTGGTCATACTATGGCTGTACGTACTAGTGCTTTCTCAACTTTTTCAAACGTAAAACCACAGCAGGGAAATGGTTCAATAATGGGCATATATTCGGTTTATTATGCGAATAAGCAATTGGTAGTTCGAGATACAGGCGATCAGGTTTTAACCGATACGCGATGCACCAATACAGTTCCTATAAATCTTTTTACTGAAAAATTTTCATCAGTAAGTAATAATGCCGCTGTAAATATTGCAGGATGGAAAAATATTGCAGAAGTGGGTAATCAAGTATATACAGGGTATGTTGCATCATCTACTTCAAAGTATGCAAAAATTTCGGGCTTTGGCTCTGCTCAATCAACTATTGTAAGTTGGTTAATTACACCGGCTATTACCATTCCCGCTGCAACTATAAACCCTTATTTAAATTTCCAAACCATTGATGGGTACGATAATGGTGCCACATTACAAGCCTTAATTAGTATGGATTATACAGGAAATAATAATCCATCTAATGCTACATGGACAAAATTACCGGCAATAATTAGTCGTGGTCATGCTTCGAGTTATGGTAACAATACTTCTTCCGGAAATATTGATTTATCTGCATATAAAGGGAAGAGATTTTATATAGCATTTCGGTACGATGGTTCGGATGGTGCCGGAGCAAAAAAAACTACCACATTTGAAATTACAAATGTAAATATTATAGGCTACTAGCATTTGCTATACCCCCAGTAGCCAACCCGTTGCTTAGGCAGCGGGTTTTTTGTTGTCATCCTGTCAGCAAAAAAAAATTGGTACTTTGTTTGTTTTCTGTTGCCACTGTTGTTGCAGTACAAGAGTGCGACGCAACTACAGTTTATTTTTTATTATAAGCTTGTAACAAAATATTTTTTATGCAAAAAGGACAGATTAGGGTTCAAACCGAAAACATTTTTCCCATTATTAAAAAATTTTTATACAGTGATCATGAAATTTTTTTACGGGAATTGGTAAGTAATGCAGTTGATGCTTCTCAAAAACTAAAAAAATTGGCCAGCCTTGGTGAAACAAAAGCCAATATTGAAAATTTACGAATTGATGTTGAATTAGATGCTAAAGAAAAAACTATTACCATTACCGACCGTGGTGTAGGAATGAGTAAAGAGGAAGTAGATAAATATTTAAATCAGGTAGCATTTAGTAGTGCCGAAGAGTTTTTGGAAAAATATAAAGATGCTAATATTATTGGTCATTTTGGTTTGGGTTTTTACAGTGCATTTATGGTAAGCGAAAAAGTAGAAGTACTATCGCAAAGTCATAGAGATGAGGAAGCAACAGTGTTTTGGAGTTGCGATGGTAATCCGGAGTTTGAGTTGTATGAAGTTGAAAAACGTGAAAGAGGCACTAAAATTATTTTACATATTAATGAAGAAAGTAAAGAATTTTTAGACGCACAAAGAGTAAAAAGTATTGTAGAAAAGTTCTGTAAATTTTTACCAATACCTATTTATTTTAAAGATGTTGCTGAAGAAAAGAAAAAAGATGAGGAAGAAAAATCGATCAATAATACCAATCCTATTTGGATTAAAAAGCCCAATGAATTAACAAAAGAAGATTACGAAAAATTTTACAGAGAATTATATCCATTTGGAGAAACGCCTTTGTTCTGGATTCATTTAAATGTAGATTATCCTTTTAACTTAACCGGCATTTTATATTTCCCGAAAATTAAGCAGAGCTACGAAATTCAAAAAGATAAAATTCAATTATACAGCAATCAAGTATTTGTAACCGATGAAGTAAAAGATATTGTTCCCGAATTTTTAATGTTGTTGCATGGCGTAATTGATAGCCCCGATATTCCATTAAATGTTAGCAGAAGTTATTTACAAGGTGATCCTAATGTAAAGAAAATAAATAATCATATTACTAAAAAAGTTGCTGATAAGTTAGAAGAAATATTTAGAAATGAAAGAATGGAGTTTGAGCAAAAGTGGGAAAGTTTAGGCTTGTTTGTGAAATACGGAATGATGACTGATGAAAAGTTTTTAGAAAAAGCAAATAAATTTTTGGTAATGGAAGATGCAGTGAATAAAAGCACAACAACCATTACTAAAGAAGATGGAACTACTGAAGAAAAAGCAATTGCTAAGTTTTATACTGTAGAGGAATATAAAAATGCAACCGAAGCATTACAAAAAAACAAAGAAGGCAAGCACGTAATTATTTACACAACCGATCCCGTACAGCAAGATGCCTATATACAAGCTGCAAAAACTAAAAATTTTGTGGTTGTAAAAATGGAAACATTGGTAGATGCTGCTTTTATTAACAATATGGAAATGAAATGGGAAAATGTGCATTTTGTGCGTGTTGATGCAGATATTGTTGATAATTTAATTGATAAGCAAGAAAGTAATGATAGTGTATTAAGTAAAGCAGAAGCCGAAGAGTTAAAAAAATTATTCGAATTTCCTGTGAACGATTTACACTTAACTGTTGAAGTAAAAGGCTTAAGTGCCGATACAGCACCGGTTGTAGCTACTCGTCCGGAGTTTATGCGCAGAATGAAAGATATGGGTGCTGTTGGTGGTGGCATGGCTGCTTTTTATGCTACTATGCCCGATGAAGTAACATTAACAGTAAATGGCAATCATACTATTTATCATGCATTATTGAAAGAAGCAGATATTGAAAAGAAAGAAAAGCAAGTTCGTAATTTGGCAGATTTAGCATTGCTTTCTCAAGGCTTATTAAAAGGAGCAGAGTTAACCAATTTTATTAATAGGAGTGTGGAGTTAATGAAGTAAGATTTTAATGAAAAAAACTAAAGGATAACAGCGAAAGTTGTTATCCTTTTTTAGTATAGTAATGAATATAAATTTCAACAAAAGAACTTCTTCCACAAGTATTTTATTCATTCAACTTCACATCAATTACTTTTAATTGTAATTTTTTTTCACCATTCCATTCGTTTATGTCAATTGTAAAAACAATATCTAAGGGCGTATTCATTTGCAGCAACGAAAATTTATCGGCCATATTAAAGCCAATTCCTGTAAGCGTTATATTGTTTTGTTTTACTACGAAACGAATGTGTTTTTCTTTTACAATTTTGCTAAAACCTGTATCATCAACTTTTTTAACAATAAAAACAGGTCGCATATTTTCCGGGCCAAATGGCTCCATTTGTGCAATGATTTTGTAAAAGTTTTGCGTTAATTCCGAAAAAGTAATTTCCGCATCAATTACAATTTCTGGAATCAATAAATGCGGTTCTATTTGTTCTTCTACAGCTTCTTCAAATGCATTTTTAAACGCTTCTAAATTTTCGGGTAATAAGGTTAAGCCGGCAGCAGCAAAATGCCCGCCATAGCCTATCAAATGTTCTCTGCAAGCATGAATTGCTTCGTATAAATTAAATCCGGCAACACTTCTGGCACTGCCACCAATTACCTCTCCACTTTTTGTAAGTACTATTGTAGGGCGATAATATTTTTCAATTAATCTACTGGCAACAATACCAACAACACCTTTATGCCAATGCTCTTGATATACCACAGTTGTGTTACGGTTTATGAATGAAGTATCTTTTTCGAGCATGGCTAAAGCTTCTTCAGTAATGTTGCTATCGGCCTCTTTTCTATCGGTATTGTCGCTGTGTAATATTTCTGCCAGTTCTAATGCCCTATTAAAATCTTTTTCAATAAACAATTGAACTGCTTTTTTGCCATCATCCATTCTGCCTGCGGCATTAATTCTTGGTGCAATAATAAATACTAAATTAGTGATATGTAATTCTTGTTCAGTATGGGCTAATTGTAGCAATGCTTTAATGCCCGCACAAGGATTTTCGTTTACTTTTTTCAACCCATAATAAGCAAGTACGCGGTTTTCTCCTGTTATATCTACAATATCGGCAGCAATAGCAGTTGCTACCAAATCTAAATACTGTAAATAGGTGTCGGGTTCAAAATTCCATTGTTCGCTAAGTGCTTGTATAAGTTTAAAGCCAACACCACAGCCACATAATTCTTTATAAGGATAGTTACAATCTTTTTGTTTAGGATTAAGAATGGCAATGGCATTAGGTACAACATTATCGTCGGGTAAATGATGATCGCAAATAATAAAATCGATGTTTAATGTTTTTGCATAAGCAACCAGTTGAACACTTTTAATTCCACAGTCGAGTGAGATGATTAAACTAAAATTATTTTCGTGAGCAAAATTGATACCTACTTCGCTAATGCCATATCCTTCTTTATACCGATGCGGTATATAAAATTCTACGTTAGCGTACACTTGTTTTAAAAATTGAAACATGCAAGCTACACTTGCAGTTCCATCAACATCATAATCGCCAAAAACTAAAATCTTTTCTTTTTGAATAAAAGCTTGTTCAATTCTTGCAACAGCCTTATTCATATCTTTCATTAACCATGGAGAGTGCAAATCGGTTAGTTGAGGGCGAAAAAAATGTTTTGATTTTTCGAAATTGTCAATACCTCTTTGTACTAAAATTTTACAAATAATTTTGCTTATTTTAAGTGATAGATGAAGTGCCTGAACTTTGTTTCTATCGGCAGGTAATATATTCCATCTTTTTTGCATAATTTTTTTAATAGCAGGTATTATTTGCGTAACAAATACTGATAGAGTAGTTAGTGAAAAAGAATTTATTTAACAATGTAAGCAATTAAACGCATATAGTATAAAACTAATAATCTCTGTCGGTAGTATAACGTACTAATTCTTCTAAAGCTATTCTTGTATCAGATTCGGGAAACTCGTGAAGTAATTGTAAAGCTTCGTCTCTAAATGAAAACATTTTCGCTGTAGCATATTGAATACCGCCGGCTTTTTCTACCTCGTTTAAAATAAATTTTATTTTTTCTTTATTAGTGTTTTCGTTTTTTATGATATAAATTATTTTGCTTTTAATAGTAGAATTACAGTTATTTAAAGTATAAATGAGTGGAAGGGTTAATTTTTTTTCTTTAATATCATTTCCTGTGGGTTTGCCAACATTTTTAGAGCCATAATCAAAAAGGTCGTCTTTTATTTGAAAAGCCATTCCAACCTTTTCGCCAAAAAGTCGCATTTTTTCTATTAATTCATCTTCCGGAAAAGTAGAAGAAGCACCTGCTGCACAGCAAGCGGCTAGTAGTGAAGCTGTTTTTCCTTTAATTATATCGTAATAAGTATCTTCATTTAAATTCAATTTTCTGGTTTTTCCTATTTGCAAAAGCTCTCCCTCACTCATTTTTTTTACTGCATCGCCAAAAATTTGTAGTATTTTATATTCTTTATTATCAACAGAAAGTAGTAAAGCTTTCATTAGCATATAATCGCCAACTAAAACAGCAATTTTGTTTTTCCAAAGTGCATTAATAGAAAAAAAGCCTCTTCTTTCCATAGAATCATCCACCACATCGTCATGAACTAAAGAGGCGGTGTGCAGTAACTCAACAATAGCTGCTGCTCTGTAAGAGCTTTCGTTAATATTGCCGCCTAATTTTGCACTTAAAAAAACAAACATGGGTCTAATTTGTTTTCCTTTTCGTTTTACGATATACTGCATAATTCTGTCAAGCAGTGCCACACGGCTTTTCATGGCCGTTCTAAAGTAATTTTCGAAGTTGTTTAGTTCTGTTTGTATAACCTTACGTGCTAATTGCATAATAGAAAATTAATGCAATATACCATTGTGCTTGCAATATTTTATAAGTAAGCAACGTTTAGGCAAATATTAATGTCATTTAGGGGAGTTATCTTAGTTTATAACAAATTATTGCAAAATTTGATAATTCTAACATAAATTATAATAAATTTGTCCTTAATTCTTTAAAATTAAATATTAGTTATGGCAAGCAAAAAGTTTACCCTATTATTTGTATCGCTTGTTGTTTTTACAATTAGCTATGCACAAACAAGCACCGATTGGGGTTGGAATTGGAATGATAGTTCCAAGATTCCGGTTGAAAAAATACCACAATACAATGAATTTATAAACAATCAGTTTCCGTATCCTGCAAAACCCCGCGACCAATGGGAGTTGGGTGTTGGATTAGGAGTACCCGTTTTGTCTGGAGATTTTAATAGTGCGGTAGGTTTTGGTGCTACTGTTACTTTAAGAAAAGCATTAAGTCATACTTTTTCATTACGCCCATATATAGCTTATTATACGAATAGTGCTTCTAACCAAACCGGCTATACTAACCCTAGTAATTTGTTAGGAGGAAATTCTGTATATGGTTATAAAAATAATTCGTTTCATATTGGTACAGATTTAATTACTTCATTAAATACCGGTAGCTATTACAGAGGAAATCCTACAGTTAATTTTTATTTAATTACAGGATTTGAATTTTTCAGTACAAGTTTACAACAAACTAAAGATGGTGTAACATCTTCATTTAGCCGTAGCGGTACTAATGGAATCCAAAACAATGTTGGAGTAAATATTGGTGGTGGGGTTGCCTTTAAAATAAGTAACAAAATTAATTTGGCTTTAGAAGGAAAAGGAACTTTTACCAATAACGATTATTTAGATACTTACACAAGCGTATGGAGCAATGGAAATGATGCTTGGTGGGTAGGTACTGTTAAATTAAATTTCAATTTAGGAAATCTTGCTAAACGTGTTCAACCATTATGGTGGATTAATCCTAATAATTATGCATACAGTGAATTGAATGCACCTAAACACATGAAAATGCCTAAGGTAGTACTTCCAGATGCAGATGGAGATGGCGTTACAGATCAATTCGATTTAGAACCTAATACTCCTGCAGGTGCACCGGTTGATAGCCATGGTGTTTCTAAAGATACAGATGGAGATGGTGTTCCTGATTATAAAGACAAGGAATTGTTAACACCTCAAAAGTGTTTCCCTGTTAATAATGATGGTATTGGAACTTGCCCAGAACCTGCATGTTGCAAAGAGTTAAAAGATCAAATCTCTAACTTAACAGCAAAACCGGTTTGTAGCCTTAACGATTTACCAAGTATTCATTTCAAAAAAGGCGCTAAACTATCTAAAGAAGATGAAAGATTGTTAGATGCAGCTGCTTTAAAAATTAAAGCAAATCCAGATTGTAAAGTAAAAGTAGTTGGACATCCAACTGCAAGCAAAGCTGCTCAACAATTGAGTTACGATAGAGTAGATGCTGTAATAAAATACTTAGTTATTAAAGAAGGTATTGCAGAAGGAAGATTTATTTTTAGTTATGATGGTGGTGTTGGAGATGCCAATACAATAGATTTAATGGGAACTGTAGAAGATGGTCCTAATACAGTACCTGCACCTCATCCAAACTTAAAATCTAAGCAATAAAAAATCTATTTTATTCAATTTATTAATAAAAAGCCACGAAATCCGTGGCTTTTTATATTAACCTTAACGAAGAGTTTGTATTTTTAAAACATAGCAGTTCTTAATTTGCCGCCAATTAATTACCTTTGCAAACTTGTATGAGAAAAACTGCCTTACTTATTATTGGTATAGTTACATTAAGTTCTTGTTTACATAAAATAAGCAAGATTTTAAAAGCCAATAGCCATGAAAACTCTACAGTAGGAAGAATATTGAAAAGTGATGATGCAGAGTATAAATACAAAATGGCAGAGCAGTTTTATGCAAATAAAAAGTTCAACGAAGCACAAGAGCTCTTTGAGGATTTATTTAAAGTATATAAAGGAACTGATAAGTATGAAGATATGTATTACAAATGGGCATACTGTTTCTATTATGAGAAAGATTATGCAAATGCTGAAAATACATTCAAAACTTTTACAGAAACCTTTCCAAATAGTACTAAAACGGAAGAGTGCGAATATATGCGTGCTTATTCTTTTTACAAACAATCGCCTAAAGTTGATTTAGATCAAACGAATACAGGGCGTGCAATTGCTTTAATGCAGGCATTTATTAATACGCATCCTACCTCTTTAAGAGTAAAAGATGCGAATGATATTATTGATAAGTGTAGAGAAAAATTAGAAGATAAAGATTTTAAAAGTGCACAATTATATTATGATTTGGGATATTTTAAGGCAGCAGCGATATGCTTTTCAACCGTAAATGAAAACTATCCCGATTCTAAACGAAGCGATGAGTATAAATTACAAGAAATAAAGTCGTATTACAAATATGCAGAGTTGAGTACAGATGATAAAAGACCGGAAAGATTTGAAAAAGTAATTTCAGAATGTTCTGATTTTAACGAAAGGTTTAAAGAAAGTAAATTATTATCTGAAGTAAATAAATATAAAACACAAGCCAATAATTATTTAAAAACAATAAAAAATGAGCAAATTAAGAAGGCATCTTAATAGTAGTAACACCTCTAATGTAGTGGAAACTAAAAGTCTCGTTGATATTAAAAATTTCACGGGCAATTTATATGAATCAATATCAATAATTGCACGTAGAGCTAATCAAATTAACATCTCTCTTAAAGAAGAGTTGCATAATAAATTAGAAGAATTTGCCAGCCATACCGATAGTTTAGAAGAAATTCATGAAAATAAGGAGCAAATTGAAATTTCAAAAGCATACGAGAAAATGCCTAACCCTGCTATATTAGCTACTCAAGAGTTTTTGGAAAGTAAAATTTATTATAGAAAGAATACCGAGAATGACTTGTTTAGATAATTGCTCGGTTAAATAAATTATTATCAACGGCAGTAAACTTACTGCCGTTTTTTTGTTACTTGCAGTATCATTTCTTTGTGTGTATGTATAAAATTCATTTTTTTTTATTTATTGTGTTTAATGTTGCAATACTTAATGCACAAGAGTTACAATCGAAGGTTATTATTAATGCAAGCAGAATTAATACTACCGTTGATAAAAAAATATTTAATACACTGCAAACTCAGCTTACTAATTTCTTAAATGGTCGTAAATGGACAAGCGACATTTTTAACGAGAATGAAAAAATTCAATGTAATATTTTAATTAATTTAGAATCTATTATTGAACCTACCGTATATAAAGCCTCTATTATTATTCAAGCAGCAAGACCTGTTTATAATTCAACCTATCAGGCAGCATTAATAAATTTTCAAGACCAAGATTTTAGCTTTCGATATGTTGAATATCAACCCATAGAATTTAACGAAAACAGAGTGCAAGGAACAGATGCATTAACTGCCAATTTAACCGCAGTGCTTGCTTATTATGCTTACTTAATTATAGCATTAGATTACGATTCTTTTTCACCGAAAGGTGGTGATATTTACTTTCAAAAAATGCAAAATATTGTAAATAATGCACCCGAAAGTAGTAGTATTAATGGTTGGAGGGCATTTGATGGATTAAGAAACAGGTATTGGCTTTCGGATAATTTACGAAACGCTCGTAATAATATTTTGCACGATGTGATATACTCTTATTATAGAGCCGGATTAGATAAAATGTATGATGCAGAAAAAGAAGCACGTACTAATATATTGCAAGCTTTAACACAATTGCAAGCCTTTAATAAAGAGTATCCGAACACCATGTTTGTGGAATTTTTTTTACAAACAAAGTACATTGAGTTAGTTGGAATATTTAAAAATGGAACAACCAATGAAAAATTAAAAGCTGTGGATGTGTTAAGTAAATTAGACATTGCTAATGCTGCTAATTATAAAGAAGATTTAAAATGAAATTTAAAATAATACTTGGTACAATAATTTTAGTTTTTGCATATAGCTGTAATAGCGTTAAATCGCCTGCTAATATTCTTCCAACAGATTCTATGAAGGTGATTATATTAGATTTTTTAATTGCAGACGAATGGAATAATGTGCAAGGTGTAATGGATACAACGTTTCGAAAAATAAAGAGCAATAATATAAAAGCGTATCAGAAGGTTTTAGAAATTCATCATATATCAAAAACACAATTCTATAACAGTTTTGCTTATTATGAAGAGCACCCCGATAAATTTAAAGCATTGATGGATTCGGTATATGCTTATGGTAAAAAATTAGGCGATAGTGCATTGCACAAATTTGCCAACCCGGCTGTGAAGAAAAAGTTTAATTAAGTTGCGGATCGATAGGATAATTGGCAAGTTGTGCAAATTCTCCTCCCATCTCTTTTAAAACCGTATTCCACAATAACGTTTCTTTGTTTCCAAAAATTAATTTACGTGTAGCCGGGTGTGTAATCCAAGTTTTTTCAGCTAATTCATTCACTAATTGTCCTTCAGCCCATCCACTATAACCAATATAAAATCGAATATCTGATGTAGGTAACCTATTTTCTTGAATAAGCAATACCACTTTCTCAAAATCTCCTCCCCAAAAAATACCATCTGTAATGGGTATGCCACCTTCAATAATATCGGGGCGATGATGTAAAAAATGCAATGTATCTATTTGAACAGGACCACCATAAAATACAGGAAAATTAACACCTTCCAGATTAGTAATTAAATCGCCTAATTTTTGATTGTGTAATTTGTTTAACACAAAACCCAAACTACCTTCAGCCTCATGTTCACAAACCAATATAACTGATCTGGCAAAATTGGGATCTTTTAAAAATGGATCGGAAACTAATAAGGTACCTGCTTCTATTGTAATCATATTTTGAAATTAAGATTTTAGTTATAATTATAAAAACTATTTATACTAATGCGTTAAATGCTTGATAAAGCTGTAATATTATCAACTTAAATTTTCAATATAGCTTTTATATTTGTTGTAATGAAAAAAACGCTACCATTAATTATTATACTAATTTCATTGTCTCTTTTTGGCTTAATTGCTTTGCAGGTATCTTGGCTAAAGAATTTATTGAAAGTTAGGCACGAGCAAATTCATAACAAAGTAATTAATGCAGGATTATCGGTATCTGAAGAGTTGGGTAAATATTTACATGCTACGCCACGAATAAAAATAACTAAAAGACAAGGGTTTAATTTTTCGATTGGCGGAATTGATTTATCTAAACTTACTAAACCTTTAGAAGTACAAGATCGCTTCTCTCAACAAGATATTTATCGTAAATTAAGAACGGAACTTAATAAACAAGAATTAGAGCAACTCAATTTCGATTTTGCAATAATTGATGCAAATGGTGAATATGAAATGCAAACAAAAGATTTTGAAAAAGAGTATACAGATAGCGTAAAAAATGAGCAATTCTTTTCGCCCATTCTGCCCTCCAATTCATTATCCGAATTTTCACCTGCCGAAAGTTTTGAGCAGCTTATTATTGTAATACCCGACTTTCATAAGCAAGTATGGGGCTCTATTTTATGGATTGTAATTGGTGCTGCATTATTTATGATTGTAATTGTTGCCGCTTTTTATATAACTGTAAAAACAATGCTTAATCAAAAAAAATTAAGCGAAATAAAAAGCGATTTTATTAATAATATGACGCACGAATTTAAAACACCTTTAGCAACTATTTCTTTAGCTGTTGATGCTATACGAAACGAAAAAGTAATGAATGATAGAAATAAGATGAATTATTTTAGTGGCATAATTAAAGAAGAAAACAAGCGAATGAATAAGCATGTAGAAACTATATTGCAAGCTGCTTTAATGGAAAAACAAGAATTACAGCTCAATATAGAAACCTTACATGCACACGATGTTATAGAAAAAGTAATGGAGAATTATGATTTGCAATTGAAACAAAAAAATGCAACTGTAAATTATAGTTTTACTGCTACCAACGATTTGGTTGATGCCGATGAAGTTCACTTCAGCAACTTAATTTCTAATTTAATTGATAATGCAATAAAATATTCTAAAGAAAATTTAATCATTAAAATTTATACTCGTACAAATAATAAATTGCTGATTATTGACATTGAAGATAATGGAATTGGGATGAGTAAGGAATCGCTGAAAAGAATATTTGAAAAATTTTATAGAGCACATACCGGTAATGTGCACAATGTTAAAGGATTTGGATTGGGAATGAGTTATGTTAAAACTGTAATTGATGCACATAAAGGCAATGTAAAGGTTGATAGTACTTTGGGTAAAGGAAGTATTTTTACCATAGAAATACCTTTAAGTAAAGATTAATACCAAAGCAAACATCCATCGCCATAACTCAGAAATCTATAATCATTTTCTAAGGCATAGTTGTAAACTTTTTTCCAGTCATCTCCAACTATTGCGGCAATTAATAATAATAAAGTTGATTTTGGTTGATGAAAATTAGTAATTAACCCTTTAACTATTTTTAATTGATAGCCGGGTGCAATTATAATTTGTGTTTTAGTAATTATATCGTGTAATTTATTCTCTTTCATCCAATTTAATAAGCATAATAAGGCTTCTTTGGCCGACATATTGTTTTTTATTTCATAAGGATCCCATTGATGCACGGCAATATCTTCAATACTAATGTTATTGGTAACTGTTAGTTTCTTGTTTAGTTTAACACCCATCCAATATAAACTTTCAATAGTACGTAATGAAGTTGTGCCAACACAAATAATTTTTTCATCAATAGCTTCTATTAATGCTTTAACAAGCGTGTAAGAAACATGTATAAATTCTGCATGCATTTCATGATCTTTCATCTCTATGGCTTTAACGGGTTTAAAAGTTCCAGCCCCTACATGTAGTGTTACAAATAATTGTTTGATTGCTTTAGCACTTAAATTATTTAGTAGCTCTTGTGTAAAATGCAAGCCTGCAGTAGGCGCAGCAACAGAGCCACTATTTATTGCATATACAGTTTGATAGGTTATTGCATCATCTATTTCAGCGTCTCTATGTAAGTAAGGAGGTAAAGGTATAAGCCCCGCTACATGTAAAATTTCAGCAAAACTCAATTCTGTGTTCCAACTTAATTCAACTAAAAAGTAATTGGTGGTTTTTTCAATTATTTTGGCAAACAAATTTATTCTTTCTTCTTGCCAATGTATTTCTTTTACCAAAATTTCATCTTTCCATTTTTTTGCCCCACCCACTAAACATTTCCATTGTACAGTTTGCTGTTGTTGCATGGCTGTGGTAATATCTTCATATTCATTTGCGGGTTCTAAGCAAAATATTTCTATACTGCTTCCCGATGATTTTTTAAACAATAATCTTGCTTCAATTACTTTGGTGTTATTAAAAATCAGCAAAGAATTTACAGGGAGATGTTCTGGTAATTGCCGATAAATGGTTTCAGTGATATTGCCATTTGAGTAAATAAGCATTTTACTTGCATCTCTTATTGGCAATGGGTATTTTGCTATTTTTTCTTCCGGTAAAGGATAAGTAAATGCATCTATTTTTAAGTGCTTGGGGTGCATCATTTTCTTCAATTTTTAAAATACAATATACTGTAATGTACTTCTGTAAAGGGTTTTGCACTGTTATCCACAGATATTAACAGCTTGTTTTTTAATTTGGCGATAAAAATCGTTGAAAGTCTTTACTGTATTGCTTTCTAACAATTTAATAAACTGTTAATAAATACAAATGGTTAAAATTTGTATTTAAAGTGGGAAAAAGTGTTATTTTGTGTCAATAAATGGTAATTCTAAAAACATTTATTCACAAATGAGCGGATTTCACGGAGAATATGAAGCAACGGTAGACACGAAAGGTCGTTTCCTACTTCCCGGCGGGCTTAAAAAGCAATTGCCTGAAGGAGAAACGCATTTCATTATAAGCCGTGGCTTCGAAAAATGTCTCACATTATATCCACTTAAAAGTTGGGAATTAATCATTTCTAAAATAAGTCAACTAAACGATTTCGACCCGAAAGTACGCCAATTCCGCCGTCAATTTTTAGGTGGGGCAACAGAAGTTGAATTAGATACAGCCGGCAGATTATTATTGCCCGCATCTTTAAAAGAATTTGCAGCCTTGGGTAAAGATATTGTTTTGGCTGCTGCACTTGACCGATTTGAAATATGGGATTCTAGTAAGTATAAACAGCTCTTTGAGGATTCTTCGCCGGAAGCTTTTAGCGATTTGGCAAAAGAAGTAATGGCAGGAAAAAATATTGGATGATAAACTAAAAAGTTGAATGAAAATGACCAACACTATAAATCAGCATTCATCTTTAACTAATCATATAGAATATCATGTTCCTGTATTATTTGATGAAACGATTGATGCTTTACAAATTAATCCAAATGGTATTTATGTAGACTGCACTTTTGGTGGGGGTGGCCACAGTAATGGAATTTTAAAAAAATTAAGTTCAAAAGGTAAATTAATTGCCTTCGATCAGGATGCAGATGCAGAAAAAAATGTTCCTAATGACGATCGTATTGTTTTTGTGCCACACAATTTTCGTCATCTACAAAGGTTTCTTCGATTGCATAAAATAATAGAAGTAGATGGCGTATTGGCCGATTTGGGCGTTAGCAGTCATCAATTTAACGAATCGGAGCGTGGATTTTCAACCCGTTTTCAAGGCCCATTAGATATGAGAATGGATAGGCGTTCGGCAGCAAGTGCCAAAGAAATAATTGCCACTTATTCGGAACAACAATTGCATCTTTTATTTCAGCAATATGGCGAAGTAACCAATGCTAAAACCTTGGCTAAACAAATTGTTACAGCACGCAATAATGCACCATGTAATACCATTGAGCAGTTTAAAGCATTAATAAGTGCCGTTGTAAAAGGCAATCCTAATAAATATTTCGCTCAGGTATTTCAGGCTTTACGAATTGAAGTGAACGATGAAATGGGAGCTTTAAAAGAAATGTTACAACAGTTGCCATTGGTATTAAAGCCGGGAGGTATTGCAGCAATAATTACTTTTCATTCAATAGAAGATAGGTTGGTAAAGAATTTTTTTAAGAAAGGAAGTTTTGAAGAAATAGAAGAAAATCCTTTTTCAACTACAAAAGAAGAAAAAGTATTTGAGCTGGTAAATAAAAAACCAATAACAGCAAGTACTGAAGAATTGAAAAAAAATAATAGAAGTAGAAGTGCAAAACTTAGGGTAGCTAAAAAATTATAAGCATAAACTTTTTAGCATGAATAAATAAATGATAAAAATTATGGCAGAAGAAATTAAAAATACTAATACATTAAAAAAACCATTGAAAACTTTATTTCAATATCAATGGATAACAGGTAATATGAATTTCTTTTTCTTCCTAAGCATTTTAGCTGTTTTGTATATAGCCAATGGACATACAACCGACAAAACTATTAGAAACATAAATAAAACACAGAATGAGTTGAAAGAGCTGCAATATGAATATAAAACATTGAAAAGTGAAGTAATGTATAAAAGTGAAGAAGTGCAAATTTTAAAAGCAGTAGCGCCAATAGGGCTTAAGTTAAGCAATGAAAATCCGAGGCAATTGCAACCTGTAAAATAGATCAACATAATGGATGTAAAACAAGACATATTATGGAGAGTTTATTTAAGCTACATATTAGTTGTTGTTGTTGCTATTTTAATTGTTGGTAAAGCATTTTATATACAACAAATACAAGGAAAGTATTGGAGAAGTATGAGTGATAGTTTACACCAAAAAATTGAAGAAGTTGCTGCAGAGCGTGGTACAATTTATAGTGAGGATGGACAAATGTTGAGTACAAGTATTCCTCAGTTTGATATTTATATAGATTTTGGTGCCGATGGATTGAGAGAAAAAAATGGAAAAAGATTTAAAGATAATCTTGATTCATTAAGCGTACAATTAGCAGATCTTTTTAAAGATAATTCTGCAGGCGAGTATAAAAAAAATTTGCAACAAGAGTTTAAAGAAGAAAATAGATATTTTTTGTTGAAGAAAAATATTTCATATCGTGAATATCAACAACTAAAAACATTTCCATTGGTACGGTTAGGAAAAAATAAAAGTGGTTTTATAGCAGAAAATAAAAGTATTCGTTTGAATCCATATAAACTATTGGCATTTAGAACTATTGGGTTGGCAAGAGACTCTTTTAAAGTGGGATTGGAAATGACTTATGATAGTGTATTAAAAGGAAAAATTGGTAGCAGATTGGTTAGATATATTGCAGGCGGCGTAAGCGTTCCGGTAGATGATGCACAAACAGAACCTGAAAATGGAAAAGATATTATTACAACCATTGATGTATTTATTCAGGAAGTAACTGAAAATGCATTGATGAAAATGATGATTGGTAATGAAGCAGAACATGGTTGTGCAATTGTTATGGAAACAGCTACAGGAAAAATAAAAGCCATTGCTAATTTGGGAAAAACAGCTACCAATAATTATTTTGAAGATTTTAATTATGCTATCAATCCTACCGAACCCGGTTCTACTTTTAAATTAGCAACATTAATGAGTTTGTTAGATGATAAAAAAGTAGCATTAACAACTCCTGTTAATTTAGAAGGCGGTGTATGGCATGTAAATGGAAGTACTGTTTATGATAGCGAAAAACATGGCAAATATAATGTTACAGTTAAGCAGGCTTTCGAGCTTAGCTCAAATGTAGGAATGGCTAAAATAACGCTCAATGCTTATGGCAATAAACCCAATCAATTTATTCATCACTTACATCAAATGCGTTTTGATACACTAACAGGTATAGATCTTGTTGGAGAAAGAAATGCAATTATATATAAACCGGGTAGCCGTTATTGGAGTGCTATTTCTTTACCATGGATGGCCTTTGGTTATAATATTGCAGTTACCCCTTTGCAAATGATAACATTGTACAATGCAGTTGCAAATAATGGTAAAATGATGCGTCCTTATTTGGTAAATGCAATTCAGCAAGAAGGAGAATTGAATAGAGCTTTTGAGCCTGTAGTAATTAATGATAAAATTTGTAGCGATGCTACTTTGCAACAATTAAAAGAATGTTTAGAAGGTGTATGTACAGAAGGTACAGCAAAAGAAATTTTTAAAAATTCGGTATATAAAGTAGCAGGAAAAACAGGCACTGCTTTAGTAGCAAATGGTAATAAAGGTTATACCGATGAAATTTTTCAATCATCTTTTGCAGGTTATTTCCCGGCAGATAATCCTCAATATACCATTTTGGTGGTAATTAAAAATAAACCACATGCACTAAACCATTATGGAGCAAGTGTTGCAGGGCCGGTATTTAAAGAAATTGCCGATAGATTATATGCAACATCTGTTCGAAAAAATACGTACAATAATGTAGTAAACGCTACAAAAGATACTTCGTTTTTTAAATATACTGCAGCAAAAGAAGATGTGTTACAAATTGCTAAACATCTTCAATGGCACTATAATGATTCTGCCACTTCTGCTCAGTTTATTTCTTTACAAAATACAGGGGGTATATTATCATTTACTAATAAAAATTTTGTAGATGCTTCAATGCCATCGCTATTGGGAATGAATTTAAAAGATGCTTTATACTTATGTGAAAACATGGGATTAAAAGTAAATATTAAAGGAAAAGGAAAGGTTACAGATCAGTCTATTATGAGTGGGCTTCCTATTGCAAAAGGACAAATTATAAACATTCAATTGAATTAATATTTTGAAACAACTACAAAACATATTATATCGCGTACGTTTAATACAAGTTGTAGGATCTACAGCAATTGAAGTAAAAGATGTACAGATTGATTCGAGAAGAGTAAGCACTAACTCTGTATTTGTTGCTATTAAAGGAACACAGGCAGATGGCCATCAATTTATTGGTAAAGCAATCGAGCAAGGTGCAATTGCAATTGTATGTGAGGCTTTACCTTTTGAAATTAAAGAAAACATTTGCTACCTGCAAGTGCCCGATGCAAATGAAGCTATTGCATATATAGCTTGCAATTTTTTCGATCAACCTTCTTCAAAACTAAAATTAATTGGCGTAACAGGTACAAATGGTAAAACAACCATTGCCACTGTTCTTTTTAAATTATTTTCTGAGTTAGGATATAATTGCGGATTAATTAGTACCGTGCAAAATCAAATTGGTAATGCAATTATTCCCTCTACTCATACAACCCCCGATGCTATCAGTTTAAATGCACTATTAAATAAAATGGTTGAAGCAAATTGCTCTCACGTTTTTATGGAGTGTAGTAGTCATGCAATTCATCAACATCGTATTACCGGATTACAGTTTGCCGGAGCATTGTTCAGTAATATAACACACGATCATCTAGATTATCATAAAACTTTCGATGAGTATATTAAGGTAAAGAAAAGTTTTTTCGATGCATTAAGTTCTACAGCATTTGCCATTTCTAATAAAGATGATAAACGCGGTGAAATAATGTTACAAAATACACTCGCTAAAAAGTATTGGTATAGTTTAAAAGCAGTTGCCGATTTTAAGGGTAAAATTTTGTACAACGCACTTACAGGTTTGCAAATGTTGGTAAATGATAAAGAAGTTCATTTTAGATTAATTGGCGAGTTTAATGCATATAATTTATTGGCTGTTTATGGTGCAGCAGTTTGTTTAGGAGAAGATAAGGAGGATGTTTTAAGAATATTAAGTATACTTTCTGGTGCTGAAGGAAGGTTTGATTATACTATTAGTAAAAATATAATTATTGGAATTGTAGATTATGCACATACACCCGATGCGTTAGAGAATGTTTTAAACACCATAAAAAAATTAAAAACAGGACACGAACAAGTTATAACGGTGGTGGGTTGTGGTGGTGATAGAGATAAAACTAAACGTCCTATTATGGCACAAATTGCTTGCGACTTAAGTGATAAAGCCATTTTTACCAGCGATAATCCCAGAACAGAAAATCCTGAAGAAATTATTAGCGATATGGAAGCAACGTTAAACAGTGCTTCTAAAAGGAAATATATATCAATTGTTGATAGAAGAGAGGCTATTAAAACAGCAGTGAGTTTGGCTAATCCACAAGATATTATTTTGATTGCAGGTAAGGGGCATGAAAAGTATCAAGATATAAAAGGTGTAAAATATCCTTTTGATGATAAGCAAGTGTTATTGGAAATGTTTCAACTATTAAGTAAATAAAAATATGCTGTACTATTTTTTTACATGGTTGCAAGAACAATATAATTTTCCCGGTGCAGGATTGTTTCAATACCTCACCTTCCGAATTGCAATGGCAATATTATTGTCGCTTGTTATTGCAACTGTTTATGGCAAGCGTATTATTTTATTTTTAAGAAAAAAACAAATAGGCGAAAGCGTTAGAGACCTTGGTTTAGAAGGTCAGTTGCAAAAGAAAGGTACACCTACTATGGGAGGGGTTATCATTCTTTTAAGCATTTTAATTCCAACATTGTTATTTGCCAATTTACATAAAGTATATATCCGATTAATGATTTTATGTACAGTTTGGTTAGGTATTATTGGTTTCTTAGACGATTATTTTAAGATAAAAGCTCGCAAAGCTGCACAACAAAAGGGCGAAGCATATAAGAAAAAAGATAGCGATGGCTTAGCAGGTATTTCAAAAATTATTGGTCAAATTGGATTAGGATTAATTATTGGTATTACACTTTACTTCAGCGATGCAGTTACAGTAGAAAGAGAAATTATAACTAACGAAGTGAAATATTCTTTACATGCAGGAGAAAGAATTGTAAAGAATGAAAATGTAACCACACGTAATGTAGATGGTGCCGAAAAAAAGTTTGTAAAAGTTAAAACACCTATTACTACTATTCCATTTGTAAAAAATCATGAATTTAATTATAGTAAATTAATTAGTTGGATAGGAACAGGTGCAGATAAATATACTTGGTTAATTTATATTGTTATTGTTACATTAATTATTACTGCTGTTAGTAATGGAGCCAATTTAACCGATGGCTTAGATGGATTAGCAGCAGGCGTTAGTGCAATTATTGGTGGTGGGTTGGGCATATTTGTTTATGTAAGCGGTAATTACAAGTTTGCCGAATATCTTAATATAATGTATATCCCTAACCTGGGCGAACTCTCCATTTTTGTTGGAGCTTTTGTTGGAGCATGTATTGGTTTTTTATGGTACAATGCTTTTCCTGCACAGGTTTTTATGGGCGATACCGGAAGCCTTGCTTTAGGTGGTATTATTGCATCTCTTGCCATTATTGTAAGAAAAGAATGGTTAATTCCAATTTTTTGCGGCGTGTTCTTGGTCGAAAATTTAAGTGTAATTATTCAGGTAAGTTATTTTAAATACACTAAGAAAAAGTTTGGTGAAGGAAGAAGAGTTTTTTTAATGAGTCCATTACATCATCATTATCAAAAGAAAGGTTTTCATGAAAATAAAATTGTATTACGCTTTTGGGTAATTACACTATTGTTAATGATAGCAAGTATTATGACGTTGAAGATACGATAATACAATTTGAGGTGTACAATAAAACTATGTTGATGTGAATTAAAAAGTTGATAACAAAAATGAAACATAAACTAATCATATTAGGTGGCGGAGAAAGTGGTGTAGGTGCTGCTTTATTAGGAAAACAAAATGGATATGATGTTTTTGTAAGCGATAGTGGTTTAATAAAAGAAAAATATAAAAAAGAATTAATTGATTACGGAATTGATTTTGAAGAAGGAAGCCATACCGAAGAAAAAATTTTATCTGGAAATGAAGTAATGAAAAGTCCTGGTATACCGGAGAAAAATGAAATGGTGAAAAAGATTCGTGAAAAAAAAATTCCGATAATCTCTGAAATTGAGCTGGCATATAGGTTTAAAGGCAATAGTAAAATAATTGCTATTACCGGCAGTAATGGAAAAAGTACAACCACTTCAATGATCTGGCATATTTTAAATAAAGCAGGAATGAGTTGTGCATTAGTTGGAAATATTGGCTACTCATTTGCCAAACAAATTGCAGAGAACCCGAAAGAATGGTATGTGGCAGAAATTAGTTCTTTTCAATTAGATGATATAAAAACATTTAAACCAGATATTGCTTTGTTGCTAAACATAACAGAAGATCATTTAGATAGATATAATAATCAGTTCGAAAACTATATTAAAAGCAAATTTAAAATAATAGAAAATCAAACAATAGAAGATTACTTTATTTATTGCGATGATGATGAAGTAATCTCTCGGCATTTAGCATTACTAACCATCCATACTAACCCATTACCATTCTCTATGAAACATGAAGTAAAAAAAGGCGGATACATCAAAGGTGATCAGATGATGTTACGCATACAAGAAGAAAGAGTAAGCATGAGTATTTACGATTTTGCCTTAAAAGGAAAACACAACAATTACAACACAATGGCAGCCTGCATTGCAGCCACAACAGTTGGCATTAGAAAAGAAAAGATTCGCGAAGCAGTAAAAGACTTTCAAAGCCTTGAACACCGAATGGAATTTGTTGCCACTGTAAGGGGTGTTGAATTTATTAACGACAGTAAGGCAACTAATGTAAATAGTACTTGGTTTGCTTTAGAAAGTATGATTAAGCCAACAGTATTAATCTTGGGTGGAACAGATAAGGGTAACGATTACACTTTACTTACCGATTTAGTAAAAGAAAAAGTAAAAGCAATTGTGTGTATGGGGGTTGATAATAAAAAAATAATTGCCGCATTTAAAGATATTGTACCCGCCATTGTTGAAGCACAAAGTGCTAAACAGGCAGTAAATGCAAGTTTTAAAATGGCAGTAAAAGGCGATGTGGTTTTATTGAGCCCCGCTTGTGCAAGCTTTGATTTATTTAAAAATTATGAAGATAGAGGCAATCAATTTAAAGAAGCTGTAAAAGAATTATAATTATTAGCTACCTCAATTAGTTTCATGAACAATACTGCCGATAAATTATTCAGCGAAATACCAACCGTTGGCAATGTAAAAGCTAATCTTTTACAGCGAACCAAAGGCGATAGATATATATGGGGTATTGTAATATTATTGGCAATCATTTCTGTATTGGTAGTATATAGTGCTACGGGTTCGTTGGCATATAAAATGAATAAAGGAAATAATGAAGTGTATTTATTTAAGCAATTAGCATTTATGCTAACTGGTATGCTTATTATCTACTTTATGCATAGGGTTAATTATACTATTTATTCCAGAGTGGCAACCATATTATTTTTGGTATCTATTCCTTTATTAATTTATACATTATTCTTTGGTGCAAAAATTAATGAAGGTAGCAGATGGATTAAACTGCCTATTATAAATATGACTTTTCAAACGAGCGATTTTGCCAAACTTGCTTTGTTTATGTATATCTCTCGTATTATGAGTAAAAAGCAAGAAGTGATTAAAGATTTTAAAAAGGGATTTTTACCTGTAATTATACCTGTATTTATTATTTGTGTTTTAATTATGCCCGCAAACTTATCTAATGCATTATTAACCGGTGCTACCTCTTTATTATTAATGTTTATAGGAAGGGTAAGTATGAAGCATATTTTATTGGTAGTATTAGTGGCATGTATTCCAATTGCATTAATAGTTTCAGTAGCAGTAATTACTTATGATAGAAAACAAAATGAAACAATACATTCCGAAAAAATTTCAGAAAAAGTAAATTCATTTGGCCGATTTGGAACTTGGGTTAAACGTGTACAAGATTTTATGTATGCAAAAGATATAGAAGTGCCATATCAGGTGCAGCAAGCTAAAATAGCTATAGCAAATGGTGGTGTAGTAATGGGTTTGGGGCCGGGTAATAGTCGCCAAAGAAATTATCTTCCACAAGCATATAACGATTTTATCTATTCTATTATTATCGAAGAATATGGATTGTTAGGTGGAATTTTTATTATAATTATTTATTTATTGTTTTTATTTCGAGGAATCAGAATATTTCGAAAGTGCCCTTATGCGTTTGGTGCATTTTTGGCATTGGCCTTAAGCTTTACATTAGCTATACAGGCTATGGCAAATATGGCAGTTAATGTAAATATAGTTCCAGTTACAGGTGTTACGTTGCCATTAGTGAGTATGGGCGGAAGTTCTTTTTTATTTACCTGTGCATCAATTGGAATTATTTTAAGTGTTGCAAGAAATGTAGAGCAGTTAGAAGGTACAAATTTTCAAACAGTAGGTGTAACTAATAATGCTGTAGTAAACAATAATGTACCCAACACCAGTGCTGCATTGTAACTTTTGTTGCGTCGCACGCTTGTACGGTATAATATAAATGAGCAATGAGTGAAAGAATAATTATAGCTGGAGGAGGTACTGGCGGACATATTTTTCCGGCCATTGCTATTGCAAATGCAATAAAAAAGTTGCAACCTCAAGCACAAATATTATTTGTAGGGGCTAAAGGAAAAATGGAAATGGAAAAAGTACCTCAAGCAGGGTATAAAATTGAAGGTATTAATATAGTAGGTTTTAATAGAAGTTCTTTGATACGAAATATTGGATTGCCCTTTATGCTTATTAAAAGTTTTTTTCAGGTAAAAAAAATAATTCAATCGTTTAAGCCCAATGCCGTAATTGGTGTTGGCGGGTATTCCACTTTTCCTGTGTTGAAATATGCTCAAGCAAAACATATTCCAACATTTATTCACGAAAGCAATTCATTTGCAGGAAAGTCGAATATTCTCTTAGGAAAAAATGCTACTAAAATATTTGTAGCCAACGATGGAATGGAAACTTTTTTTCCTGCAGAAAAAATTTGTATTACCGGAAATCCTGTTAGAAAAAATATTGTTCAATCAACAGTTTCTAAAGAGGAAGCAATCAACTTTTTTGGCTTATGCCAAGATAAAAAAACTGTGGTAGCAATTGGCGGAAGCTTAGGTGCTAAAAGTATTAATGAGGCAATTGTAGCATCTATTAATCTGTTTGAAGAAAATGATTTGCAATTAATATGGCAAACCGGAAAAGTGAATGCAGAAAAGTATAAAGAGGTTGCAAAAGGTAAAACCAATATTTGGGTAAATGAATTTATTAAAGAAATGGAAATGGTTTATGCAGCTGCTGATGTTGTTATTTCTAGAGCAGGTGCTATGAGTGTTACAGAATTGTGTGTGGTAGCAAAACCTACAGTTTTTGTGCCTTTTCCTTTTGCTGCAGAAGATCATCAAACAATTAATGCAATGCATTTGGTAAATAATCAAGCGGCCTTAATTGTTAAAGATGCTGACGCAAAAGAAAAATTAATTAATACGGTAATTGATTTATCGAGAGATGAAGCTTTACAAAAAGTATTAGAAGAAAATATTAAAAATTTTGCAATAAAAAATGCCGATGAGGTTATAGCAAAAAAAATTTTAGAGCTAATTGCCAATAGAAATACTATATGAGCGAAAAAATAAAAAATATTATTAAAGAAAATGACTTGCTATTAGGCAGTAAAGCCAAAGTTTATTTCGTAGGCATTGGTGGCATAGGTATGAGTGCTTTGGCTCGTTATTTTAAACATAAAGGCTGCATAGTTAGTGGGTATGATAAAACTATAACACCATTAACCATGTCATTAGAAAATATTGGAATTGATATACATTATGAAGAAGATGTTAATGCGATACCAAAAGATGCAGATCTTGTAGTGTATACGCCCGCAATTCCATCAGCGCATACCGAATTGCAATATTATCGTACACACAATTTCACAGTAGTTAAGCGAAGTGATGTTTTACAATGGATAACCGAAAATTCTTTTAATATATGTGTAGCAGGTACGCATGGCAAAACAACTATCAGCACAATGATAGCACATATTTTACGCGATAGTGAATATGGATGTAATGCATTTTTAGGTGGCATATCTGCAAATTATCAAACTAATTTTTGGAGCAGTAATAACAATGTAGTAGTAGTTGAAGCAGATGAATATGATAGAAGTTTTTTAAAGTTAGTTCCCGATATTGCTATCATTACAGCAATGGATGCCGATCATTTAGACATTTATGGCACAGCCGAAGAAGTTGAAAATGCTTTTATTCAATTCTCTCAGAAAATAAAAACCGGTGGAGTATTAATTAATAAATTAGGATTGAAGCGTAGTCGAGAATTAGATGCATCGAAACATTTTACCTACAGCCTTAACAATGAAAAAGCAAATATTATAGCAAGAAATATTAGAATTGAGAATGGTTCTTATTTGTTTGATGTGTTTACTCATGCATGGGAAATAAAAAATGTAGTGCTTCACATGGGAGGCTTACATAATATAGAAAATAGTATTGCTGCAATTTCGGTTGCTAAGTTCTTGAAAATTGATGATGAAAAAATAAAAGCTGCAATTGCCAACTTTAAAGGAGTAAAAAGAAGATTTGAATATGTTGTAAAAAATGAACATTATACTCTGATTGACGATTATGCTCATCATCCCGAAGAGTTAAAAGCGTTAATATCGGGGGTGCGAAGTTTATTTCCAACCGAAAAACTAACAATTATTTTTCAACCACATTTATACAGCAGAACAAGAGATTTGGCTAAGGCATTTGCCGAAAGTTTAGATATGGCAGATGAAGTGATACTGTTACCTATTTATCCTGCAAGAGAATTACCCATTGGTGGTGTAACAAGTGAATTGATTTTGCAAAAAATGAAATTAGAAAAGAAAGGCATGATGACTAAGGAAGCGATGCTACTATGGGTTCGGCAAAGCAAACCAAAATTATTGGTAATGGCCGGAGCGGGTGATATTGATTCAATGGTGTTGCCAATAAAACAATTATTAGAAAACAATTGATATGAAAAGTATTAATTGGAAATATAAATTGGTACAAGCAGCATGGATACTTATTGCAGTTGGAACTTTTATTTTAATGGGAGCAGCAATACAAAAAAAGGAAAAGAAAAGTTGTAAAGAAATAACTATTGAAATAACTGGTGGAGAAAAGGAAATGTTTATTAACGAAAATGATGTGTTGTATTTATTGAATAGCAATGGAAATATTGAAGGAAAGTCTATGCAGATGATTGATTTGCGTTCGTTTGAAAATGCTTTGAAGAAAAATATTTGGATAAAAAATGCAGAGTTGTTCTTTGATAATAATCAGGTATTGCATGTGCATATTGAAGAAAGAATGCCTATTGCTCGGGTATTTACCGATGAAGGAACTTCTTTTTATGTTGATAGCACTGCTTTGCGTTTGCCTTTAAGTGATAGATTAACTGCAAGAGTGCCCGTATTTACAGGCTTTACAAGTACTAAAGATACATTGGCAAGCTCGGATAGTGCTATGTTGCAAGGTGTAGTAAAACTTGGGAAATATATTTTAGCCGATAGTTTTTGGATGGCTCAAGTAGCACAAATAAATATTACACCACAAGCAAGATTTGAAATGATTCCTACAATTGGTAACCAAATAATTGAATTGGGCGATACCAATAATTTAGCCAATAAGTTTACTCGCTTATATGCTTTTTATAAGCAAGTATGGCTTCAAAATGGAATTAATGCATACGAAAAATTAGAGCTTCAATTTAATAATCAGATAGTGGGTGTAAGAAAAGGGGCATCGAAGCAATGGATTGATTCTGCAGCTAAATTGAATACCGCCATTGCAAAGCCTTTGCCCTATGCAGATAGTACTTCGGCTACAAGAGTACCATCTGTAGGGAAGAGTGTTGCACCTGCAATTATTACCAGCGGTAAAAAAAATGTTGTTGGCAATAAACAAAATAAAGTAGCTAATAATTCGTTATCCAATAATCGTAGTGTAAAGAAAAGTAAGCCGAAGGCTCGAAAGCCGAAAGCTGTGATGAAGAAAGTTGAGTAATGAGTTACAAGTTGAAGTGTGCGACGCAACAGAAGTTGAGTAGAATAATAGAAGTTGATATAATAAAAATAAATTGATCTATATCCTGAGTAAAACATAAAACGTATTGTATGAGTTTGAATGAAGCACCTATTATTGTTGGATTGGACATTGGTACTACCAAAATTGCTGCTATTGCAGGAAGAAAGAATGAACATGGTAAATTAGAAATTCTTGGTTTTGGTAGGGCTAATAGCAATGGCGTTCAGCATGGTCAAGTATTGAATATTGACCAAACTATTAAAGCAATTCAGCAAGCATTGCAAAATTGTTTTGAAAGTAATCCCGATTTAGAGATTACAGAAGTATATGTTGGTATTGCCGGCCATCATATTAAAAGTTTGCAAACCCGTGGCGATATGGTTAGGCAAGATTCTGAAAATGAAATTCAGCGTTGGGAAATTGATCAGCTAATAGAAAATCAGCGTAAAACATTTATTCCTGCCGGAGATCAAATTATTGATGTTATTCCGCAAGATTTTCATGTAGATAATATTCAAAATATTAAAGAACCTTGTGGGTATAATGGTGTGAAAGTGGGTGCTAATTTTCATATTATTACCGGCGACAGAAATGCCATCAGAAACATTAATCGTGCCGTTGAAAAAAGTGGGTTAAAAACAAAAGATTTAGTATTACAGCCATTAGCCAGTGCCAGTGCTGTAATGAGTGATATTGATATGGAAGCAGGTGTAGCAATTTTAGATATTGGTGGAGGAACCAGTGATCTTGCTGTATTTTATGAAGGCATTTTAAAACATACTGCCGTAATTCCTTTTGGTGGAGAAAATATTACCAATGATATACGGATGGGTTTGGGTGTACTTAAAAGTCAGGCTGAAGCAATGAAAGTTCAGTTTGGAAGTGCTTTAGCCGATGAGGCAAAAGCAAATGCATTTATTACTATTCCGGGTTTAAAAGGAATGCCTGCTAAAGAAATAAGCGTTAAAAATTTATCGCAAATTATTCAGGCAAGAATGAGTGAAATATTAGATTTTGTTTCTTATCATTTAAAACAAGTTGGCTTAGATGGTAGGGCTTTAAATGGTGGTGTAATATTAACAGGTGGCGGAGCTCAATTAAAACATTTAATTCAATTAACAGAATATGCTACCGGATTAAATGCACGAATTGGTTATCCTAACGAACATTTAGCACCTAATCATATCGAAGAGCTAAAAAAACCCATGTACTCAACTTGTTTGGGGTTAATATTAAAAGGCTATAGCGATTACGAACATAAATACAAAGAATTTAACGAAAAGTATAAAAAGGTTGAGGTTCCTAAAAAATTAACAGTAGATAAAATCGAAATAGCAAATACACAAGAACCTATAAAAGTAAATATTGAGGATAGAGTTAGAAAGATGAAGTTCTGGGATAAGTTTAAACATAATTTAATTGAATTATTTAAAGAAGAAGAAGACCAAGTTATAAAGTAGTAGTTTAAAAAATAATTACTATTTACATGATATATAAAATCCATAACCCTAAGTAAAGCCGGTTCACATTACTTACTAACCGTTAAAACCGTAACTATGATTCACTTCGATTTACCTAAACAAAAATCATCTATCATCAAAGTATTAGGTGTAGGTGGTGGCGGCAGCAATGCTGTTAATTTTATGCACTCGCAAAGTATTGAGGGTGTTGATTTTATTATTTGTAATACCGATTCAAAAGCTTTAGAACAAAGTTCCATTCCTAATAAAATACAATTGGGGCCACATCTAACGCAAGGGCTTGGAGCAGGGGCTAACCCCGAAGTTGGAAAAAAAGCAACAGAAGAATCTTTGCAAGAAATTAAAAGCATTTTAGAAGTAAATACTAAAATGGCTTTTATTACTGCAGGAATGGGTGGAGGCACCGGAACCGGTGGTGCACCTATTGTAGCACAGGTTTGTAAAGAATTAGGTATTCTTACCGTTGGTATTGTAACTACTCCTTTTGCTTTTGAAGGCCCTCGCCGAATGAAACAAGCTGAAGAAGGTATTAAACAACTTAAACCTTATGTAGATACATTACTTGTTATTAGCAATGATAAGTTGAGAATGCAGTATGGTAACTTAAAAATGAAAGAAGCTTTTTCTAAAGCAGATAATGTTTTAGCTACTGCTGCTAAATGTATTACCGATATTATAAATAGCCGCGGACATATAATTGTTGATTTTGCCGATGTATGCACTGTTATGAAAAATGGTGGTGTGGCTATTTTAGGTAAAGCAGAAGTAGAAGGAGAAGATAGAGCACAACGAGCTATTGAAGAAGCATTAAACTCTCCTTTGCTAAATGATAATGATATTCGTGGTGCAAAATGGATATTAATTAATATTAATTCTGCTGAAGGCCAAGATGAATGTACTATGGACGAGTTGGAAATTATTAATAATTATCTTCGTATGCAGACAGGCGAAAATACCGATGTAATTGTAGGTATGGGTTACGATAATTCGCTCGATAAAAAAATTGGTATTACTTTAGTTGCAACCGGTTTTGATGCAAAAGATCCTTTTGCCAAACCTTCTTCTTTTAAAAAGCCTGAACCTAAACTCGAAAAAATAGTAATGACTTTAGGCGTAGAAGGTGAGGAAAAAAAATTAACGGAACAATCGCAACAAACTTTATTACAACAAGCAATTCCTTTTGAAGAAAAAGATGAATATGCTCCGCAGTTAAAAGAAGAAGTGGTAGAACCGCCCACAATAAATATTTTTAGTACCACCGATTTAAATGCAATAACTGCAGAAAGTAGTAATACAATAGAAACAGAAACTACAGAAAAAATTCATTTTGAATTAAGCACTGAAATAACCGATACTGTTTCGGCAAATTCTTTACCTGTTATAGATAAACCGGCAGAATCTGAAATACAACCGGAAATTGAAGAAATTAAATTGGTTGAAAAGCCAATGGTTACTGCATCGCATAGCTTTTTAGCAAAGCCGTTTAATATTTATGCCGAGCCTGTTCATCAACAACAAAATAATCAACCGATAAGTAAACCTGTTGAAGAGCAAGAAACAATAAAGCAACCATCTTTTGAAATGCATATTGTTGAAAAAGAAGAAGCAGTAGAAGCTATGCAATTTACAATGAATGAAAAGCCCGAAATAACTACTACTCCAATTGTTGAAAGTAATTTGGGTTTTGATGAAGCAGAAGAACAACGCCGTAGAGCTGCAGAAAGAATTCAAAAATTGCGTAATCTTTCTTTTAATATGAATACTGCCGATCCTAATAATGAATTCGATTCTGTGCCGGCATACATTCGTCGCAATATGGAATTGTTTGGTAATACACTAACTTCTGTAGAAAATTTTTATAGCAAATACACAGTAGGAAAAGATGAAAATAACAACACACATATTTCTACCATCAATACTTTTTTAGATGGTAAAAAACCGGATTAATTTTTTTCGAAGAAAAGTTTGATAGTTACGAGCCCGCTGATGTTTATCAGCGGGATTTTTTTTGCTGTAATTAATATAACAATTTTTAATACAAACCTTTGCAGTATTAATTTCTAAGCCAGACTATCTGCTTAGAAAATATTGTTTAACTATTTCCTTAATTATAACTTTTATTTTTACACAAAATAATACATCCTTTTATAGGAAACTAAGTTTAAAAAAAGTACATTTATAGAGAAATATCCTTTCAGATGAAAACTTTCAAACTTGTATTCCCTATCTATTTTGCCATTACTATATTCATAGTAACCGGAGTTTTTGTAGGCTCTATTATTTTTTATAACCGATATCGCATAGATAATTTAACTACCAAAGAACACCACTTTGTACATACCTTTTTTAAGCTTTATGAAATGCATAAAAGCATTTTACGAATTAATGATATTGAACGTAATATTATTGAATACAAACAAGCTCCGGATAAAGTGCTGTATAATACTGTAAAAGATTCTATTTCTACTTACATAAAACTACTTATAGAATCGCCCGATATCCCTCAGTATTATAAAGAAAGTGTAGATAAGCTAAATGTGGCCATTGTGCAAAGAGTAATGTTTGTAGATACTTTGGTGGCATTGGCCAGTGAAAAAAAGTTCGATAAAGTAAGTAGTTTATTTCATAATGAAAGAGCAATAAAGGAAAGATTGAATTTGGCAGATGCCAGAAATGAACTTAGTGCTACTAATATGAATTTAATTCATCAGTATGAACATGAAGAAATTCAATTAGTTGATCAATTATGGAAGATATTTATTGCTATGACTATTATTTTTTCCATATTACTTACTATAGCATTTGTTAGTTTAATTAAGCATATTAAAAAAGTAGTGGTATTAAATAAAGAATTACAATTATTATCGGATGTAGTTACACTTTCTACCGATGCCATTATGGTGGCAGATACTTCGTTAACCATTATTTATTGGAACAAGGCTGCAGAAAAACTATATGGAAGATTACAGCACGAAGTAATTGGTAAACCTTTATCTTTTGCAATTGGCTGTCGCAATACGAAAGAAGAAATTGAAACTATTTTGAATATTGTTCATCAAAATGGGCATTGGACAGGCGAACAACTCAATACCAATGCCAATCAATTGCCTTTAACTATTTTAGCAACTATCTCGGTTTTAAGAGATAAGAATCATAAAATTATAGGCTATCATTCAATCAATATCGACTTTGCCGTAATGAAAAAAGAAATAGAATTAAAAAGCTATCATTCCGTTATTTTACGAAGTATAAAAGATCCAATAATTGCCTACGATAAAAACTTTACAACTACTTTGTTAAACGATGCAGCAATTAATTTTTTTGGATTTACTATTGCAGATTTAGCCAAAAAAAATATTAGAGAGGTAATAAGTAATATTTCGGTAGAACCACATAAATTACAAGAAGCCAGAAATAAATTAGATGCATTGGGCCAATGGCATGGCGAATTAAAATTGTACGATAAAAATAAGCAGATACATTATATTATGACAGATGCCAGTGCAGTGTATAACGAAAAAGGAGAAAAAACAGATACCGTTATTATTACAAAAGATGTTACCTACTTAAGAAAATTAGAACAAAAATTGCGAGAGTATAGTGGCAGATTAAAAGAAAAAATAAAAATACAAACTAATTTAACTGAAAGGCTAAATGAAATTATAGAAAACTCTTCGGCAATGGTAGGTATTATGGATGTACAACAAAAGCGAATGGTATATTTAAATAGCAGTGCAAGAACTAATTTATTAATCCCGGATAACATTTCGGTAAACGATATTAGTGTATACGATTTGTTTAACGTAAAAAAAGAGCAAGTAAATGATATAATAGACCAAGTGTTAAGAACCGGTAAATGGCAAGGTAAAAATGAGTTATACAATTATAGAAAGCAAACAGTGCCTGTATTACAAACTATTTTTTTGCATAAAAATAATAAAGGCGAGCCCGAATATTTTTCAAGTACTTGTGTAGATATTTCGGATTTAGAAAGGAAAGAAGATGCCCTGCAAAAGTTAAATAACCTTGTTCAAAATTCAAGTGCTATTATGGCTATAACCGATTTAAAATGGAATTTTATTTATGCAAACAATGCTGCCAAAGCCAAATTAGGCATTAAGGAAGAAGATGATATTATACTACATTCGCCCTACGAATTTTTATCGCTTGAAGCACTACAGGAAATTGAAAAATTACAATACCAACTATTAGAAGAAGGCAAATGGGAGGGAGAATTTACTTACACCAATACACAAGGCAACAGTATTCCGGTAATACAAGTAATAACTTTACATAAAAATAAAAAAGATATTCCCGAATATATTTCTATTACCAGCATAGATATTGCCGAGCAAAAAAAATTAGAAAATGCATTAAAGAAAACCAATGTTGATTTACTTGAATTAAATGCACGAATTCAGCATGTACAAGCCGAAGAAAGAAAAGAAATTGCACGAGAAGTGCATGATGAATTGGGGCAAAACCTTACTTTAATAAAATTAGAATTAGCAAGGTTACTGATACAAAGTAATTTATTGCCTGATGAAAAAGAAACCATACAAACCTTATCTCAGCTTACACAAAATGTTATAGATACCAGTAGAAAAATAGTAAGTAATCTTCGGCCAATTATGTTAGAAGATATAGGTTTATCGCCATCGTTACGTTGGCATGCAAAAACCATTAAAAAATCGACTGCAATAAATATAGTATTACAATTTGAACCCGACAATTTTACATTCGATGGAGATACCAATATAACTGTATATCGGTTATTTCAAGAAAGTATTACCAATGTAATTCGTTATTCAAAAGCAACGGAAGTAATTGTTCGTATTGTGTATAATAATTCAATACTCAACATTACCATCACCGATAATGGAATTGGTTTCGATCCATCATTAGTTGATACATCCAAGCATCATGGATTAACGGGTATGAAAGAAAGGATATTAGCTTTACAAGGCAGTTTTCAAATTATATCAAAAATAGGTGGTGGTGGCACTACCATATCTGTTACAATTCCCAATGTAAGTTTATTGCCTATTCCCGACTAATTAAAAATAATCGGGAAAATATGCTTCAACCAATTCCATTAAATCATCGGGCAATAAAGGTTTGCTTTTAAAGTTGGTAATTTCAGAAATAGTAGCAGCTTTTATTCTATCATCTTCGTTAATAGAAGTAGTAAGCATTACTACTACTTTTTTTCCTTTTTGATTTTCATCAAGAGCATGATATGCTTTTATAAATTCCCAACCATCCATTACCGGCATATTAATATCTAAAAAAATTAAATCGGGTTGCGGAAAATTACTACCATTGTTGGCATACATGCCGGTATTGGTTAAATATTCCAAAGCCTCTTTACCATTCCACGCAATTACAACCTGTTCGGCAATTTCGGTATTTTGAATATTCATTTCATTTAAAAAATTCGTTGCTTCATCATCATCAATAAGTAAAATAGTTTTCAGTTTTTGTTTCATAGAAGATTATTGTTTTAAAATGGTGAAATTAAAAGTGCTGCCATTATCAATAACAGAGTCAATCCAAATTTTACCGCCATGCAGTTCAACAATTTTTTTGCAATGCGATAAGCCAATGCCAGTTCCTTCGTATTCGTTGTGGTTGTGCAATCGTTTAAAAATGATAAATACTTTTTCCTGATCGCTTTCTTTAATACCAATTCCATTATCTTTTATAGAAAAATGCCAGTACTTTTCTTCCGATACAGCATTTATTTCTATTTCGGGTTCCACTCCTTTCTTTCTGTATTTAATAGCGTTGCCAATAATGTTTTGAAATAATTGTCGCATTTCGGTAGTGTAAGCAGGAATGGTAGGAAGAGGGTTAATGTGAATATGAGCATTACATTCTTGAATTGATGCACCTAAATCGGCCAATACATCGGAAACCAATTGATGGCAATCGGTTACCACCAATTGTTTTTCTTTTCCAATTCTTGAATAATCTAATAAGCCTTTAACTAATAATTTCATTCTGTTCGATGATTTAAAAATAAACTCCAAATATTTTTCTCCCGATATAGAAAGTTTACCATTATATTCTTTCATAAATAGTTCGGTAAAACTCGAAACAGTTCTTAATGGTTCTTGTAAATCGTGTGAAGCGATATAGGCAAATTGCTCTAATTCTTTATTGGCATTTTGTAGATGTTGCATGGTTTGTTGCAACTTATTATCCATTTCTTTTTTCTCGGTTATATCTCTAATCGCAACAATAATAATTTGACCATTAATTGTTTGCAAATGACTTAAACTAATATCCGTTGGAAATTTTTGTCCATTTTTTTTAATTCCCCAAAAATCTATTGAATATAAATTTGTTTTTTTCGATTCGGGTAAACTTGTAAATGTATGCAACAGTGTACTATACTTTTCCTGAAATTCATTAGGCAAAAGTACTGTCATTTGTTTTGAAACAATTTCGGTAAAACTATAGCCAAATAAAAGTTCTGCTTGTTTATTAAAAAGTACAATTTCGCCGTTATTATTTATGCCAACCATTCCATCCGGTGCGGCATCCAATAAATTTTCGAATTTCTTTTTTTCAATAGATAAAAGTTGTTCTCTGGCTAATATTTCGTCATTTTGCTTTTTCAACCAGTTCATATTTCGGTTGATGAATATGCCCAGTAGCAGAAACGATAATCCCGAAATAGTAAAATGCAGTATAAATTTTTCAGAATAATATTGATTAAACTTATCGGCTGCATCTACTTTAGTTTTGGTTCTTTTGGCAAAATAATCTTGCAATTGCGTAATTGTAGTAAAATAACTTGTAAAAACAGGGGAATGCCTTGTATTTAAATATTGTATTAAGTTGGTATTCTTATTTGTATTACTTAAGTATAATAAAGAATCAACTGTATTAAATTTTTCAGCTTCTTTAGTTTTTAAAATAGCCAATAAACTTAACTCGGTACTATCTTCCGGAAACTTATTCAATTGAGCTAAGGTTGCAGTATCTGTGTTAAATTCTTTTTTAAATCTTCCTTCAATTGCCGAATCATTTTGTATTCTGTTTTTATTAATTACGTGGGTTAATAAAGTAACTTCCGATAAGGCAATTTTTCTTCTTAACTCTCCCAATAAAATAAGTTTTTGTGTAGAAACATCTGCAATAGAACGATAGTTTTTATCATTTTTTTGATAGCCATTAAAAAGTATGACTATACCGATAACAATATACAAAAGCAAAATAAGATAAATGAATAATAAATATTTTCCGGAATATTTATTATGTAAAAAATAAATTTTCATAGAATAGGGGGGATTGTTTGCAATTAAAGATAACTATTTTCTGTTTTTTCTAAAATTTATTTTCGATAGCAATAAGTTGTAAAAAGGCTAATGTGTAACACTAATATTTACAAGCAACAAATTATTGTAAACTTTGTTAGTATATAAAAATATGGTATGCCTACAGTTTTAATTTCGGGTGGTACAGGATTAGTTGGGAAACGACTAACACAATTGCTTACAGCAAAAGGGTATAATGTAATTATATTAACTCGGCAAACTTCCTTACTTGGTATTCGCCAATCAAATATCTCTTATGCTCAATGGAATATTGTAAACCAAACAATAGATACTACAGCCATAGCACAAGCAGATTATATTATTCATTTAGCAGGAGCAAATGTTGCTGAGAAACGATGGACAGTAAAAAGGAAAAATGAAATTATTGAAACTCGTACACAAAGCAGTGCATTACTTGTAAAAGCTTTAAAAGAAGTTCCTAATAAAGTGAAAGCCATTGTAAGTGCCTCGGCAATTGGTTGGTATGGTGCCAATACTACCGAAAGTGCGCAAAATGGTTTTAAAGAAGATGCTACACATGATCATCAATTTTTGGGCGAAACCTGTAAACTTTGGGAGGAAAGTATTCGATCAGTAGAAGCATTGGGAAAGCGGTTGGTGAAATTGCGAATTGGAATTGTTTTAAGTAAAGATGGAGGAGTTATAAAAGAATTTTTAAAACCTTTGCAATTAGGTGTTGCTGCAATTATAGGAAATGGAAAACAAGTAATTAGCTGGATACATATTGATGATGTTTGCAGAATGTTTATGTATGCTTTAGAAAACGAAAATTTATCTGGAGTATACAATGCAGTTGCACCCAAGCCGGCAACTAATCAGCAACTTACTATTGCTTTAGCTAAGCGTTGTACCCAATTTTTTATTCCTGTTTATATACCCAAATTTATATTACAATGGGTATTGGGCGAAATGAGTATTGAGGTGTTGAAAAGTGTTACTGTAAGTTCTCAAAAAATAGTAGCGAGCGGATTTAAGTTTAATTATGAAACAATAGATGAAGCATTACAACAGTTATTAGCTAAAAATACTTTGTATAAATTATAAGTCCCTTTTTTTATTTAAAAAATAGCATAACCACCAAATAGCCGAAGTAATAATAATGGTATAAAGTATATGCCAGTTAATATTGTCAAGAGCCTTTTTATATGCTTCATTAGAGGCTGCATTTATTTTTCCTAAAAAATTAGGCATAGGTAACAACCGGTTAGAAATTTCTAAAGGCAAAAACTCACTGCTACTCCATTCTTTAAATCTAAAATATGCTTTAATAATATTTTCTATAATAATAGAATAAAAAACAAAAACACCTAAACTAATAAAAGCTTTTCTAAAAATAAATGCCAATAAAAAAGCCCAACTTAATTGTGCAAAAGTGTGTAAAAAAAATAGTACAATATATTGCAACTCTTCGGCCCATCGGGTAGCATGTACTGCATCGGAAAAATAAAAACCAAATACTGCAGCAACCACGCTATAAGATACAGTAACAATAATACTTATTATCATTACATCCATCATTTTAGCATGTATAAATTGATTACGGCTCCATCCATCTATAATATTTTGGCGATGCGTTTTGTACGTATATTCATTAGTAACCAGCATAATAATTAATAATGCAGGAACAATAACAAAGAATGAAGAAAAATATGCAACAGAATGCCATGCATCGGGGAATGCAAAAGGATTGCCTAATATAAATTTAGCTACATTACCGGCCATATCTTTTCTGGAAATAATATTTTCATAAATGGAATGAAACATATAATTAATGCCGGGATAAGTAAGTGCTACTATTGCTAACATCCACCAAAATGCAGGATATTTTTTTATTTTAAGCCATTCTATTTTTAATAATTGAAGCATATAATAAGTTTGATAAATTAATTATTGGTTGCACTTGTAATTTCAAGAAACTTGGTTTCTAAACTTTTCTTTTTCTGTAAAAGCATGTTGATGATAACACCTCTCTGAAAACAATATTCATTAATATCCGTAAGGTTTGCAGTGCCAACAGGAAAATATAGTTGAATGATATTATCTTCTTTTTTCAAAAATGTTTTGGATGGATATTCTTGCAAAATATTTTCAAGCAATGTTATATCGGCAGCACTTACTTCAACAATATCTTCATTTATCAAAACTTCATTCACATTACCGGCAACTAATAAATTTCCTTTTTTTAAAATGGCCACATGTGTACAAACTTTTTCTACTTCATCTAATAAGTGGCTTGCCATAATTATGGTTTTACCTTGTTCCGAAAGTTGTTTAATTAAGTTTCTAATTTCGGCTATACCAACGGGGTCAAGACCATTAGTAGGCTCGTCTAAAACCAATACATCCGGATTACCCAATAAAGCACCTGCAATTGCTAAACGTTGTTTCATACCTAAGCTATATGTGCTGAATTTGCTTTTTTTACGCTGCAATAAATTAACCGTTTCTAAAACTGCATCAATATCGGCTGCATTGCCGCGACCACTAATGGCTTGTGTAATTTGTAAATTATCGGTAGCAGATAAGTAATGATAAAAATTAGGTGTTTCTAATAGCGATCCTATTTTCTTTCTGCTTTCGGCAGAGCTCTTTTTGCCAAACCAAGTAAAACTTCCGGTAGGTGCGTTTAAAATGTCTAAAATAATACTTAGTAAAGTGGTTTTACCGCTACCATTTGGTCCTAATATTCCAAAAACACTACCCATCGGTACATCAAACGATACATTGTTTAGTGCTTGAATAGAACCATAATTTTTGCTGATATTTTGTAAAGATAAAGTTGGCTGCATACAATTTGTTTACTGCCAATAAATATAAGCAAGTACAAGTATATTGGGCTTAGTTTAAATATACAAGTGGCAAATTATACTGTAAAAACAATGTTTTAGAATTATAATATTATTGCTGTTTACTTTTTTTAACCCAGCTTTTAACACTCGATATAAGTTTTGTTTTATTTTTTTTGATAGAAAATTTATCATCATAATCCCATAAGTCGCAGGGAATATTATTTGCCAGCATAGCTATAGTGATGGTGCTAAAATATTTTTTTCTCGATTGTTTGGATGCATTATTTATTACGCCGGTTTCGGTACAAATAAGTGGCATATTATTATTTCTACAAAAGTTGGCAATATTTCTAATTCGTTCATTTAAATAAGCTTCTGTTGCCTCGTACGGATATTTATTATAATCTCTTTCCAGTGAGGTGCTTTTTATTGCATTATTCAGTTTAGGCATTTTATTTTTTTGATAAGGAAACGGAAGATCGGTTAAGTACGATTTATTATTTGTCCAATTAGCACCCTGATGCGTAAAAATGAACGGTTCATAAAAATGAAAAGTGTAAAATATTTTATCATCGGCAATTTTGCCAAGTTCTTTTAATTGATCTAAATTATTATAATTAGTGCCGCCAATGATATAAATTCTATTGGCATCTTCGTACCTCAAATACTGCACAAGTGTGGTAATGGTTTCTTTCCATTTATTGTTGCTAATTGTTGGTTCGTTATAAATTTCAAAAAATAAATTATTATACCCTTTGCCAAAAAAGTTGCGTTGAATTTGTTTCCACATCCACGAAATTCGGTCTATTTCATTATTAGAATTATTATCATTGAGTTTTCCATAGAAGTAAGAAATTATGAGGTTTAATTTTTTAGCCGTGCATACCGAATAAATTTCGTTTAGCTTTTCTAATAATTGTGGTTGAAGATTAAAAGATTGTGGTTGTAAAAATATCTCAAAATTTACCGGTAAACGTACAGTGGTAAAGCCTTGCCTTGCAATTTGTTTAAGTTGGGTATTAATATTTGTTTGGTAAAGTGTATTAGGAGAGTTCCAATATTGTTCTAACAAAGAAATGTTTACGCCGGCTCCTAAACCTTTTTTAACCATGTCTATTTCCTGAGCTTGAAGTTGTACACTCAATGTGGATACTGTAAGCCAACATATAAAATTTATCCAGAAAAAAGCTGCTGTTGATTTAATTTTTATTTTCACGTATTATATTTAATAGGTAGATTATCTAATTCCGTCGCTATAAAAGCAAATATGTCTAATAATTTTAAAAATTCGTATGTAAATATAAATAAGGAAGTGTTAGCTGCTGAACTAAATGTTCAAGGAGCCTATTATGCTAATGTAGTGATGTGGACAATGTTATTTTCTCTTCCTTTATTTTGGCTATTAGACTTTTTGTTAAACCAGTATGAGTGGTTGGATTTGATGTTGATAAGATTATTGGTTACTGCCATTTCGTATTTAATTTACATTATTGGGAATAAAAAAAATTGGGATTATACCTATACGCTTAAATGGTTTTTAGGCCTAAATTTAATGCTGCATACTGTAATTGCTTGTGTAGTTCCAATCAATCAAGCACTACCTAACTTTTTAATACTTTCGGTTGTTGTGCTACTAATCAATACTGCACTTTTTTGGTCGTTTATATATTCAATTTTAGGTTGTTTAATATCTTATATAATCATTATTTGGATTTTTTCGTTTAAAGATAATATTGACAAATATAATATCCTCATTTCTCATGGTGGAGGTGTTTATTTTATTGTATCGGCCTTTTCTTGCTTAATAGCTTATAACCGTTATTTAATTTTGCGGAGAGAAGTAGCAAAAAACATTTTAATTGATTCGGCACATAATAGACTAATTGAGCAAAATGAAAAAATTAATGATCAGCGATATGTAATTGAAGATGCCAATAGAAAACTAAAAGTGTTGAACGATTATAGGCACAATACCATGAATATTTTGTTGCACGATTTTAGAAATTTTACCGGCTCTATTCAAATGTCGTTAGATCTTTTAAAAAACAAAGCAGATAACTTTTCGCCCGAGCAAAAAGAAATCATCAATTACATTTCATCGGGCAATGAAAAGCTGAATTATTTATCCGAAAAATTAGCCTCTTCGGCAGATAGAGATGAAGCAAAAGTGGAATTTAATTACGAACATTTCGATATTAATCCATCTATTGAAAAAGCTGTTATAGATATTGCCGATGCTGCACAAATAAAACAAATAAATATGCAGTTACATTTATCTGCATCATCCATTGTAGTGTATTTAGATAAACTTTTTTTAGGGCAAGTATTATTTAAACTATTAACTAATGCTATAAAATATGCCGAAATAGGTTCAATAATAACAGTTCACAGTCATTTACTAGAAAATAAATGTATTATTGAAGTAATTAATTTTGGGAAAGATATGGGAAAAGAAAAATTAAACGATTTATTTAACAAGTTACAGCCTTATAAATCGCTTAGAGAATCTATTAAATCTGATGCAGATTTGGGATTTTCAGTTGCCAAAAAGTTAACCGAAACTATGCATGGGCAATTAACCTATAGTAGCGATGAAAATAGGGGCAACTATTATAGAATAGAATTTAATACAAGTACCCATTAAAACGAAATATATGAAACGCAGTTTTCTTTTTACTTTGGCTTTGTTATTTTGCTTAGGAAGTTTGTATGCTCAGTCCGACCGCACATTTGAATCAATGGGGTATGATGATCAATCAATAGTAGGTATTACCGGTTCGGTGAGTTACTTCTTAAAAGTAAGGCCAAATGATAATGTTGATCAAAGTAAAGTCTATATCAACATTCGTGCATCACAAGTACTCAACCCAAATAACTCTTTTATTGTTGTGTACTTAAAAGATGAAGCTGTATGGACTCAAAGAGTGGTTGCATCGCCGGTTGATACTTTATTTACTATTGTTGTACCACTAAGTACAAGATATTTACAACCCGATGGCCGTTTTATTAAATTAAAAATTGGTACTAAAATTAGTGTGGGTGATGAATATTGTAAAGATGTTGATAATCCGGCTTGTTGGGTAACCATCCGAAATACATCCTTTTTATCAGGTTCCGATCAATCTACTCAAACTTATCAGAGAAGTATAAAAGAATGGGTACAAGAATTTAATTCGGTATATACACCCGCTAATGCCGATTTAGACGATTTAACTTCGGGAGGTATTATATATACTTTATTAAAACAAGGTTCGGCCAAAGAAGTATATACTGGTGTTTATCAACAACAAGATACTTTGCCAAGTGCTATTATTACAGGTGTTGCCGATAAACTTCCATTTTCGGTTAAACAAGTAATTCCATCCTTATCTCAAGGGCAAGGTTTAATAATGATTGCCCGCATGAATGTAGGAATGGCTGCCAAAAATGTATTAATTATTTCGGGTGCCGATGCAGTAGGTTATAGAAAAGCAATTAATACTTTAGCAAGTAATAAAAGAATTAGTGGTGCTTTTACCGATAAAATTATCATCAACGAAGCTGTGCCCAGTAATGTATCGTTAGATAATCCATCTCCATTAATTACTTCGTTGGAAGAGTTAGGTGCTAACCCTTCTTTAATGGAAGGTATTGGCGGATTAAGGCAAAAATATCTTTTCTCTTTAACCGAGTTTAATGCCATTCCCAATAAACTTACTTTTCATTTAGAAAGTTATTTTTCTGTTTTAAAAGCCGATGATAGAGGATTTTTAAATATCTACCTAAATCAAAATCTTATATACAATGCCTCTTTAATGGATAGAACAAATTTTATAGAAGATATTGATTTAAAACCTTACCTACTAAGTAAGTTTAATACATTGGAAGTAGAATTTAGATTTCATCCCGGAACCAATATTTGTAAAGATGGGTTTAGTAACTTTTTTGCTTTTATAAATGTAAAAAGTTCAACACTTACTTTCTCCGGCGAGCGAGAAAATAAATTCTATAGCTTCTTCAATTTCCCTGCCGAATTTAGAAAAGTACCTTCAAAAATTATCGTTTCACCTACATTATACAAAGCAAATATTGTTTCTTCTATTGGAGAGTTGTTGTATCAATTAAATTCTCCTATAAAAAATGATTTCAATAAATTAATTGTTCCTCAATTAGTATCAACCGATAAAACCAATTTAGACGATTTAAAAGGCTTTAATTTAATTGCTTTATTACAGCATAATGATCCATTTGTAAAGCAGTTTTCTAATTTGCCGGTTCAATACGAGAAAGATTTTCAGATTTATAAAGATAGTAAGGCACAATTAACTTACTCGCTAAACGATTTCTCTAACAGTGGTATGGCTCAAATATTTCGAGAAAGAGGCAGTACCGTTTTATTGGTAACATCATTAGGCGATAGTACTCAAAAAAATTCTTTTGCAAGTGTAATTAAAAATTTTAGTACACAACTTACCGATATTGAAAGCAATGTTTGTATTGCAAACAGTAACGGTATAAGTAATTATTTCTTTAAAATGCCCGAAGATCAAACATCGGTTGTGTATAAAGGCGAGCGAAGTAAGCTGCTTATTTTTTGGGAAAATTATAAATACTGGTTATTAATGGTATTATTAGCTTTAGTATTGTTGGCATTCTTCTTTGTAAGAAATAAAGTAAGGCAATCACAAGAAATTGTTTAAACAGAAATTACAACAATAGGCAGCAATGCTGCCTATTGTATAAATAAATATTATGGCAGGCTGCGCTTTGCATTCAATGGTAGTAGAAAATTCTTTCAAAGAAGATAAATTGAAAGAAGTAGAATCTATTGCCGAAACATACAGCTATGCACCAATAAAAGCAGCCTTAAACTTTGGATATTTAGTACGAAAAGATTATACTCTTTTTTTAGAAAAAAAAGGTTATGCTATACTTGATATTAGAAATGAAGAAATTGATGGCACGTATATTAATGAATGCGATATTCAGCATCTTAATTCTTATTTATATCTGCCTTTGCGAAAAGATACGGATGGAAGTTTATTGGTTGCTGCCGCAGATCCGTTAGATGAAAAGTTAATTAATACCTTATACGTAAAGTTTAAAATACCTATTAAAACACTTGCTGCATCTGATTTAGATATTATTTGGTTGGCTCATAAACTTCGAGGAGAATTTTATGTAAAAGAAGCAGTGTTTAGTTTAATGCGTAAAGATCCTGCCAGCTCGGGGTTAACCACTTTTACCAATGCACAATTGATTTCCATTTTTTCCGCCATTGCAGTAATATTAATATTGCTTGTTGTTTTTTTTCTTCCAACTGTTACTGTCCTTAATTTATTAGCAAGTGTATTTTTTCTTTTTTCCATTCTTTTCAAATTATATTTAGCCTTAAAAGGTTCAATGGCAGAGTTGCACGAGCCTGTTTCAAAAGAAGATATTGCCAAAGTAAAAAACGAAACCTTACCTATTTACACCATTTTATTGCCGGTATATAAAGAGGATAAATTAATTAGAAAATTAATTTGGAATTTAAGAAGTCTAGATTATCCTAAAAGTAAATTAGATGTAAAACTTTTAATTGAAGAAGATGATGATAAAACTTTAAATGCAGTTCGAGAGCTCGATTTTCCAGCTAATTTCGAAGTAATTGTTGTTCCATTTCACATGCCAAAAACAAAACCCAAAGCATGTAATTATGGATTGTTTTTTTCGAGAGGAGAATATCTTACTATTTACGATGCTGAAGATGTACCCGATTCTAATCAACTGAAAAAAGTGGTAGTTCTTTTTAGAAAATTACCGGAAGATTTTGTGGTAATACAAGGGGCTTTAAATTACTTTAATAAGAATGAAAATATTCTTACCAGAATGTTCACTTTAGAATATTCATATTGGTTCGATTATATGTTGCCCGGATTAGAAACTTTAGATGTACCTATTCCTTTAGGCGGTACTTCCAATCATTTTAAGTTAGATAAATTAATTGAGTTAGGCGCTTGGGATCCATTTAACGTTACCGAAGATGCCGATTTAGGTGTGCGTGTTTATGATAAAGGATTTAAAATTGGTGTAGCCAATAGTACAACTTTGGAAGAAGCCAATAATGAATTTTTTAATTGGATTCGTCAACGTTCTCGTTGGATTAAAGGATACATGCAAACGTATTTAGTGCACATGCGTAACCCCGTAAAGTTAATTCGGCGAATTGGTTGGCAAGGTTTTTTTGGATTTAATTTCTTTATTGGTGGAACGTCATTTACGTTTCTACTTTACCCAGTTTTATTACTCTTTTTTGTATTGTATCTGATCTTTAATTTTGTTGGAATTAGACAGTTATTCCCCGATTGGGTATTGTATGTATCTATTTTTAATTTTATTGCCGGTAATGTATTAATGGTGTATATTAATATGCTTGCTGTTTTTAAACGACGATATTATGAGTTGATATTATTTGCCTTATTAAATCCTATTTATTGGTTAATGCATTCCAGAGCAGCGTATAAAGGTTTATGGCAGTTAATTACCAAACCATTTTATTGGGAAAAAACCAATCATGGGTTAACTAAAGTGGGTTCTACAACCACTTCTGTAACAACATAATTATGCTAAATTTTTTAAAAAAATATATTGCAATATTTATAGCACTCTTTTTATTAGTGTATTATATCCTTTTATCTTGGCTTTTACATCGTACAGGTTTTGAGCATTCAGAAGCTATGTTTGTTGCAGAAAAAATTAAACTTTTATTCGAAGCACAAGAGAATACACTTTTAACATTAGGTACAACTTTTCCCAGTTTAATTTTTTTATCATCGGTAATATTTGTTCCATTTGGTTATCCCTTTGCACCGGTATTGGCTTCTGTAAGTTTTACAGTTTTATTGTTTTTCTTTCTGTTGAATGATTTTTCAAAGTCTTCAATGCTTCCAAGAAGGGTTTTTATACCAATGATTTTAATATTATTTCTTTTTCATCCCGGATTAATTTATGCAGCTATTTCCGGAAGGGGCGTAGGTGCTATACTATTTTTCTTTTACATGGTAATGAGAAGTTTATTTAAATATTATGTTTCTCAAACCTCTTTTTATTTATCTATGGCAAGCATCTATTTATCTTGTCTTGTTTTTTCCGATTATAATTTTATTTGGATGTTGCTTGCTTTTTTTCCATTCATTTTTTTAGTATCATTAGATGGGTTAAAAATTGCGAAAGATCAGCCTTTGGTTATTCAATATTTCGAAGCATTAAATAATCGGTCGCAAAGGCGTAAACTTGCCAATAGAACTATTGCCTTGTATATTATTATTTTTCTTTTACCAATTGGGGCACTCTATTTATTTAGAACTTTAAATTATACCCATGCCGGTGATGCTACTTATTTTTTAACCAGTCAGTATGCAAACTGGCATGTAATAGGTAATAATTCTGTAGGAAACCTAATAGCATCCGGCGATGTACAAAATGCCTTAGTACAGTCGCACATTGTGTTTCAGGTGTATGTATTGCTACTTACGCCTATGTTATTATTGGTGTTTTTTATTTTTAAAGGAACCATCTATGAATTATTTACTTTATTAGCACCATTTATTTTATTGTCTATTTTGTTATTAGATAATCAATATTACATTACTGTTGAGTATTACCTTATTTTTTTGGTATTAGGATTATTAGGTATTTTTTATTATGCCGGAAAAAGATTTAATATTAAGTATTTGTATCCAATTATTATTGCAGTGGCTATTTTAAATGTATTTACAGGCATATTCTATTTTAAGCATTCTGGCGATGAAGAAGAATTGGCCTTTTTTAGCTCCTTGAAGAAAATTAAAAATTTCTCTGATGAAAGAACAACGTCTGAAGAATATCAATTAGCTGCTTACATTTCGGATATTGCCGATGATACGCATAAAATATTAATGGATGATGCTGCAGCATTTAGAATTATGGCACATTTACGCACGTTAAGACCAGTAATTATGCCCGTAAATAATAATTTTATTACTGTTGCAGAAAATCCAAGATTAGGTGCAAAATTTATTTGCGTTGCAAAGTCAACCAACAATTTACGAGGATTTACCGTGCTTAACGATTATAATATTCATCAAATGGAATTAAAAAGAGAATTTAAACCCGTTATTATGTTTGAAACGGAGCATTGGGCTATTTATAAAATTATTTAATTATTGCCATTAGCATTCTTTCTTTTCCTTGTAAATCTTTTCTTAACTGTGTTGTATAACCGGTTTGTTCAAAAACTTCTTGTGTTTCCTTTCCTAATTCTTCATTTATTTCAACAAATATTTTTCCGTTAGGTAATAAGTGTTGCTTACCAAAAGCGGCAATTTTTTTGTAAAAAATAAGTGCATCAGTATCTAATACAAATAATGCTACATGCGGTTCGTATGCTATTACATTTTTATTAATGGTAGCTTTTTCCGATTCTTTAATATAGGGGGGATTGCTTATAATAATATGGTACTTTTCTAATTTGTCCCAATTCGATTCAATTAAAAAATTTATCTCTTTAAATGTAATTGTTGATAATAATGAGCTTGCATTCTGCTTTGCAACCACCAATGCTTCAGCACTTATATCAATTGATGTAATTTGCAAATTCGGGTTATTTTTTTTAAGTGCAATTGAAATACATCCGCTTCCTGTTCCAATTTCCAAAACTTTTTTTTCTTTCAAATTATTTTCTTGTAAAGAATTTAAGGTCCATTTAACCAACTCTTCAGTTTCGGGTCTTGGAATTAATACATGTTCATTTACAAAAAAATGTAATCCAAAAAACCATGCTTCTTGTAGCACATATTGCACCGGTTGATGCTGTAATAATTGCGTAGTATACAATTCTAATTCAGCTAATTGTTTTTCTGAAATAAGCATATCCCGATGTAAAATCCTATTAATTTTATTTTGTTTTGTAATATATTCTATTACCCAATTTGCAATATTTGCTGCTTCTCGATTTTCGTAAATGGTAGATAGTTGCAATAATAATTGCTGATAGGCTTGTTTAATATTCATGCTGCAATGCTACTAATTTTTAATTTAGTTTTGAGGTATGACTATACACGAAATGTATATGCAACGATGTATTGACCTGGCAAAATTGGGAAAATATTTTGTTGCACCAAATCCAATGGTAGGAGCTGTTTTAGTTTATCGTGATAAAATTATAGGAGAAGGGTATCATCAATATTATGGAGGTGATCATGCGGAGGTGAATTGTATCAATAGCGTTGCCGAGGCCGATAAGCACTTAATAAGCCAATCTACTTTATATGTTTCATTAGAGCCTTGTGTTCATTTTGGCAAAACACCGCCTTGTACAAATCTAATTATTGAAAGTAAAATTCCTACTGTTATTATTGGCAGTAGAGATCCATTTAGTGAAGTAGATGGAAAAGGAATTGAAAAATTACAACATGCCGGAATATTGGTTATTTCGAATATTTTGGAAGAAGAATGTAAAGAATTGAATAAGCGATTTTTTACTTTTCATACAAAAAAAAGACCGTATATAATTTTGAAATGGGCACAAACTTTCAATCAAAAAATTGCTGCATCTAACCAAAAAAGATTACTGATAAGTAATGAAGTTACCAATAGATTAACCCATCGATGGAGAGCCGAAGAACAAGCTATTTTAATTGGAACGAATACTGCTAAACTCGATAATCCTTTTTTAAATAATAGGTTATGGAATGGGAAAAATCCTACTCGATTGGTAATTGATAAGTATTTACAATTGCCAACTTCTCTTCATGTTTTTGGTCAACCTCAGCACACTATAATATTTAATTTTCTAAAAAATGAGAAGAAAGAAAACCTAACTTTTTATTTAATTGATAAAAATAAAAACCTGATAACTGAATTGTTAGATGCCTGTTATCGGTTAAATATTCAAAGTGTTTTAGTTGAAGGAGGAGCTAATCTTTTACAAAATTTTATTGATAATATTATTTGGGATGAAGCAAGAGTTATTACTAACAATAATTTAAGCATTAGTAGCGGATTAAATTCGCCCATTTTACAAAATATGGTTTTACAGCAGCAACAAACTATTTTTACCGATACTATAGATTATTTTATTCATGAGTAAAATCATTACAGATAAATACTTTTATTTCACCATTCAACAGTCTGCCATTGCCGAATTTAAAGACAGAGGCAGTAAGTTTTTGGCGTATGCATATCCAATTAATACTGTTGAAGAGTTTAAAAATTATCATCAAGAGTTAAAACAATTGCATCCAAAAGCGGTGCATCATTGTTTTGCGTATAGAGTAGGAATAGATGGAAATACATTTAGAGTAAGTGATGATGGAGAGCCAAGTGGTTCTGCCGGAAAGCCTATATTAAATCAAATAGATAGTAAGCAATTAATTAATGTTGCTGTAATTGTTGTGCGTTATTTTGGAGGAACTTTATTAGGTGTTCCCGGATTAATAAATGCTTATAAAACCGCTACAGCATTGGCTTTGCAATTATCACCTATTGTTACAAAGCAAGTAGAAAGTAATTTCGAACTACATTTTGATTATACCAAAATGAATGAAGTAATGACGGTTGTAAAACAGTTTAATTGTACGCTTATAGCACAGCAACAACAATTATTTTGTAGTATGAAAATAGGAATACCGAAAGCAAGATTAGATGAAGTGCTCTATAAGTTTAAAGAGTTGCATACAGTTGAAATAAAAAAAATTATTTAAGCTTTTCCGCTTAATTCATACACTTTTGTTCCAATTATTTCTTTAATAATTGTTTGCCAATTAGATAATAAACCTAAATCGGGCAATAAATCTGCTTGAAACGAAAATGGAGTATTGATAATATCATAATCGCATGGAAAAGGAATTACTTTAATTTTTTCTTTTTCAAAAACTTTTGTAGCTCTTGGTATATGTGTTGCCGAGCTAATTAAAATAAATGGTTCTTTTAAATGAAGCGAATCGATTATCTTTTTAGTATTTACCGCATTTTCAAACGTATTGCGAGCCGTATTATCTATCAGTATATCTTTTTCGGCAACGCCACTTGCCAATAATTCATGTTGTAAAAAATCGGCTTCTTTTGGTTCTTTATGAAATATTGCAGAAGAACCACCTGTTACAATTATTTTCTCAATAAATCCTTGATGGTATAATTTTTCTGCCTGAATAAATCTGTCGGCCGCATTATCAAAATAGCCAACATTATTTTTATCGAAGAAAATAATTCCACCTAATAAAATTCCAGCCGAATAATGATTATTAGGAGCTAAAGTAATAGGTTTTGCTTGCCACCATAAAACAGTTTGTTTGTGTAAATATGGATTAGAAAATAAGAGTAAAAGTATTATACAAACAGTTCGTATTTTTTTCTTGGTAGGTTTAGAATGAACTATTATAGAAATAATAAATAAAACAATAATCCAACTAATAGGCGTTAGAAGAAAAGATAAAATTTTGGAAACAATAAAAAACATTTTCTTAATTATTAAATCTCTTACTCACAACTAATTCTTTACTTCCTTCGGAATATTGATAAAATCCTTCTCCACTTTTAATCCCTAATTTACCTGAGGTTACCATGTTGATTAATAGCGGACAAGGTGCATACTTTTGATTTCCAAATCCATGATGTAGTACTTGTAATATACTTAAACAAACATCTAAGCCAATAAAGTCGGCTAATTGTAATGGTCCCATTGGATGAGCCATTCCTAATTTCATAATGGTATCAATAGATTCAACACCGGCAACACCTTCATATAAGCTGTAAATAGCTTCATTAATCATTGGCATTAAAATTCTATTGGCTATAAAACCAGGATAATCATTTACTACGCAGGGAACTTTATTAAGTTGTTTGCTTAGCGAAACAATTTTATCTGTAACCTCTTTACTAGTGGTATAGCCATTAATAATTTCTACCAGTTTCATTATCGGAACCGGATTCATAAAATGCATGCCAATTACCAATTCGGGGCGATGAGTAGCAGCCGCAATTTTAGAAATAGAAATAGAGGATGTATTGCTTGCCAAAATAGCAGTAGGTGGGGCAGCAGCATCTATTTGCGAAAATATTTTTAATTTTAATTCTATATTTTCTGTGGCAGCTTCAACAACTAAATCGGCATTTTTAACCGCTTCTTCAATATTGGTAAATGGGATAATATTTTTTAATAATTGCTCTTTATTTTCTTCGGTTAAAATTCCCTTTGCTATTTGTCGGTCAACATTTTTTGTTATTGTATTAATAGCTTTTTGTAGTTGAGCGGCATTTACATCGGCCAATGAAACAGTAAAACCGTGTTGTGCAAAAACGTGAGCTATACCATTACCCATTGTTCCTGCACCAATAATTGTAATATTTGAAAAATGCATTTTGGAGTTAATTATTGTTTTTATTTTTAAAATCTCCTCGTTTCCAAGCTTGTATAAAATCTGCCCAAGCCATCGGATTAAAAATATTCATTTGAGGCAATTGTCCTTGCGAATAGTATTTTGCAGCTTGTTGTTGCATTTGGTATCTAACAGCTTCTTGTCCATCAGCAGGCAATACAGCCATTAGTGCTCTTCGTTTTTGTTCATCTGTATTTTGCCTGGCAATTTCATACTGGTCATCCGCTATTTTTGTATTGGCAAAATCTCGTTCAAATTGCTCTCTTGTTGGTCGGGGTTTTAAAATAGTTGCGGGCAAGTAATTGGTATCATTTACTAATAATACTATTAAGCTATATTGGTTATCGGGCAGGTTCGATGGAATTTTATATTCTCTATCTTTAAAACCAATAGATGAAAAAGTTACTTTATCTCCTTTCACCACAGCAATAGAAAAAACACCATCGTTGTTGGTAATGGCACCACGCCCTTTATGCTGAATAATTACACTGGCAGATGGAATAGCACGTAAACTATCCGAGGTCATTACAATACCATATAATTCTATAACCGAATCTTTTGGATTTCTATTCTGAGCTTTTATCTTAAAAACAGATAATACTGTTAGTAGTAGGAAAATATATCGTAAATTTCTAATCATTAGTATAAAATTACTTAAGTTATCTTGTTTCAAAAAAACAGGTTTTTTAACAGATAAACAAAATTTCAATCTGCATATTAAGTTTTGATTTCTAATTTCTTATTTCTTTGTAATTCGTAACAAAGTAAAGTGTAGGAATGTTAGTTTTGCACCAATTTTAACTTTTTAACAAAAACTTGCATGATGACAGAATTAGATGTTTTAAAAGCATTGAGCAATGTTCAAGAACCTGATTTGGGAAAAGATTTGGTTACCTTAAACATGATAAAAGATATTGTAATTAAAAATAATGAGGTAAGTTTTACCGTAGTATTAACTACGCCTGCCTGTCCGTTAAAAGATATGATTGGCAATGCTTGTATTAATGCAATTAAATTATTGGTAAATAAAGAAGCTATTGTACATGTAAATTTTAGTGCCAATACCTCCTCTAACAGAAAAGATGCACAGCAAATATTAAGTGGCGTTAAAAATATAATTGCGGTAGTAAGTGGCAAAGGAGGGGTGGGTAAAAGTACCGTTTCTGCTAATCTTGCACTGGCTTTGTCTGAAGGTGGTGCAAAAGTAGGTTTAATGGATGCCGATATTTATGGACCCAGTGTTCCTATTATGTTTGGAGTAAGGAGCGAAAGACCAATGATGCGTGAAATTGATGGAAAAGCTTTTATAATACCCTTAGAAAAATTTAATATTAAATTGCTTAGTATTGGTTTATTAGTAGATGAAAAAAGTGCAGTAGTATGGAGAGGCCCCATGGCAAGTAGTGCAATAAGGCAATTTATAACTGAAGTAGATTGGGGCGAATTAGATTATTTGGTTATTGATATGCCACCAGGAACGGGCGACATACATTTAACTTTAATGCAAACAGTTGCTGTTACAGGTGCAATAATTGTAACAACACCTCAAAATGTGGCATTAGCCGATGCTAAAAAAGCTATTGCAATGTTTGGACAAGCTCAGGTAAATGTTCCAATTGTGGGTTTGGTTGAAAATATGGCTTATTTTACTCCCGAAGAGTTGCCCAATAATAAATATTATTTATTTGGAAAAGAAGGTGGTAAAAAGCTGGCAGAAGAGTACGATTTACCATTTTTAGGTCAAATTCCTTTGGTACAATCTATTCGAGAAGGAGGCGATAATGGCATTCCTGCAATGGTTAGCGAAAATGAAATTACCAAACATTCTTTTAGAACATTTGCGTCAATGGCCGTACGAAATATTGCTGTGCGAAATGCCAATCTTCCTAAAACAACAGTAATAGAAGTGGTAGATTAGCACGTATCTTTAAACTATGTATCATATCCCTTATTTTAAAGCTGCCCAAGATCAAGAGGTAATTGATTTTATGCATCAGCATCCTTTTATTGTTTTGTGCGGCATCGATAAAAATAACTTTCCCGTTGCAACACATATTCCTATTTTATTACAGCAACGCAACGATCAATTATTTTTAACCGGGCATGTAATGCGCAAGCAACAACATACAGTTGCATTCGAGGCCAACAGCAATGTATTGGCAATTTTTCAGGCTGCCAACAGTTATATCAGTGCTTCGTGGTACGAAACAAAAAATATAGCAAGTACATGGAATTATTTAGCAGTACATGCAAAAGGTATTTTACGCTGGATAAGTGAGGAAGCATTATATGAGCAGTTAGTACAACTTACTAATCACTTCGAAAAAAATGAAAATTCCTCCGCATCGGTTAAAAATATGCACAGCGATTATGTAGCTAATAGTTTAAAAGCAATTAAAGGGTTTGAAATTGAAGTAACTGAAGTAGAGCATGTTTTTAAACTTAGTCAGAACAGAGATGAAAAAAGTTTCGATAATATTATTAATTCTTTGCAAAAAGGTAATAGTAATGAACAAGCAATAGCCGAAGAAATGCAAAAAAGAAAAGATCAAATATTTAATAAATGAGAACAATTGTTATAGCTGTAACTATATTTTTATTGATGGGTTGTAAAACTAATAAAGTGCTTACCGATACCGCTACAAATATTCCAATTTTCGATTATGAAGGACATAGAGGTTGCAGAGGATTAATGCCCGAAAACACTATACCTGCCTATCTTAAAGGCTTACAACTGGGCATAACTACTTTAGAAATGGATGCCGTAATTACAAAGGATAAAAAGGTAATTATGAGCCACGAGCCGTTTTTTAATCATGAGATAACTACAAAGCCCGATGGAAGTTTTATAGATGAAAAGGATGAAATGAACTTTAATATTTATAGAATGAGTTATCTGCAAACTCAACAATTTGATGTTGGATTAAAGCCGCATCCTCGTTTTCCAAAGCAGCAAAAATTAGCAGTGCATAAACCTTTATTAAGTAGTGTAATTGATAGTGTAGAAAATTTTGTTAGCCAAAATCATCTTAATAAACCTTATTACAATATCGAAACTAAATGTAAGCCTGAAACGGATAATCTATATCATCCGGAACCTGCTGAGTTTGTAGAATTATTAATAACAATTATTAAAGAAAAGAATATTGCAGATAGGGTAATAATTCAATCTTTCGATATTCGTTCTTTGCAATATGTACATCAATACTATCCACAGATTAAAACAGCGTATCTTTTCGAACCTCCAGATAACAGAAATTTGGCCGAGCGATTAAAAGCTTTAGGATTTATTCCTACTATTTATTCGCCCGATTATTCAACAGTAAATACTTTATTGGTAAAACAATGTAAAGAATTAGGGATGAAATTAATTCCATGGACAGTAGATGATATTGCTACCATGCAACAATTAAAAGCAATGGGAGTAGATGGATTAATAAGCGATTATCCTAATTTATACAAAAATTTAAAAAATTAGGTTTGTTACTCTTCCAATTGCAATGCTAAATAAACACCATTCGTCCAACCAAAACCATCCTGATTAGGATATTCGCCACCACCTGCCTTCGTATTGGTTTCGGTAACGTTATATTTTTCCATCATCTTTCCGGTTTCGTTATAGGTTTTTTGATTGGTTTGCAACCAGTTGTTTTTTAAAGTATTTGCTTCTTTATTAAAGTTATAATTTTTTAAAGCTTTGTATGTAATCCATTGCAATGGAGCCCATCCATTTGGTTTATCCCATTGTTGGTGTGTTGAATTTAATGTGGTTACTACACCACCGTTGTGTAAAAATTTTTCTGTTATTGTTGTACAAACAGCCATTGCTTGTGTGTTGGTAGCAATTGAAAAAAATAATGGAAATGCTGCGGCTAATGAATAAGTATTGGTAGTTGAAGATTCTCTGAAATTAAAATCGAAATAAAATTGTTTTTCTTCATTCCAGCAAAAATTTTGAATAGCATTTTTTCTATTTATTGCTTTATCGTGATATAGTGCAGATAGTTCGTGATTATTTTTTAATGCATAAATTTTCGATAATATTTCTTCTATATGAAGTATTAAGCAGTTTAAATCAACAGGAATAATATTGGTGGTTTGAATGGTGTGCATATTCTTTTCATCTTTAAACCATCTACTGCTAAAATCCCAGCCCGATTCTGCAGCTGCACGAATATTTCTAAATAAATTTTCGGGTTTTTGTGATGATATTTTGGAAAGTTGCACATCTTCAATAAATGCTTCGGGGCGAGGCGTAGTGAGGTTATCGAAATACCTGTTTAAAATAACACCTTCTTTTACTAAAACCACTCTTTTAATTGCAATGTTTTCATTGGTTAACTCTGCAGATCCGCTCATCCAGAAAAGATATTCTTTTTCTATTTCTGAAGCATATTGTAATAGTGTTTGTTCGCCTTTGATGGAAGCAAGAATTTCTACCATTAACGTAAAAAATGGTGGCTGAGAACGGCTTAAATAATAAGTTCTGTTGCCATTAGGTATAAAGCCAAATGTGTTTATTAAATGAGCGAAATTGTTGAGCATATTTTCTATTACGCTAACTTTTTCTGAAATTTTTAAGCCAAGCATAGTGAAGTAACTATCCCAATAATACACTTCTCTAAATCTTCCTCCGGGTATTATATAAGAAAATGGCAAGGGAATTAATGAGCCGGAATTTTTATCGGGATTTCTTTGTAGTACATCCCACAATTCGTTAATGTGTTCTTTAATTTCTTTGTGGTTGGATGTATAAGAATTATCGGCTTCTTTTGGTAATTCGAAATGCGATTGAACGAATTGCTTAAGATTAAAACTGCTACTTATTTTTTGATGCTGATAATTAGCCAATATTTCATCAACTGTAAATAATGGAATAGCATCTACAAAATATTTTGAATCGGTAAATATTTCAGATGTTTGAACATCAATGTAAAGCTTCTGTAAACTATCTATAAAAAATAAATGTGTTGGCTCCATTTCTATTTGGCTGATTTATGGTTCAATTGTAATTTTTTAAAATAAAATAAGGCAATTGTTAAAATGAACATAGGTATTAGCGAGAAATAAAAAGCATTTTGCCCTCCAAAATGTTGAAATATATTGCCTGTAATAATAGATCCTGTGGTACCGCCTAATGCAGAAAAAATAATAATTAATCCCGACATTAATCCGTGTTTTTTTACCGGTAAAGTACTTAGTATAACAGAATTAATTGCAGGATAAATGGGTGCAATTACTAAACCAATTAAAGGAAAAATAAATGCAGCTAATGGAGCATTACTCCATCCTGTAATAGTTTGTGGATGTAAGTTTTTTGTTAGCGGAATAGCAGTAATAACTAATATTGCGGCAATGGCAATACAAGAAATTAATACAATTAGCCAATTAAGTTTTTTTAAAACAAATCCTGCATAAAATCTTCCCAATGCTGTAGAACCTGCTAAAATACTGGCCATTTGAATGCTTAGTGCTGCCGGTAGATGCAATACTTGATTATTAAATGTAGGCAACCAACTCATAATACTTTGCTCAATTAATACATAAAAAAAAGCACAACAAATAAACACTAATACCAAAGGAGTAATTAGTAGGTTAAGCATTTCTGTAAAATCTTTTATTAATGACTCCGGTTGATCTTTTTTTACAGAAGATTCATCTAATGAAGCGCTCCATAAAAGTGCTAATGCCAATAAAGCTACTGCACCTAAAAAATAATATACCTTAAACCATGAAGTGGAAGAAGTATTGCTGCTATCAACAAAATAAGAAAAAATAAAATAACCGGTAAGTATGCCTATCATAAAAAAAGATTCTATGAAATTCATCATACTTATATGTTCTTTCTCGTTTTTAGTTACTAACCCAATGGTACTATAAACCGACATTTTAATTAAAGCAAAGCTGCTGCCTGTTGCAGCAAATAATAACATGGTAGAAGGAAAGCTGGGAAAAGATGGAACAATAAAACAAACAATAGCAATAAAGCCTAATGCAATTTGCATGGCTACTTTATAGCCAATTCTTGCAATAAATGATGAAATTAAAAATGAAACAATGGCAATGCTTAAATCTTTAAACGGTTCTAATACCGATGCTGCACTTTGCGAAACGCCAAAGTTATTTTGTACTTGTAAAATAACCGTACCAACACTGTTTAATAAAATGGCAAAAACAAAATAGTTTAAAAACAGCGAGAGCTTAATTCTCCAGTTTTGCATTACAATCGTTTTGGTTAACTCCAAACGAAAATAAGTTTTAAAAACTGAATTACTTTACGCGAATACAAAATTTATAATAATCTTTTTTATGCAAAGCTTTGCGAATCGATAGATGTGTGCTTGGCGGCATATTCTGGCCTTACTACCCAACTTTTTTGTTTAGTTTTTCTTAGTACAATCCACCAAAAAAAGAATAAAGTGGTAGCTATAGTAATGGCAATAATACTCCAACTTGGTAAAACATTTTTTAAATTAATTAGTAAACCATCATCGGCAAAACTGCCAAAGCCAAATAGTGCAGGTAATCTATACCAGTAATAACATGAAACACCTGATGCGGCAAATATATTAATTAGCGTACGTTCATTTTTTCCTTTTAAAAAAAGTTGTAAAAAAAGGTATATCGCCGCAGAAGTTACTAAGCCAATTAACGGAAGTTGATAAGTTGCAAAAAAGTTATACCAATTGGTTATTTCTAATTGATCTGGTACATGAAACCAACCCCAAATAAAACCGGGTAAACCACCAATAGTTAATATGCCACCTATTTTGTGGTAGATTGTTTTTTGTGCCATAGATGGATGAAAACTTGGTGTAGAATCGGGGCAAGGAAGGGAGCAGTTTACACATTCTTCGCAATGGGCATTGGGCATTGAAACTAAGGTTTTGCCGCCATATAATTTTTCTACAGGATGAATAGGACAAAGGGTTGAGCACCAACTACTTTTCCAATCAAATATAAAGCTCATAACAAATCCTGTTATTCCGGCTATTGTTAATAGCGAAGCTGTTGCTAAACCATTTCTATTTAATATAGCATGGCGTAAAGGAACAATAAAGTACAATGATAATATAGCTACTAATTGCAATTTAGATTGCAGGGTAATTGACATTTTTTTTCTTTTAGAAAGATTGAAATGGCGTGGTAACAAATTAGTGGTAGCTAATGGACAAACATTTCTCCAAATACCAACGGCAACTACAAATAAAGCTGGTGCAACCGGTATTAAAATATTCCAAAATAGTAATAAACCTAATGAAGGATAAAAAATAAGTGATAAAAATATAACAAGTCCAACTACCCAAACAGATGCTTGAATAATACGCCATGTTAATACAGATTTTGCCGATAATTGATTTCCGGATTTATAGCTTTGGGTTACAGCAGGCATTGCACTCGTTTTTTTGTGAAATAAAGGCGACAATATAGAAGAATCGAAATTTTGAAAACATGATAAAAATCATGCACAATGCTTATGCAAAACAACTAATGAATGGCAGTAACATTTACTTTTTCAATACCCATTAAGTGTAATTCAATATGCCTGTCGTGAGCCTTCTGACTGTATTCGCTTATAATTTCTAAAATATCATAATCAATAAATCGGCTTTCACTTCCATCTATTGTTAAAACAGAGTATTCCGGAATTTTATCTAAAGCATCTTTTAAATTTACCTTATTTAAAAAGGTAACCATGCTGTTTAGTTTAATGTAATAAATATCGGTAGCGTGTTGTTTTCTTTTTTGAATTTTATATTCTGCTGTAAAATTATTTTGGATAATAAAAAAGATAGATAATAATAAGCCTATACTTACGCCAACTAATAGATCGGTTGCTAATATTACAATAATGGTAATGATAAAAGGAAGAAATTGTTTCATCCCTAACTTTAGCATACTCCTGTAAAGTTTGGGTTTAGTAAGGTTATAACCGGTTACCAATAATATGGCAGCTAATGATGCATACGGAATTTTATTTAATGCAAATGGAATTAATAATACCGATAGCAATAAAAAAATACCATGCGTAAAGGAAGAAAGTTTGGTACGTGCACCGGCATCAACATTGGCGGCACCTCTTACTATTACTGCCGTTATAGGAATACCACCCAATAAGCCGCAGAGCATATTACCAATTCCCTGAGCTAATAGTTCTTTATTTACGGGTGTTATTCTATTACTTGTATCAAGTTTATCAATAGCTTCAATACACAATAATGTTTCTAAAGTTGCAAGTAAACCAATTACTATTCCTGCTTTCCAAATAGATAGTGTAAAAAGTTTAGAGAAATTAGGGAAAGAAACTTTTCCGAAAATATTGTCAGGAATGTTTACGAGTTGTGTATGTTTTAAGGAAAGATATGAGGCTACTGAACCAAATATAATATTTACAATTATGCCAATTATTACCGCTAATAATGGTGCCGGTAATAAAGTATGGCGTTTAGGAAAATATTTCGATAAAATTGGAAAAACACTAATAGAACTAATAGTAATAATTATAGCCCCTCTTGAAGTATGTAAATTAAAATTATGGATACTGTTATATATATTACTTGAAGAAAATAAGTCTAAAAAACCGCTACTCCAAAAATCGGGTTGATCATAACCAAAAGCAACAGGAATTTGTTTTGAAATAAGAATAATTCCAATAGCTGCTAACATTCCTTTTATAACCGATGATGGAAAATAATTGGCAATTACGCCTAATTTAAATAAGCCTAAAATAATTTGAAATGCACCTGCAATAATTACTGATAATAAAAATATGCTGTAATCTCCTGAAGATGCAATGGTTGCCATTACTACCGTTGATAATCCGGCTGCGGGACCCGATACGCTTAAAGCAGAGCTACTGATAATTGATACAATAATACCACCAATAATTCCCGAAATTATTCCGGCATATAATGGTGCCCCCGATGCTAAAGCTATTCCCAAACAAAGTGGTAGGGCTACTAAAAAAACCGATAGGCCGGCCGGCAAATCATGTTTCAACCATATTAAACGGTAATATCTAATCCTTCTTTTCAATTTCAAATAACTTTTACGTGAGCTGCAAAGATAATAAAAGCATAAATTTAAAATACATGTAAAATGTATATAATATATTTTTTATTAATATTATCTTCGGCCTTTAAAACTATCCATTGTTTTGTAAATGCCCAATCCTTTGCCAACAATAATATCAAACCATTTAGCAGATAATATACCTTTAATAAACGGAAGCATATACACTATATTCGGCATTCGAACAAAGCGTTTATTTTTTTCAATGCCTTTAATAATTTTTTTGGCTGCAACTAAAGGTTGTGTAATAGGTATAAAACTACTTTTTACGCCATCAAACATTCCGGTATTAATATAGTAAGGTGTAACGGTTGTAATATTTACCTTACTATTTATTTTTTGCAACTCAATTTGTAACGAATCACTCCATCCAATTACAGCCCATTTACTGGCAACATATACACTCATTTTTGGATTACTTACCATGCCGGCAGCAGAAGCAATATTTACAATATGACCTTCATTCAATGCAACCATATCAGGTAAAAATTCTTTGGTAATATGCATTAGTGCATTACTGTTTATAAACATTGTTCTGTCAATTTCTGTATGCGAATGATCTGCAAAAAATTTACCCACAATAATGCCCGCATTATTAATTAAAATATCAATTTTACCAACTTCTTTTTTTACTTGTTGTGCAGTTGCAATAACAGAATTGGTATCCATTACATCTACCAAATAGGGGAAAACGGTAAAGCCTTGTTGTTTAAATTCATTGGTTACTTGTTGTAATAAAATTTCATTAACATCCCATATAACCAAACTCTGTAAACCTTTTTGCAACATTAATTTACCCATTAGTTTGCCAATACCCGATGCACCTCCGGTTATTAGTGCTTTTTTATTTTCAATTTGGCTCATAAATAATTATTTAGCATAAAAGATAATATTTTTTATTGTCAAAACCGCTAATCTATGTGCAACATTTGTTGCGTCGCACACTTGTACATTTATATCGGTGTGCATCTTTATAAAATAGCATACGCTTTTAATTTAAAATTATATCTACTAAATTATCATAGATACTTCATTTTGTAAGTATACATGAAGAAGATAATGGTTCTCAACATTCTTCATTTCCTCGGCAAATAGTATTTTCGCAAAAAATAATATATGGGAATTGCAGATAAATTAGCACAATTAAGAAACGATAAAAGTTCAGCTAACTTAAAAGCTGGACAAGATTTTTTAGCTGCCAACAAATTACGCGAAGGTATTATTGAAACCGAAAGTGGTTTGCAATACGAAGTAGTAACATTGGGCAATGGCGATAAACCTTGGGCCACACATACGGTAACTTGCCACTACCATGGAACATTAATTGATGGAACTGTTTTTGATTCATCAGTTAATCGGGGTGTTCCAGCAAGCTTTCCATTAAACATGGTTATTAAGGGCTGGACGGAAGGTTTGCAATTAATGCCGGTAGGTAGTAAATTCAGATTTTTTATTCCACCACAATTGGGCTATGGCAACAGGCAGGTGAGTGCAGAAATTGGACCAAACTGTACGCTGGTATTTGAAGTGGAATTAATTAGTTTTAAATAATAAAAAAAATCAGCTTTATGCTGATTTTTTTTATTGAATTATATTGCTGTTTTAATTCTTTTTAATTTGTTGCTTGGTTGCTTCTAATTCTTTTTTTGTTTCGTCTAATTCCGATTTAATTTCAATAACATAC
>DAHXOT010000041.1 GCA_027364735.1 Hydrotalea sp. | reverse complement strand
ATACCAAAGTGGTTGTTTCTTCTTTGCCATTATGGCCACCTGCTTCAAAGCCTTCGGCAACAACTGCATCAACCCCTGCTGCTGCAGCTTTTTGAGCAAATACACTGCTGCTTACAACATGTATAACGGTAATGCCTTGTTGTTTTAAATACGGAGTGTAAGTTTTAGGATTGCCTGCACTGGTAAAAACAATAGGTACTTTTTGTTCAATAATTATTTCAATATGTTTGTCAATATCAGGATACATTAATGGAAGGTTAACGCCAAAAGGATTATTGGTTGCTGCTTTGCAGCGTTGAATATGTTCTTTTAGTACATCGGGGTACATACTGCCTGCACCAATTAATCCCAAGCCTCCTGCATTACTAACTGCACTGGCTAATTTCCAGCCACTTGCCCAAATCATTCCTGCTTGAATAATGGGATAGTTAATCTTTAGAAGTTGTGTGATACGATTAGAAAACATACCATAAATGTAGTTAAATAGATACATTTAATTAGGAAAACGAAAACATGGTAATGTGTTAAGCATCATTTTTGTTTTGGATGTATCACTACCCAAAATCTATTTCTGTATTATCGCCAATATTTAAACTTCGGCTTAGGCCTTTAACACTGGCATCACTTCCTATTAAAGAGTTATCTACAACTACTTCATATAAATTGGTATAAGAACCTATTATGCTATCGCGAACTATTGAAAATTGAACAGTAGTATTAGCACCAATTGAGACGTGTGGACCAATAATGGAATTTTTGATAATAGAACCTGCAGCAATACTAACCGGAGGAATAATAATAGCATTTTCTGTTTGTACATTTTCATGCACGTTGCCGCCGAATTTTTTCATTAAAGTTGCATTGCTTTCCAATAAGGTTTCTTTCTTACCACAATCGAACCAATTTTTTACTTTAAACGGTTGAAATTTAGCACCACGTTTTATCATACAGTCTAATGCATCGGTTAAATTGTATTCGCCATTGCTGGTAATATTCGCAGTGAAAATATGGTGTAAGCATTCAAACAAAAAATGAGTTTCTTTTATTTTATACAATCCTACTAATGCCATATTGCTTTTGGGTATAGCGGGTTTTTCTACCACATGTTCAATAAATCCATTTTCATTAATTTCTGCTACACCAAAATTGTGTGGGTCATCAACTTTTTTTACTCCTAACATGCTGTAGGGAGATTCTAATACTTCTTTAATATCGTATTCGCAAATGGTATCGCCTAATATTACAAAAACCTCATCGTTGCCTACAATATTTTTTGTTAATTCAATGGCATGGCCTGTTCCTTGTCGCTCATTTTGATATACAAAATGCGTACTAAATTCGGGATAAGTTTGCGTTACATATTCTTGAATTTTTTCGCCTAAATATCCTACAATAAAAATAAATTCTTTAATACCTGCTTCGTGTAATTGATCTACAATAAAACTTAAAATAGTTTTACCTGCAATAGGAATTAATGCTTTTGGTTGTGTATAAGTATGTGGTCTTAATTTGGTTCCGGCACCTGCCACAGGAATAATAGCTTTCATTTTAGGGGATTGTGCTTATTTAATGAACAATTAAAATTTAATCACATTTCAAAATCTATACATATTCACTTAATATGCGGCGTGAAAGTAAGCAAATCTTTTTGCCAAACAAGTTTTTGGTTATTGCAAAGTGTAAAACATTCTTTTCAAAAAATAGAATTACCAATAGCAATTAATTATTTTTGCGAAAAATTTATATTCATGCAAAGAGATACGTTAGTTTTTAATTTGATAAAGCAAGAGTTAGAAAGGCAAAGAAGGGGAATTGAATTAATAGCTTCAGAAAATTTTACATCTCTTCAGGTAATAGAAGCAATGGGTACTGTATTAACCAATAAATATGCAGAAGGATACCCGGGCAGAAGATATTATGGTGGTTGCGAAATTGTAGATCAAACAGAACAATTAGCCATTGATAGATTAAAGCAAGTATTTAATATTGAATATGCTAATGTACAACCACATAGTGGGGCGCAAGCCAATGCAGCCGTGCTATTGGCAATATTGCAACCCGGTGATGCCATTCTTGGATTAGATTTAAGTATGGGTGGGCATTTAACGCATGGTAGCCCTGTTAATTTTAGCGGCAAACTATATCAAGCACATTCTTATGGGGTTAAAAAAGAAACAGGATTAATTGATTATGAAATGTTAGAAGATAAAGCCCGTAAAGTAAAACCTAAACTAATTATTTGTGGTGCCAGTGCTTATAGTCGGGATATTGATTATGCAAGAATTAGATTGGTTGCCGATGAAGTAGGGGCTTTTGTAATGGCCGATATTGCACATCCTGCCGGATTAATTGCCAAAAATTTATTAAGCTCACCTTTTCAACATTGTCATTTTGTTACATCTACTACCCATAAAACTTTACGTGGCCCTCGTGGAGGTATCATTATGATTGGGAAAGATTTTGAAAATCCTTTTGGATTAAAAGATGTGAAAGGAAATACCAGAATGATGAGTAACCTACTTGATATGGCTGTATTTCCGGGCACGCAGGGCGGACCTTTAGAGCATGTTATTGCTGCAAAAGCTATTGCATTTGGAGAAATTTTAACCGATGAGTTTACTACTTATGCTCAGCAAGTACAAAAAAATGCCCAGTCAATGGCTACCGCTTTTGTGAGCCGAGGGTATCAAATAATTAGTGCAGGTACCGATAATCATTTAATGTTAATTGATTTACGCAATAAAAATATCAGCGGTAAAAAAGCAGAACAAGTATTAGGGCATGCTGATATTACTGCCAATAAAAATATGGTTCCTTTTGATGATAAAAGTGCTTTTGTTACTTCGGGTATTAGATTTGGTGTTCCGGCAATTACTACCAGAGGTATGAAAGAACATGATATGGAATTTGTAGTAAATGCTATTGATACAGTTTTAATGAATGCCGATGATACTTCTGTTTTAATGAAAGTTAAACAGCAGGTGAATGAATTTATGACTCAATTTCCTTTGTATCCGGAATTGGGATAATACAAGTTTAAAGAGTTTAAAAGGTTTAAAGAGTTCAAAGTTGTTACTGTTAGCCAATTAAATTCTTAAACCATTTAAACTTCTTAAACATTTTTTTATGATACAACGAATTCAAACTATTTGGTTATTGTTGGTAGCTGCTTTAGCATTTACCTCTCTGCAAACATCGGTGTATAGTGGCCATAGAATCAATGATATAGTGCCAAAGCCGGTGGTATTTTTAACGGCTTCTTATAATCCTTTATTAATTGTAAGTTCGGTTGCTGTAGGCGTTATGTCAATTATTACCATCTTTTTGTATAAATATCGAAAGCTGCAACTTAAACTAAGTTCGGTTGCATTAATAGTGTCTTTAATTGTTATTGCCTTATATCATTGGCAGAGCAAAACTTTTATTGCTGCAGAAAGCAGTATTACTATTACTGCTTTTATTCCTATACTTATTCCGGTATTGTTAATTTTAGCAATTAGAGCTATTAGGAAAGATGAAAAATTGGTAAAAAGTACCGATAGAATCAGGTAATATTTTTTATGCTATCTTATTTTAATGATCATCAAAGTAGTTGTTAATAAGCACAGCAATTATTTTAACTACTGATAATTGGGTATTAAATACTGAAATGTTTTTGGGTTATGTTACAAAGTTATTTTTGTGGCATAGGCACTACAGGCAAACTTTCATTACCGGTTTCATTTACAGATTGTACGGCAAAAAAATAATTGTCTTTACTAAAGGGTAATTGATAGTTAGTTTCTGTAGTAAAAAATTTCTTTTGCCAAATTGGCCAAGTAGTTTCACGCATTAAAATGTAATAGCCTTTAACAGTACCTGTTGTAGGTTTCTTCCAGGAAAGGGAAGTAAAATTTTCTAATTTTTTTGTTTCTACTTTTACTTGTTCGGGCATTGCCGGAGCTTTAGAAAGATTGGCTAAATTAGAAAGATTAATGGCTGTGTTTTTTCTTAAATAATTAAAATCAATAAATTCTAAAAGATCGCCGTACTGAATATTATTTTCTATTCTTACATCTTGATGTTGATGATAATAATTTTCATTCATTTCGGTAATTCTTACGGCTGCATATCCATTTTCTACATAAGGTGTATGATCTCCACCACGTAAAAAACGATCATTCCGATACACCATTACCACTTCAATATTATCAACATAACGTTCTCCAATTTCTTTTACATAACGTGCTAACTGACGCGATTTTCCATCATTTTCCAAACCTAATTGACGAATTATTTTTGCATTCTTTTCAGTTTCATAAGCAGGTAAGCCCTCGCTAAAAACTCTTATTTTAGTATTGTCAATAATATTGGTTTCGCTGCTATTATTGCTGCCCATAATATCATTATTTAATACCGCTTCAATATTCCAATTTTCTTTTTTGGCTTTTTTAGCCATAAAGTAAGCACCCAATAAACCTTGCTCTTCACCACTTACACAAACAAAAATAATAGTTGCAGGAAAACTATGTTTACTCATTACTCTGGCACATTCCATTACAGCAACAGAGCCACTTCCATCATCATTGGCACCGGGGGCATTACCTATTCTATCCATTACATTGGTACGCATATTATCGAGATGTCCGCTCATTACAAATATTCTATGATCGCTTGTATCAGTGCCCTTTAAAACAGCTACTACATTGCCAAGTAGGGTTGGCGTATCTACTCTTTTTTTATCCGGCTGTAAAGTAACAGTATCAATAAAAGCTGTCATTCTTCCATTACTTTCTTTTGCAAACTCATTAAATTTTTTCAGTACCCAATTGCGAGCCGCTCCAATACCACTTGTTGTATTTGTTTGCGTACTTAATGTATTGCGTGTACCAAACGATACTAATGTTTGTAAATAATATTTCAGCGAATCGGGATTTACTTCTTTTACCATTGCAGAAATTTCTGCATCGCGGTTAATGATAGTTTGTGCATCAACTAAGATATTGAGCAATGCAAAACTTAACAGTAAAAATATTTTTTTCATAGCAATGGGGTTGAAGAATAAAGATAATTAACCAGCCAATGTTGCTTGTAATTTATGTATAAGTGGTTAAAAAAATTGCGTATTAAAATAGTAAGGTAGTTAGTGCTTTGGCAATACCATCATTATTATTAGTATCTGTTACTATGGTTGCATATTTTTTAACATCGTCGGGGGCATTGCCCATGGCAATACTTGTTTTGGCAAATTGCAGCATGTCAATATCATTATAATAATCGCCAATAGTTATAATCTCATTGGTAGTTAAACCATACAATTCCATTACTTTTTTTACACCTAACATTTTAGAAGCATTTTGATGAACAATTTCTAAATAAGTAGACTTAGATCTGTTTAAATTTATTGGAAATATTTTTTCGGATTTTAAAAAAGCTTCTGCTTGTTCAATTTGAGAAGGATCGCCCATACAAAGTATTTTATGAATATTTAGTTGCTTAATTTTTTCTTCATTAAAATTCACAACACTTATTTTAGTTGCCGTAACATCACTTTCTCTTTGCACCATTCCATCAATTTTTTCTACCAGCCAATCGCGGTAATGATACAGTGTGAAATTAATATCAAAATGTTGTATGGCTTCTTTAATTTGTTGAACCATTGTAGCAGAAATACTATAATCTGCAATGAATTTATTTTGGTGTTCAATTAATCCGCCATTAAAACAAATGATAGGATTATCGGGCATTTCTAATTGTTTAAATATTAGCCAAGTTGCATCCGGTGGGCGGGCAGTAACTACTGTAATTAATACCCCTTGTTGATGGAGTTGGCTTAAAATAGTTTTGGTACTTGGTAAAATAGTTCGTTGAGAACTTAATATTGTTCCATCAACATCTAAAAAAATGGCTTTAAACTTCATAACTTTTGAACTGGTAATTGATTGATGATTTAATACTTGTACTTATCCTTCCACTTTTCTTTTAAATATTTACGCAATTCATTTTCTCTGGCATTATTGCCTGGTTTGTAAAAGGCAGTTCCTGTAAGCTTTTCGGGCAAATATTCTTGTTCAATAAAATTGCCTTCGCCGAGATGGGAGTATTGATATTCTTTTCCGTAATTCAAATCTTTCATCAACTTGGTTGGTGCATTGCGTAAGTGCAATGGCACAGGTAAATTACCTTGTTGTTGTACGGCTGCTTGTGCTGCTGCAATGGCTGCAATAGCGGTATTGGTTTTGGCACTCGATGCTAAATAAATTGCACATTGGCTTAATATAATTCTGCTTTCAGGATAACCAATTTTAGTTACTGCATCGAATGTTGCGTTGGCTAATAATAATGCATTAGGATTTGCATTGCCAATATCTTCACTGGCCAATATCAACATTCTTCTTGCAATAAATTTTACATCTTCTCCACCCTCTATCATTCTTGCTAACCAATATACCGCACCGTTGGGATCGCTGCCGCGAATACTTTTTATAAATGCTGAAATAATATCGTAATGTTGCTCACCTTGTTTATCGTATAATGCAATTTTTTTTTGTGCAACTTGCATTACGTAATCATCGGTAATAATTATTTCTTTTTTGTTTGTTGAGGTAACAATTAGTTCTAATAAATTTAATAATTTTCTGGCATCGCCGCCACTTATTGTAAGTAATGCTTCTGTTTCTTTTAATACAATTGTATGTTGTTGCAGTATTGCATCTTTTGCAATAGATTGTTCAAGCAGTTTATTTAAATCTTTTTCCTGTAAGGATTTTAAAACATATACTTGGCATCTGCTTAATAGTGCTGTGTTTACTTCGAAAGATGGATTTTCTGTTGTTGCACCAATTAAAGTAATAATGCCTTTTTCAACTGCTCCCAATAAAGCATCTTGCTGACCTTTATTGAACCGATGAATTTCATCAATAAATAAAATGGCTCCCTCAATTTGTTTGGCTTCTTCAATTATTTCTCTAACATCTTTTACACCACTGCTTATGGCACTTAGCTGAAAAAATGGTACCAATAATGTATTGGCAATAATAGTAGCAATAGTTGTTTTACCAACACCAGGCGGCCCCCATAAAATAAGAGAAGGAATTTTATTTTGTTCAATAGCATTGCGTAAAATACTTCCTTTGCCGGTAAGATGTTCTTGTCCTATTAAATCATCTAACGATTTTGGTCTTACTCTTTCAGCTAAAGGAATATGAGTATTCATTTAAGAAAAGTAAAAATAATTATTCAAATACTTGTTTATATTTTTTCATTAACCTGAATGTTATAATAATATGTGTTATCAATATTATAGAAACAGGCAGAAGAATATACACTGCATTTTTTAAAAGTTGTAGATACGATGCTTCTGTAAAATTTTGTTGAATAATTGCAGGTTGATTACTGATAGATGTATGAACAAGTTGTTGTAAAAGTTTTTGATCGCTTAATAATAATAGAATTACTAATGTGCTGATGAACATGAGTATTGCAAAAATAATTGTAACAATAGCATTTACTTTTATCCAATCTTTTAAACTCTCTTTACAGGGTAACGATTTAACAATGCCTTTATTTAAAAAAATGTTACTTGCAAATACATAAATGGCTACACATATCATAATTGCTGCCGGTAATAGAATTAATGGATTGCCAAAGCCTGCAAAAATAGATACAATGCCTTCCATCCCAGAATAGATAGCAAAAGGAATAAGAATAAAAGTGAGAATTCTGTATAGTTTTAATTGAATCATAATTGAAAATTATCATTGCAAGATGCAATATTTTTTTTATTGTTGTTGCTGTTGTTGTTCTGCCAGTTCATCTGCCAATGCAATTGCCTTTTCATCTTCTGCAATACTTTGCATGGTAACATTGGTTTGCTCCTCAAACACATTGCCATCTTCATAACCGATGGAAACATACACAAATAATTTTTGGCGGGCGGGGCCTTTGAAAGTTCCTTTTATAGGAGTGCAGTGAGTGAAATGATTACCCACAGCCAATTTTACATGATTGTTGGTAACCCAAATATTATTGGTAGGATCGATACCTGCCCAACCATATCCCGGAATATATGCTTCAACCCAGGCATGGGTTGCACCCTCGCCACGCATGCCATTTTTATTTGGACAAATATATCCGCTTACATACCGGCAGGGTATTTCTAAAGTTCGTAAAAGTTGTAGTAATACATGAGCAAAATCCTGACACACGCCTGAGTGATGTTCTAATATTTCATCAACAGTTGTTTCAATGGTAGTTATGCCTTTTATGTATTTAAAATTCTTATAAATATATTCGTTACAATGTTCAACAGTTTGTGCAATACTTTTACCTTGAGGATGTATTGATTGAATAATCTCTTCAATATCTGCCTGGCGTTTAATGTTATCGGGTTTACTTAATTCAATTAAATGTAAATTATTATTTAATTCGCTTTTTAATTGATCCCATCCTTCATGAAAGTTTATACTTAACTGAGAACTTGCAGTGGTTCTAATGGTTAATTTACTTTCAATTATTAAAGTTTTATGCGGCGATAATAAATTAAAAGTGCCTACTTTATTTCCCCAATAATCAGTATAAATATTTATATCGGGCGTGTCTGTAATAATTAAATCGTGATGGAATACCTCTTGCTCATTGCATAAATAAGGAAATATTTTTATTTCGTTGGTGCTCTCTTTAACAGGCCTGTCGTATTCGTATTTTGTAATGTGGTATATCTGAAAAATGGGCATATTGTTCCGTGCTATTATGAATATGAAAAGAAAGTTTGTGCTAATTCGTTACTAAACTCTAATAAATCTTTTTTTGTGTTGTGAAGAAAGTTTTGCAAAGTAAGATGATTCAGTGAATCAGCATCAAAGTATTTGACCTTACTTACTAACCTTCCCATTTTTTTTATTAACGCTTCTTTTTCTTCTGCTTTATTGTTTTCAACAATAAATGTGAAATATTTTTCAATTCTTAATAAGGTGTACAATACACTTCTGTTAAAATTTTTATTGAATAAAACTTGGTGAATAGTATTCTTATTATAATTGTTGCTTCTATAATTTTTTAAATGCAATTCGTAACCCGATAGCGAAAGTAATAATGGCCGCCATTGCAAAATATCTTTTTCATCATCCAGGTTATAATTAATTTGCTTAAAATATTTATCTGTTAGTTCAATTGTTAATAAACATCTTTCAATATATTTTCCAAGATTCATAAAATTCCATCCCATACCCCGCGACATGGTAGTTTCGGTAACGCCATTGTAAATAATACAATTTTGAGATAATTCATCTATTGTTTTAATGGCATCGTATACCAATAAATTGCTCGAGTTAGCTAATACATTTACTTGATGATATATTTGATTTACATGCTCCCATACTTCTTTGGTAATATGGTCTTGCATGCCACGTGCATTTTCTCTTGCATGTAGTATTAAATTTTTTAACGAGTTTAAATTTTCATTATCTAACAATAAACGATGCAAAGCAGCATCGGTATCATTTTCGTAGCGTAATAATTCTTCTTCATGGGAGGTTACAAAAATTTCGAATAGTATACGCCAAGATAAATGCTGATTAATACCTTTATCCAGCATCAAAATATAATGCGTTCTTACACCTCGTAAAAGTGTATCGCATCTTTCCATATAACGGTTTAACCAAAACATTGAATCGGCAATTCTACTCAGCATATACAAACGGTTTAATAAGTTTAAAAGGTTTTAAGAGTTTAAAGGGTTGCATAAGTTAATTGTTACTTCTGTTTTTATATTTTATTCCTTTTGTTTCTGAGCTTTCCAAATATGAAATAAGTTTTTGGATTAAACTGCTTATCTTTTTTGCATGTGTATTTAAATCTTCAAACTCAATTTGGGTTATATATTTTCTGTCAAGTAACCTGTATAATTGTGATCGTAATTCCCCGCATGAAGCTTTGGCAATGTATAGAAACTGAATAAATTCTTTGTTGCCACCTCTTTCAAATCCTTCTGCAATATTATCCATGATAGAACCAGCCGAACCTTCAATTTGATTGATAAGTTTGAAGCTTGATTTAAAATTTCCAGTGTCAATTAGCGTACCTATTTTTTGATTGAGTAAACGAGCTTCTTGCCATGAAACTATTTCTTCAAATGTTTGTATAGTTGCCATAACGTTTAAACTTTTAAACCTGTTAAACGAACAAATATTTTTGTTCATTAATGAACTGAACGTTGCATTGAGTAACACAACCAAAGCTTAATAGTAATTCAATTGTTGGTTACCTTATTTTAATCAACAATCCAAGTGTCTTTACTTCCGCCACCTTGCGACGAGTTTACCACCAGCGAACCTTTTTTTAATGCAACACGGGTTAATCC
>DAHXOT010000039.1 GCA_027364735.1 Hydrotalea sp. | reverse complement strand
AAATTCCCGATGCGGTATGAACTATGGGAGCTGCCTTATCTGCTTTTTGTTGGGCTTGCAACAGAGAACATGCTATAAGGAATGTACATACTGATAATAATTTCTTCATTATTCAATTGTATTGATGTTTATAATTTATCTCTTAAAATGTTTAAAGGTATTTCCATTTATTTACCTGCATGGTATACAGATTACAGATTTATCTACCAATATTGCTGATTAGTAAGTGCAGATATACTAAGGGATGAATAAACTATTAATTTTGGGATAAGAAAAAAACAATGTGATGGATACTATGCGACGCTTTGAAACAATCAATGACTACAACGTTTTTAATAATAACGAAACCTTGCATCCGCTGGTAAGTATTGTTGATTTGTCGAAAGCTTCACCCCGACAAGGTTCCAGAATGTATTTTGGATTTTATACCATTTTTTTAAAAGAAGTAAAATGTGGCGACTTGCTGTATGGAAGGCATACGTACGATTATCAGGAAGGAACATTGGTTTTTCTTGCTCCGGGGCAAATTGCCGGAATTAATAGTAATGGGGAAACTTACCAGCCCAAAGGTTATGCTTTGGTTTTTCATCCCGATTTAATACATGGTACTTCTCTTGGTAGGCATATACAACATTATACTTTTTTCGGCTATCAATCTAACGAAGCACTTCATGTATCAGACCGTGAAAGGAAAGTTGTGTTGGATTGTTTTTCAAAAATTAAATACGAGTTACAACATAACATTGATAAGCATAGTAAGAAATTAATTGTATCTAATATTGAACTTTTTTTAGACTATTGCTTGCGTTTTTACGATCGCCAATTTTTTACCCGTGATAAAGTGCATAGAGATATTGTAGAAAGATTTGAATATTTGTTGAATGAATATTTTGAAACTGATAAACCTAATTCAATTGGTTTGCCTTCTGTAGCTTATTGTGCCGATGAACTTAATTTATCTGCCAACTATTTTGGCGATTTAATTAAAAAAGAAACAGGTAAAACAGCACAAGAATATATTCAATGGAAAGTAATTGATGTAGCAAAAGAAAAAATATTTGATCATAGTAAATCGGTTAACCAAATTGCTTTTGAATTAGGCTTTAAATATCCGCAACATTTTAGTCGTTTATTTAAGCAAAGAGTAGGGCAGTCGCCCAATGAATATCGTAATGTAAATTAATCAGCAATACAGCACAGAACTAAAAAGTAAATTGCAATAATTTTTATACAACTGCTTTATTATTCGGTTAAAATGGTTGGTTTAAAAAGAATTTTCTTTTAGCATTTTTACAACCACTTTATCTATTGGTAGCGAAACAGATTCTTCCGAAAATTCATTCCATTCAATCCATCTAAATACTTCACTAGATCCTTTAGGATCGGCAATTTGATGGGGTTCAAAATCGAAAGGTTTTAATTTGGTAAATAAATGAATAGGCTCGTTGGTGCTAACAAAATAATAAATGGAAATAATTTGATCAATATTATTAAAGGCAGAGATTTGAAAAAAATCGGTAGTATAAATATGATTGCCTACTGTTACTTCTACATTAGCTTCTTCTTTAAATTCTCTTTTTAAACAATCTCTGGTACCTTCGCCAAACTCTAATCCGCCACCGGGAAATTTAGTAAAATAATTTCCTCTTATAAACTCATCGGTAACTAAAATACGATGGTTGCTATCTAACAAAATTCCATATACTCTTACATTAAATAATGCCATTTGATTATTTTTTCTTTTTATTGATATTTTCTTTTACTCTCAATTGAATTATTTTTTTTACCAATTCATAAGGAATAGGTTTATCATAAGGAAATTGTACGGTAGCTTTTGCTGTTACATAATTGGTAAGTTCGGTTTTAAAAGCAAGTATTGCCGATGGCATTGGGTAAAAGCCTATATGCTGTTTATGAGCAGCAAAATATACCAGCATGCCATTTAATTTATAGGCAGGCATTCCATAACTAATTACTTCTGTTGCGGCAGGTGCAGCAGTTGTAATAGTTTGCCTTAGTTTCTCTAATTTTTCTCTAATATTTTCGGGTTGTAAAGCAATATAATCATCAACATTTTTAATAGTAGTAAGCATAAAATAATGGTTAACGTTCGAGGCTTGTAGTAGGGAAGTAGTATAACGATCAATTGTTATTTCGTTCTCTGGTTTTGCAGCAAACCTTTTGCTTTTTGTTCGTTACAAATGTCTTTTATATTGTGGGTCAAAGTCTACCATCCATTCAATTCCGTATTTGTCTCTAAACATACCAAAATACGATCCCCAAGGACTATCTGCAATAGGCATTTCAACTTTTCCACCTGCCGAAAGTCCATTAAATAATTGGTCTGCTTCCTCCTTGCTTTCTACACTTATTGAAATTTTACTTCTGTTTTCATTCTCGTTATGCTTCCCCATAAATTCGGGAGTGTCACTTCCCATTAACACACTGTTATTGCCTATTGGCAAAGCAATATGCATAATTTTGTTAGCTTCCTTTTCAGGAATAGGATACTCGGGGCTTGACATATCTTTGAAGCGGCTAATCATTGCAAACTCTCCGCCAAATACTGATTTGTAAAATGTAAATGCTTCTTCTGCATTTCCATTGAAGTGTATGTAAGGATTTATTTGTGCCATGGTATTATATTTTTATGCGTCAGGAATATTTGGTTCTACCAAGCGTTTTAATTTATCTAACGATTCTTGCCAACCTAAATAACACATTTCAGTAGGTATCATATTGGGTATTCCCTCTTGTGTTACAAAAAGTTCTGTACCACATAAAACCTTTTTTAATTCAATGGTTGTAATCATTTGTCCCGGCAAATTAGGATCGTCAAATTGGTCTGTATATTTTAAAAGTTCATTAGGAATAATTTCTAAATATTCACCACCAAATGGGTGTTCATTAGCTGTAGTAAAATTAGTAAATGTCATTTTATATGTACCACCAATTTTAAAATCCATGCTGTGTACTTTACATACAAATCCATAAGGTGGCAACCAAGAAGCAATTGCATCGGCATTTGCGAATGCTTTATATACTTTTTCTACCGGTGCAGCAAAAACTCGGTGTAGTTTTACAATGTTATTGGCCATATTGCTACTTTTTATTTAAATTTTTATTTTTCAAGTTTCTCTCTATCAGTTATTGTGCTGTAAATTAGAGTTAATGGTTAATTGGTAGCATTTAATTTATGATAAGAAAGATAAGAAACCAGCAATACAAAGAAGAATAAAAGCGGACTAAAAGCCTTTAACCCAATTCCTCCCACTGCATTTAAAGCTATTGTGGCAGAAATAAAATCTATACCCAATGCAACATAAGTCCATTCTTTAAGTTTTTTTGCTATAAATGGAAGAATTAACAATAATCCTCCAATAATTTTTCCAATGCTTATTTCCCAATAAAGCCATGTAGGAACTCCTAACTGCTTCATTAGTTCCATAGATTCGGGTTTGGTTATAAAAAGAATTCCCATTAATAAAAGAGCGACAAAATACTGGTGGTAATCCAGTAAATTGTTTTGGTTGTTTTTGTTGGCATATTGATTGATTTTAGATGGATAGTTAGAGATCGATCTCGCCTTTAAAAACAAAAGTTGCCGGTCCGCATAAATAAATATTGGTAAAATGCTGATCATTTTCTTTATCAAATTCAACAGCCAATTGCCCGCCTAAAGTTTCAATATTAATTCTTTGATGCAAATTTTTATCACTAAAAACCAAAGCAGATGCAGTAACGCCGGTGCCACAACTTAATGTTTCATCTTCTACACCACGTTCATAGGTTCTTACTGTAATGCCATTGGGTGTAGGTTGTACAAAATTTACATTAATACCTTCGGCGGCAAATGCATGGCTGTAGCGTATGTTACGGCCATCGGTAAAAACATTTTTAGCAGATACATTTTCTACTTGCTGAACATAATGCGGAGATCCGGTATTTACAATTTTATCGTTATTAAATGTAGCAATAGTAGATACATCTTTCATTTTTAGTGCCACCCATCCATTTTGTTCAAACAAAGCTTCATGCACTCCATCGGTTGCCATAAAAACATATTTTTCTTTTATAATGCCTACGTCTTTGGCAAATTGAGTTAAACAGCGTCCGCCATTGCCACACATGGTGCTTTCTTTACCATCGGCATTGTAATACACCATTTCAAAGTCGTATCCATTTAATACGTTTAATAGCATTAAACCATCTGCACCAATGCCAAATTTTCGGTTACACAAAAAATTAATTTGTTGGGTAGTAAAATGGGTAAAACCATTTCTATTATCAATAATAATAAAATCGTTGCCAGTACCCTGATATTTATAAAATGTAATTTTCATTGGTTATATATGTTCAATAATTGATAAACTTTTTTTAATTAAGTTTTCTACGGCTGCTTTAGCATCTTTACTAAATTGTTTGGTTACTCTATTGGCTACAATAACATTTAAGCTAAGGCATTGATGCCCCAATAATTTACTTAAACCATAAATAGCACTGGTTTCCATTTCGAAATTGCTGATGAAATGATTGCCAAAACGAAAACTGCTTAATCTATCAACTAATAATGGATTAGCTAATCCTAAACGCAAAACCCTGCCTTGTGGGCCATAAAACCCCGGACAAGTAGTGGTAATTCCGTGATAGTATCCATCAACAAAATGTTTTAAAATACTTGCACTTGCCGATACTAAATAAGGCTGAATATTGCCGCTTAACTGTGTATGTGCAATAAATTGCTGAATAATTTGTTGTTCTTCCTCATTATTTTGTAAGCGATAATAATGCAATAAATTATCTAATCCCAAGCCATGAGTACCTGCTACAAAACTATCTACCGCAATTGCCGACTGTAATGATCCGGATGTGCCTAAACGAAGTATGGTTAAATGTTTTAATTCTGGTTTTATGGTTCTTGTTGTAAAATCAATATTTACTAAAGCATCCAACTCATTTAAAACAATATCAATATTATCGGGGCCTATACCGGTAGATACCACTGTAATTCTTTTTTTGCCAATAAAACCGGTATGAGCTATAAATTCTCTATGTTGTTGTTTTACTTCAATTAAATCAAAATATTTACTTACCTCAGTTACTCGGTCGGGGTCGCCAACGGTAATTACAGTATCTGCTAATTCATCGGGGTGTAAATTGATATGATATATAGCACCTCTGTTATTAATAATTAATTCCGATTCTGCAATTCTTGTCATACATAAATTTTTTTAAAGCAAATGGTATAATAAGCTTTTTGATGCAATATAAATGGTACAAATTATTCCAGCCAAAAGCAATTTTATAAAAAAAAGTTTAGCTATTATAAAATTAGAATTTTGAAATTAGATTGCTTGCTTTATTTTCGCAGCCCGAAAGGTCCTGTGGCCGAGTGGCTAGGCAGAGC
>DAHXOT010000006.1 GCA_027364735.1 Hydrotalea sp. | reverse complement strand
ACTTTCTAAAATTTGCCACTGGAAGTCGGTTGAAAATTTGTTTTTTTTGTCATTAACTCTTTAACGACCGATTTCCTTCTTTTGTCTATTCATCAAAAACTTTACAACTTTTTTCTAATTTAACTCAAACAGCTTCTTATTGTATACTGATTAATTTTTGTAATGATTGATATGCTCTTCCCGATTCCAAACTTTCTACAGCTGCATTGTATGCATCATTATACGTAACATATTTTCCTGTGCAATACAATGCCATAGCGGCATTTGCCAATACTACGGCATTCTGTGCAAAAGTTCCTTCGCCGTTAATTATCTTCACAAATAATTTAGCAGCATCTTCTACTGTGTTACCACCATAAATATCTTCAGGCGTTACCATTCGCTTACCCAGTTGCATTGGTGTCATAATTTTTTCGCCTTCATTGCTAATTACTTTTGTATCGCCGGTTAATGATATTTCATCATACCCATCCAAGCTGTGAATAATGGTAAATGAGCGATCTGTTTGTTGTAATAAATAATTATAAATACGAGCCATCTCTAAATTATAAACACCTACTAACTGATATGCCGGTGAAGCAGGATTTACCATTGGTCCAAGCATATTGAAAAATGTTCGTATGCTTAAATTTTTTCTAATTAATCCAACTGCTTTTAATGCAGGATGAAATAAAGGTGCATGCAAAAAACAAATATTTGCTTCCTCAATTTCTCGTTGCAGCTTATGCACATCATTACTCATTCTATATCCTAATTGCTCCATTACATTCGATGCGCCACTAATAGAAGTTGCTCCATAATTTCCATGTTTAGCAACATTTTGTCCGGCTCCTGCTGCAATAAAACAAGATAGAGTAGAAATATTAAAAGTATTTTTTCCATCACCACCTGTTCCAACAATATCCAAAGTAGCATGATTATTTAGATGAACTTGAACACATAATTCAAGTAGTGCATCACGAAAGCCTTGTAACTCCTCAATAGTAATACTACGCATTAAATACACAGTTACAAATGCTGTTACTTCACTTTCATTATACATTCCTTTAGAGATATTGGTAAGCACTTCCTTTGCCTGCTCTCTCGATAATGTTTTATGCTCAAATAGATAAACAAGAATTTTTTTCATGAATAAAATTTGAATGATTATAATGATAACCAATTACTAATTATCTTCTCACCATTGGGTGTTAATACACTTTCCGGATGAAATTGAACACCTTGCAGATCATATTGTTTATGCCTCAATGCCATAATATAATCATTATCATCTACAGCGGTAATTTCTAAATTATCCGGAAAATTTTCTTTGCTTACCACCCAACTATGATATCTTCCTACTTCAAATTCATTAGGCAGATCCTTAAATAAATTATTGCTTTTGTTAGTAGAAGTAAATTCACTGTTAATAATTTTAATAGAAGTTGCTACACCATGATACACTTTAGTAAGATTGACAAGTGTGCCGCCAAAAGCTTCGGCTATTGCTTGATGCCCTAAACACACACCCAGAATAGATTTTGTAGCAGCATAATTTTTTATTAAAGGCAATAATAATCCTGCTTCGATTGGAACACCCGGACCAGGAGATAAAATAATTTTATCATAGTTATTTACTGCTTCTAATTCAATTGCATCATTGCGAAATACATCTACTTTTTGGTGTAAAATTTTTTCAACCAGATGCACCAAATTATAAGTAAACGAATCGTAATTATCGAAAATTAAAATTTTCATATTATATGGTTTCTGCGATAGCAATCGCTTTTTTTAATGCTCCTAATTTATTATTTACTTCTTGTAGTTCGTTATCCGGATTACTTGCTGCAACAATACCTGCACCGGCCTGATAAGTAAGCGTATTATTTTTACTTAAAAAAGTTCTAATCATAATTGCATGATTACAACTTGCATCAAAGCCTATAAAACCCAATGCACCACCGTAATAGCCACGAGAAGTGGGCTCGTAACTATCAATTAATTCCATAGCTTTATATTTAGGAGCTCCGCTTAAAGTACCTGCAGGAAAGGTTTTTGCTAATAATAAAAATGGGTTAGTTCCCTCCGGTACATTTCCTACTACTTCACTTACTAAATGAATAACATGACTATAATAATGAACTTGTTTATAATAATTTACATGTACAGAATTGCATAAACGGCTTAAATCATTTCTTGCTAAATCTACTAACATTACGTGCTCTGCATTTTCCTTTGCATCTTCCAATAAACGTTTTGTTTCCATTTTATCAACTTCATCATCTCCTGTTCTTTTAAATGTTCCTGCAATAGGATGCACTATTGCTTTATTGTTCTTTATTATAAGCTGACTCTCGGGCGATGAACCCATTAACTTATAATCGCCATAATCAAAGAAAAATAAGTATGGTGATGGATTTACACTTCGCAATGAACGATAAACATTAAACTCATCTCCAATAAATTTTTGTTGAAATTGGCGACTAAGTACTATCTGAAACACATCGCCACGCAAACAACTTTGAATTCCTTTTTTTACCATATCAACATAAACGCTATCCGTCATATTGCATAATTCATTGCCTTTTAAAGCGAAAGGGAATATAGGAATGTTTTTACTTTTTATTAATCCATCTACAATATCAATCTCACTTTCTAATCCTTTAATTTTATTTTCACATAAATACAATTCATCTTTAAAATGATTAATAGCAATAACATACTGATACAACCTATAACGCATTAAAGGTATTGCTCCATCAATTTTATTTGCAGATTTTAGTTTAACTGTATCAAAAAACTGAACAGCATCATACGTTGTATAACCATATAATCCTTGTGCAAATTTGACTTCCTTTTCGTCATTGGCAGCTATGTCAAAGTGCTGCATAAAATTCCATAACAACTCAGGTACATCTTGTTCATTTGTTATAGCAATATTTTCAGGTTTTTGAGTTGGCAATTTAAATTCTATACTTTTTGTTGAAGTAATTTCTATACCTGCAACTGCATTAATACAAATAAAACTATAACTGTTTTCTGCCACATGATGGTCTGTACTTTCTAACAAAACAGTATCTCTAAACCTGTCTCTAACTCGCAAATAAATACCAACCGGCGTATGAATATCGGCCAGCATTTTTTTCACCTTAGTTTCAATTAAAATTTTCTTCATGGCATTACTTATTATTTGGTAACCACTTTTATTTTTTATTAGCATTTATTGTGTTGCACACTTGAAGTACAACAAAAAACCCCGACAATTGCTTATCGGGGTTTTAAATATATTCAAATTATATTGGCAATGCCTTTACAATCCCCGACTGAGGTTTGTATGCCACCACCAATTAATATTTTGAGAATTTTTTACCATTTCACTGCAAATATGTAGCATCATTTTTAAATCAACAAAAAAATATTTTTAAGTGCCTACTATTATTGTACAGCTTCAATTTCAGCAGCATATTTTTTATATAAGCTTCTACTAATTTTCATACTGTTACCTTTGGCTACTGAGGAATATTTGTTTTTTGACTCGGACCATTTTTCTTCAAAATCTTTAATTTTTAGCAAGAATTGTTTTTCATCAAAAGGTTGATTATTTTTTAGAGCGATGGTAATATCAGTAATAAACATTTTCCATCTTTCCCCGTAATAATCCTTCATTAACCCTGCAATAGATCTGTTGGCATAATCTACCAACTCTCTTCCTTTTTCGCCCCAAACAGTTATAATTTTTTTGGCATCTTGTTCATAATATTTTTTTTCTTCTTCATTAATAGCTAATGATTTTGCTGTTTCTACCCAATCGCCAAGTAATAAATTTTTATTCGATGCCAATAAATCATCCATATCATTTATTAACTCATTCAATTTATTACCTAAAACTATTACTTGTTGCAAATTTTTATTGTTATAAGCATTCGTAAATTCATCTCGTACAGTTTTAAAATAATTCCCTAATACTTGTTTACCAACATTTACAACATCATATTCATATACATCAGTTGTTTTACCATTTACATCATTCAACAATTTCCATGCTTTCAATAAAGCTTTATTATCATACGCATATACAGGGTTGGTTGTCCAACTCTGAAAGCCTTTTAATACCGGTCTGGAATTAGTTAAAGTAGCTCTCCCTAAGCCAGCTTGTTCGGCATAAGTAGTATTTAATAAAATATTCCATGCTTCCAATACATTGTTATTTATAGAACCATATCGCCTACTTGCCCAATCGTTAACCCATTTATCAACATCAACCGAACCATTACTCCATGCTTTATCTAAAACATATTCGTACATAATAGGATTAATACCAAACCCTTCTAAAGTAGAACCCAATCCCCACATATTTTTGCCTCCGTTAATAAAAGTATTTTCCAATCGTTGTTCTACTTCTTTCAAGTTTCCACTCATCATAGTATTACCACCAAAATTTCCAAGATAACACCATAAATAAGGTTGCCCATAAAACGATTCTGTTCGTTTCCATATTTCGGTATTATCGCAGAAATAATCTAACAAAATCATTTTATCCTGAGGCACTGCACGCAAAAAAGCTTTTATCCGCTCAGGAGTCCATTGTTTTTGCTGAAAGTAGAATATCCATGCCATTTGCAGCCATTGAGCATTGGCATCAACATTCGTGATAGAACTATAAATTACATGCGAAGCATTGGCCAAATAATTTGGCTCCCAACTGGGCGGTGTTACTTCATTAAAAGGATCTGTTCCATAAACATGATCTGTTCCAAATAATTTTGTTTGTTCTGCTAAAAATTCTTTTTGAATAGGATTAAATAGTGAATCAAATGGATCTAAAAAATAACTTTCATATTGCTTTGAAAAATCGCCCCACTTACCTAGAGAAGTAATTTTTGCTGTTGGATATTTTGTTTTCAACACTTCAGGAACATGCCCTGCAAATGCAGGAAGCACAGGCTTCATACATAAAGCACGCTCTCTCGCAACAATTTTTTTCTGCAACTGTAATTGATTATCTAACCAAGATTTTGGCAATGGTCCTTCCCAATGATCTATATTGGCCATTCTGTGCCATGGTAAATATGCAGGACCAGTAAAATAACTGCGAATTTCTTTATCGCTTAATCCAAACTTTTTCCATACTTTATACCAAACATACTCTTGGCCGGTTATTGCTAATGGAAGATTTACCCCATTTAATGCCATCCAATCAATCATTCTTTCCCAATCTTCCCATTTCCACCAAGGCATGGTATAACCAAATGTGCAATAATTTAAAAAGAATCTATTTTTACAACGTGCTTCCTGATGAATAGGTTTACTAACTATGGGCATCTGTGTTGGCAGAAAAATACGGTCTTTTGCATACCACGAAACAGAAGTATGGCAAAAATATTTTAGATAATAATTTAAGCCAACCGCCATAGAGTTGGCATTATTTCCTCTAATAAAAAGTTGATTGTTTTTCCATTCCAGTTCAAACACATCTTTGGCATCGGCTATTTTTATATCTTCAAATACTATTTTATCAGCAAAAGCCGGCACAATTCGTTTAGCCAAAGATGCAGCGGCAATACTATTTTTAGATTGTGCAGAACCTGCAATACAGATTAACAATGAAACAACTAACAAAGCATATTTCATACAACAAAATTTAGTAGAAGACATACAAAATACGAAAATTATTTTTTTACACAGCACATTTCATGCTCAGCAAATAATTACTCAATCCAGTTATTATACAATCACTATTTCTTTTTTATAAAACGAAATTCCAACTCTTGTAATATGGCTAATTAAATCAGGAGTTTTTATTTTAGGATAATTTAAAATATCAACAAGATAAGGCAAGCTACTTTCTTCCAAATCGTCTTTTATATTTAAAATTTCTGCATCATTAACTCCATCATTCATTACTGCTAAATCTATATCACTGCCCGGCTTAAATGTTCCTTTTGCTCGGCTGCCAAAAACAACAACATCAGCAACTGCACTGTGTTTTCGTAAAATTTCCGTCAACGTACTTATGTCGCGGTCTGTTAATCCAAACTTATTATTGTTGTTATTCACCCAATTTTGTTTTAAAAAGTTGATACACTTTTTCAATAGCTGGTGCAATTTGAGAGCGTATTTTTTCTTCTGCAGCAATTAATAAATTATTATCATAATCATGCGATAATTCGTTTCTCAAAATCAATGCATCAATTAGTATTTGTGCATCCTCAATAAGCCCTGCATGAAATGCCTGTCGGATAGTCTCTTTTGGCGTAGACTTAAAATCAATTCCTTCTTCCTGCAAATAATCTTTGATAGTATTCCAAAGTAATTCAATCGTAAATTCAAAACGCTGAATCAATCCATTTTTTTCCAACTCAGACAATTGTGGCAACAGCAATGCTTCATTAAAACGATGATAAGCTCGTTCAAAATTATTAAACCGCTGTTTCCAACGAATATCGTTTAACATGATCAATTCTTTATTCAATTATACAACAGAATAAAAATACAAAATTTACAACACTCCTTTCGTACTCGGCAAATAATTGCTCAATGGGTCGCGTTTAACAGCCATACGAATTGCTTTTGCAAATGCTTTAAAAATGGCTTCAATTTTATGGTGTTCGTTATAGCCATCGCATTCAATATTTAAATTGCATTTAGCTGCATCGCTAAACGATTTAAAGAAATGAAAAAACATTTCGGTTGGCATCTCTCCTATTTTTTCACGCTTGAATTCTGCATTCCATACCAACCAATTTCTTCCACCAAAATCAATCAACACTTTCGCTTCTGCTTCATCCATTGGCAATGCAAAACCATAACGTTCCATACCGCGTTTATCTGCTAATGCTTTTGCAAATGCTTCGCCTAATGCAATGCCGGTATCTTCAATACTATGATGTTCATCAATATGCAAATCGCCTTTTGTTTCTATAGTTATATCCATTTTACCATGGCGAGCAATTTGCTCGAGCATGTGATCGAAAAAGCCCAAACCCGTACTAATATTGGCTTTGCCATTACCATCTATATTTAATTCAACTTTTATTTTTGTTTCGTTGGTATTGCGTTCGTGATACACTTTTCTCAACCCCATTTTTAAGAACAAATAAATTTCTTCCCATTCAATAGTTTTCAGTGCAATAGAAAGTTGTAATTCATTAATAGAATTTTGTATTTCATTTTCTCCCAATGAACCATCCTTATTTAACCAAATTGCTTTACATCCTAAATTTTTTGCGAGTTGAACATCGGTAATTCTATCGCCAATTACAAATGAATTTTGCAGATCGTATTTTGCTTCATCAAAATATTCTGTAAGCATGCCAACTGCCGGTTTGCGTGTAGGTAAATTTTCATGAGGAAAAGATTTATCAATATAAATTTTTGAGAAGTGAATATTTTCACTTTTTAATACATCCATTATAAAATTTTGAACCGGCCAAAATGTTTCTTCGGGAAACGATGCAGTACCTAATCCATCTTGATTGGTAACCATTACTAACTCATAGTCCATTTCATTTGCAATACGAGAAAGGTATTGCAATACTTTAGGATAGAATGCTAATTTATTAAAACTGTCTATTTGATACGTTGGAGGAACTTCATTAATAATAGTTCCATCCCTATCAATGAATAAAATTCTTTTCATAATTATTTTTTCATGCTGCGAACAACTTTAACTTCTGCAACAGTTACCACACTGGCTTTATTACCAAAACTGTTACGGACATAGGTTAATACATCGGCAATTTCCTCATCAGTTAAATCGGAATGTGGTGCCATATTATTACTGTAATATTCATCATCAATAGCAATGCGATCGGTCATCCCGTTTAATACAATAGCAATAATTCTTTTTTTATCGCCTACAACATAGCTGGATTGTGCTAATGGCGGATTGATATTAGGTACACCACCTCCATCAATCATGTGGCAACTTAAACAAACTTTATTATATACTTGCTTCCCTCTTGCAATTGAAGCCGAAACCTGATTTTGATTAAATGATAATACCATAATTGCCATTGCTAAAATTGATACTCCAGTAACTATTTTTTTTATCATGCTCAATTGCTATATTATTTTTTATATGATATTTTATAAATTGTTCCCTTTACATCATCGGTTACATAAAGAGAACCATCAGGGGCTTGTGCTAAACCACATGGACGATGATCGGCCTGACGAGTAGATTCGATAACATCTTTACCGGAAAAGCCATTAGCAAAAATTTCCCATTTACCTGTGGGCTTTCCGTTTTTAAATGGTACAAATACTACATAATAACCTTGTTGCGGCAATGGTGCTCTATTCCAACTTCCATGAAATGCAATAAAAGCTCCATTTTTATATTTCTCCGGAAATTGATTTCCGGTATAAAACATTAAAGCATTGGGCGCTAAATGTGCCGGAAAAGCAATAACAGGGTTATTATAATCGGTAGTACTTTGCTTACCATCTCCACCAAATTCAGGTGCAATCATTTTTTTATGTTGCATAGGATCGTAATATATATAAGGCCATCCACAATTATCGCCTTTATGCAATTCGTACATACATTCTGCCGGTAATTCGGCACTCGATTTTTCATCAAAATATTCCGGCCAATTATCATGCAACTGATCTCTACCATGTTGCATAACAAATAAAGTATTGGTTTGATTATTCCAATCTAATCCAACTACATTTCTTAATCCCATAGCATAATGTATTCCATTGCCATAAGTTTGATTTAGCTTATCTGCTTTAAATTGCCAAATACCACCTGCTGAATCTAAAACGGGACAAGGTTTACGACCAGGGCTATGCAAAGTTCTATCGTTAACCTGACAAGAATTAGAATATGCCCCAATATTTACATACAAATTCCCTGCATTATCTAAGGCGATAGATTTCGATTCGTGTTGATGACGGTTTATTAATCCGGTAATAATTTTTTCGGGCTGAGATGGATTAATTACATTTCCTTTGGCATCTAATTTATACCGAAAAACTTCTTCATCGGAAGATGCATACAAATAACCATTTTTAATAGCAATACCGGTACCAATATAATTTCCAAATCCAAAAACAGAATCGGCAATTCCATCACCATTTTTATCAATTAATTGAAAAATTCCTTTCCCGTTTACCAATCGGGAAGATTTATAAAAAATTGTTCCTTGCGGCGAAATAGCAATATGCCTTGCTCTTCCAACACCTTCTGCAACTGTAATTGCAGTAAAACCTGCCGGCAATTGCAATCCTGCATTGGCTTGTGGCAAATTTGGATTGTTTTTTGGGGAATGATTATTAGCAAAAACGGTGCAACTATATATGCTCACAAAAAGCAATAGCAAATAATACTTTCTCATTTTATTATTTTTTGAGCTTGAAAGTTAAGAAACAAATAAATAATCTATTGAACTGATTGATAAGCGAATTGAATTAAAGCATCTACTAATAATGTATTTTCATTTTCTGTACCAATAGTAATTCGCAAGCAATCATCGCATAATTGCACATTACTTCTATCGCGTACCACTATACCATTTGAAGCCAAAAATGCATATACATTTTTAGCATCCTTTATTTTTACCAATAAAAAATTAGCATCCGACTCGAATACATTTTCAACTATCGAAATTTGCATAAGCACTTCACGTAAAGCTTCACGCATATTTACTAATTCTGTAATCATATCATTCACTTGCTCTACATTTTCTAAAGCCTTCAATGCCAACTCTTGTGTTACTTGATTAATATTATAGGGTGGTTTTACTTTACTCATTATTGCAATAATTTCGGAAGATGCAAATGCCATTCCTAATCGCAATGCCGCCAAACCCCAAGCTTTACTAAATGTTTGCAGAATTATCAGATTAGGATAATCGATTAAATCTTGTATAAATGTTTTTTGTTTAGCGAAATTGATATACGCTTCATCAATTACAACAATGCCATTAAAATTATTGAGTATGGTTAAAATATCTTCTCTATTAATAGAATTAGATGTTGGATTATTGGGAGAGCAAATCCAGATTAACTTTGTATTCTCATCTACTAAATTTTCTAAATGAATGATATCTAATTGAAAATTTTCGAGTAAAGGAGCTTTTCTAATTTCTATGGCATTAATATTAGCACTTACCTCGTACATGCCATAAGTTGGAGGACAAATAATAATATTATCTTTTTGAGGTTCGCAAAAACAACGATATAGTATATCAATACATTCATCGCTTCCATTACCTAAAAAAATATGTTGAGGCATGATACCTTTGATATTGCCAATAGCCTCTTTTAATTTTTGCTGATGAGGATCGGGATAACGATTATACCATTTGGGCAACGGAGATCCTAAACTATTTTCATTAGCATCTAAAAACACTTTTGCTTCGCCTGTAAATTCATCACGAGCAGATGAATATGGCGTAAGTTTTTTAACATTTTCTCTAACCAATTTATTTAAATCGAACATAATTTTTTATCGAGTTTTAAAATTCATTTATCACATGCATTTTCAATTCAACTTAATAATGGAAACTGACTTATAGCCTTTCCGGTTTCATGGCAATTTCTTGCAATCGAATAGTAACTGCATTTTTATGGGCCAATAATCCTTCAGCCTCTGCCATTACTTCCACCGTTGTACCAATCAGCTGTAAACCTTGTTCAGTAAGCTTTTGATAGGTTATCTTTTTTACAAAACTATCAATACTAACACCGCTATACGCTTTTGCAAAACCATTGGTAGGTAAAGTATGATTGGTTCCGCTGGCATAATCTCCTACACTTTCGGGAGAATAATTTCCCAAAAAAACAGAACCGGCATTTCTAATTTTTTCTGCAATATCTTCAGCATATTTACACGAAATAATTAAATGTTCAGCAGCATATTCATTAACCAATTCAATGGCATTTTCTCTGTTTTTAAACACAACAGCTTTACTGTTTTTTAAAGCTTTTTCTGCTATGTTTTTTCGTGGCAGCTCTTCTAATTGTTCTATTAGCATTTCATTTATTTCATCAATCAAATCGTGTGAATTGGTAACCAATAATACTTGACTATCCATTCCATGTTCTGCTTGCGATAATAAATCGGCTGCAACAAAAGCAGGATTCGCCGTTTCATCGGCCATTACACAAACTTCACTTGGACCTGCGGGCATATCAATTGCAACACCATCTTGCTGTATTAATTGTTTTGCCATAGTTACATATTGATTACCCGGACCAAATATTTTATCTACTTTAGGAACTGTATGGGTGCCATACGCCATTGCGGCAATAGCTTGTACACCGCCCACTTTATAAATATGTGTAACGCCGCAAAATTTAGCTGCATAAACAATAGCAGGATGCAATTTTCCAAACAAATCGGGAGGAGAACACAATACAATTTTTTTACAGCCGGCTAATTTAGCAGGAATGGCTAACATAAGTACCGTAGAGAATAAAGGAGCTGTTCCGCCTGGAATATAAATACCCACTGTATCTATTGGAATACTTTTACGCCAACAGGTAATACCGGGCATTATTTCTATAATTTCGGGAGATACTAATTGTTTGCTATGAAATTTTTCGATATTAGCCGCAGCAGTTTGAATTGCTATTTTTAGTTCATCTGAAATTAAAGCTTGTGCATTATATAATTCTTCCTCTTCATTAAACCAGAAATTGGGCAAATCAACTTTTTCGAATTGAAGTGTATATTCTCTAATAGCGGCATCACCATTTTCTTTTACATCATTTAAAATTTCTTTTACCCGCGTTTGCAAAGTATCAATATCAAAAGTTGGTCGTTGAACAATATCGGCCCAAATATCTTTTTTAGGCTCTACAAATATTTTCATTGTAAAATTTTTATCGGCTATAAAATCATTTTTTCAATTGGTACTACTAAAATTCCTTGTGCACCTGCATTTTTAAGTTGCTCTATAATATCCCAAAACTCTTTTTCACTTAATACACTATGTACACTGCTCCATCCTTCGGTTGCTAATGGTAATACAGTTGGACTTTTCATGCCGGGCAATAAAGAAATAATTTCGCTAAGCTTTTCATTTGGAGCATTAAGCAAAATGTATTTATTATTTTTTGCTCTTTTAACCGATTCAATTCTAAAAACAATTTTATTAAGCAATCCTTGCAATTCGGGATTAAGGTGATTATTTTTAATTAATACTGCCTGAGATTGCAAAATAATTTCAACTTCCTTCAATCCATTCATAAATAAAGTTGATCCACTACTTACTAAATCGCACACTGCATCGGCTAAACCAATACCTGGTGCAATTTCTACACTACCACTTATTTCATGAATTTCTGCATTCACATTATTTTTGTCTAAAAAATTCTTTACCAATACAGGATAAGAAGTAGCAATACGTTTTCCATTTAAAGAAAAAATATCGGCATATTCATCACCCTTTTTTACAGCAACACTTAATCTGCATTTTCCAAAACCTAATTTTTCAACTACCGTAACTTTTTTATTTTTTTCATACACCACATTTTCTCCTACAAAACCAACATCGGCAACACCATCTTCTACATATTGCGGAATATCATCATCGCGTAAAAAGAATACTTCTAACGGAAAATTGTCCGATTCGGTTTTTAGCCTGTCTTTTACATTTCTTAAATCTATTCCACAATCTTTTAAGAGTTTAAGAGACTCTTCTGATAATCTTCCACTTTTTTGAATGGCTACTTTTAGTTTGCTTCCTGTTGCAAAAGTTGAATTTGAAATAAAATTGTTCATTTACCTTCTTAATTTAATCCGATCTGTTAATTCGGAAGTTAAAAATAAAAAAGGCTCACTATATAGTAAGCCTTTTAATGTTTTATTACACAACATAAACATCTACGCTTACTTCTGCAGCAAGGAATGGTGATGATGTATATGCCTAATATTTTTCATAATTGTGTTGCAAAAGTAAATGGTATCCGTTTTACTTGCAAATTTTTATTATTGCTACAGATTACAACCTGCAATAATTAAAGCTACACCTAAAAAAAACTATCTTTAAATTGATTTACTTGTTTTGATTTATCAAAAAAAAATTACAACCAAAAAAGCAATTTGGAGTATATTTTATAGCATATTTTTATTGAAATAACAACATCAATTCCCTACCGTTAAATAGAAAAAGCCAATTCCTGTTTAAGGCTTTTCTGAAACATAAAATTGAATAATAAGGTTGTGATTTAGATCAGATTCAACGCTATATTCTTTTCTATTGCCATACGCATCTGTAACAACCATTAATGCAGAATTTGGTGGAATAGCACCTTCATTTTCGGCAAAAAGAATCAGTTCATTTTTTTTAGACTTTTCTATGGTAATAGTGAAACTAATTGGTTCAGTTACTTTTAATTCTTTCTTAAATACCATTAATTTTCCATTATACACAACAGAAATACTGTCATGATCGAATACGCCATTATCGAACAGGCTAATATGCAATTGCTGCGAAGCAGCATGCATTGTTAGCACTTTACCTGTTGGCCTACTTACTATTTTCTGCAAAACAACATCTTCAAACGAATGATAGGTATAAAAATACTCTTTAGCTTCTTTACTTGTATTAAGTAAATTGGGTTTACCTTGAATTGATTGTAATAAAGTATCAATATCCAATTCATTGCCACTCGGAATCCACTTTGGAGAAGCAGCAGAAGTTAGTATAATATCTGCTCTTCTATTTACTTGCTGTTTAACTGTATCGTAAGTAATATCATCTTTACAAGGCAATAGCAAATGCCTATATCCATAATAATCTATAACAATTCTTTTTTTACTGATACCGTTTTTCCTAAATATTTTTCTAATTGCTTTTGCTCTATTTTTAGAAAGGTGCAAATTATATTTATCGGTTCCTTTACAATCGGCAAAAGCTGCAATCACTAATTTAATATTTTCATTTGCTTTTAAAGTTGCAATTGCCTCATACAATAATTTTTTATCTTGTGTTGAATTATCAATACGCGTTTTATTAAAATAAAAATTTGCAGTAAATCGCTGTATTGTTTGCTCATTTAAAGAATCTACAACATGTTTCTTCCAGTTGGCATAATCATTTTTATTGTCTAACTTCTTATTCAAGTTTTCTGATTCTTGCAAAGAAGAATCAAGTAAGTTCCATTGATGCACATAATCTGGTTTACCTTCTTCTTGATGTGGCTTATTAGGCATAATTGAAAATATTTCTAAACAACAACTCGACAATCTATCAGAACTAATCAAAATACTATCAGGTTGATGCAGTACTTCTCTATAATACACATCATCTTTTACCGAGTTAATAGGATATGGCATGATAGAATCAGTTGACCAAACATTTGTAATTGGCGTACCGGTAATTTTATGTACATCTAATCCTCCCATTCCTGTTTTGCCATCCGAACTAAAAAATAAAGTAGTTGCTCCGCTCTTATAAAATGGTGCCACTTCATTATTCGGTGTATTTACAGAATCGCCTAAGTTAAAAGAGGCATGTATTGGCAAACCATTCTTTAAAGAAACACACCAAATATCGTATTTACCAAAACCTCCCGGTTTATTGGATGAAAAGAATAAAAAATCTTGATTACTACTTATACATGGATCTTTGGAATTATATCCTTTAACATTTACCGATGTATCTAATAAAACAGGATTAGACCAATTATCATGGATGCTTTTTCGTGTTGCAGTATAAATGGCATATTTATTTTGATTGGCAATATACGTTTCCTTCCATCCGGTAAAATAAATAGTTAATCCATTGGCCGAAAGGCAAGAAGCACCTACATCTAAATTAGATACACCAAAATGCATTTGTTGAAGATGAGGGCTATTGGTAGATGCGATAAATAAACGAGATGGATAATTGATAGTTTGATGATGGGATGTATCTAATCTTGAACTTGTAAAAACAAATGTTGTATCATTTATTACATCTGGTGCATAGTTAGATCCGTCTGCATTAATTAATGCATCCAATCTATTTACATGATATTTTACAGATGTAGCATTTTGCTGCTGCAAAACATAAGTGCAATTATTTTTTATTGATATTGCCAACTTCTTTAATTGATCGTTTTTAGTATACCCTGCAATAAATTTAGAAACATCTTCCATTGCTAATTCGGGTTTGTTATTCGCCAATAAACAAACAGATGACCATAAATAAGCCGCTTCTCTAGGATTATCTTCAATTGAAAAATAAGTTTGATAAGCAGCCCATGCATCTTTATAATTTTTATACAGTCTATCCGATTCTGCAATTTGATACACTAAATTTCCAACTATAGTTTCACTTAGTTGTTTTGTATAACCACCACTTCTTGAATTAGGTGCATAAGGCAAAACTATTTTTTTATTTAGGGTAGCACTATCTTGCATGGCTTCTTCAAATGCCTGCTCATATATTTTTGCCGCAGCATAATAATTTTGCTTTTTATAGAACAACTCATCAGCCTGGGTTTTATGCAATTTCCAAGACTGTGCATAAATGGAAATATTATTACCAATTAGTACTAACACAAACAATCCTATTTGTGCCAATTGCTGTTTATATTTTTTTATAACCTTGGACATACAAATTTCGGCTCATCAGCCTTTTTGGTATTTTTATGCGTATAACTAAAAGATATTTCGTACGCTCCTTGATAAGAATTGGTATTTCTTAAAGGAGATATATTTACATCATAACTTACCCCAATAAAAAACTCTTTTATTCTCAAACCAACATTGGCAGTTACTGCATCTTTCAGCCGGTAAGATGTTCCAACAATAAAATCTTTTTCTTCATCAAGCATAATTGAACTATATATACCTGCAGCTATTTCGCGTGCAGTACCTTGCTGTATGTATACCAAATGAGGCGTGATATCGAGCATGGGTGAAATATTGATTCTTGCGCCACCATTTACCACATACCTAAATGGAACATGATCGGCAGAAGAACCGGTTAGAAAACTATTAGAAGGATTATTAAAATGATATATACTCATTCCAAAAAAAGGATTCAATCGTTTATACGGATCTCCATTGAAGTACATCAATCCTGTACTCATATCTAAAGCATAAGATGATGTTTTAGAAAAAATTTCGTTAGAAGGCAAGGTTGGATCGTATCCTGTAATGGGCGAATATTGATTGCCAAATGAAAGCTTACTCGGGTCGAAACCTCTATTAATTACGCCCAATTCAAAACCCGAACTTAACACTTGATAATCGGACAATTGAATTTGATACCCTACCGATAGATAAGCATTATTATAATAAAATCCTCCATTTGCCGAAGTTTGATTGTTAATCATAATGCCTAAACTAAAATGTTGAGGCAATTGCATATCGGCTATTACTCCTTTTGTTAAAATAGGCGATGCGGTGGTAACTTTTTGATTTCGAAAAATACTGTTTACACGATAATCGCCATCAAAAACACCGGTTAGTGCCGGATTTAACCATAAAGGATTGGCATAATATTGTGTAAAATGAGCATCAATTTGTGCAGTAGAAATGTTACAAATTGTAGTTAACAGTAAAAATAATATGGTTAGTTTTTTACACATTTGGTTTAACGTAAAAGCAATACAGATCCATTCACCGATTTTTTAGTTCCATCCATAAAAATGATTGCTATGGAATACGAATACAGGCCCATTGGTTGTGCAATTCCGTTCGAAGTTCCATCCCATCCTTTTTTAAAATTTTCAGTTTGAAAAATTAGTGCTCCCCACTGGTTATAAATACTTATTTTGGCTTTATCAATGGCATTTCCATAAACAGTAAAAGTATCATTCTTGCCATCTCCATTGGGCGTAAACGAATTGGGTATGAAAATATTATTTCCTAATGGATTGGTAGTTGTTCCGGTAATTAAGGTTGCCATACTCGATTGACAACTATAGGTTGAAATAGCCTTTACATATAATGAAATAGTTTGCAATGGCAATAATGCATTTATTGTTTCGCTTTGAGCAGTTAATCCATTAGTTGGTGAATGATAGTTTATTCCATCGGTACTAATTAAATATCCTATTGCACCAACAACTGCATTCCATTTAAACGTTATAGATGTTGGTCCTACAGAATCTATAACCACTACAGGCCGAGAGAGTGTATCAATAGTGGTAATTGTTATTGCTGCACTTTTAGAAGGACAAACTGCCGGAGTTGATTGAGCAACTGCCACATAACTTGAAGTTGCTTTAATGTTATTTAATAGAAGTGTATCGCCTGTACCTATTATTGTTGCATTACCTGCCATATACCAACTGTAATTAATACCACTTACAGGATTAACTACATACAACATATTATTGGTGTTTGTACAAATAGAATCGCTTCGAGCGAGAATACTAAAATCGGCAGGAGGATTAACCATTACAACCGTAAAAGTATCTTTTACACTGCATATACTATCTTTTACATTTACCCAATAGATGCCTGCTTTGTTAACTGATATTTGAGCACTTGTATCGCCGGTATTCCACAAATAACTATTAAATCCTGCACCTGCATTTAAAGTAAAAGAGTTACCATTACAAGCATAAGCAATAGCAGGAAGTGCTACATGTATTGTATCTATCTTTACAGTTACTGTATCGGTACATACATTAAATCCATCTGAATATTGTAGCCAATAAGTTGTATTAGCTTTAGGTGATATTTGAATAGAATCTGTTCCTTCACCCGTTGACCACAATACCGATTTTGCTGCAGAATAAGAAACCGAATCGGGATAATATGCCCAAATGCCATCTGGCCTTGCCCAAATAATTCTATTAGCAGATGAATCGAAATAAGCTAGGCCATTAGAACTATTTAATGAGGCCGGTGCAGGCTGATTGGTTGTTCCTATTATTTCACTAAATCCATGTTCACCACTTGAAGGATTAAATTCAAATATTTTATTTGTGTTATTTAATAACTGATTCAACGAATAATCGTTTGTTGGTTGATAACCACCTAATAAATAAAAAGTGCCTTTCTTATAATCGTAAGCCAATGCCCCTTCATATTGGATGGTTGAATCATTTACCGGTAAAATATTTTTAAATGTATAAGTGGCTAAATCTAATTCCCATAAATCTTTCAGCCAACAAAACATTCCATTAGCAGTTGCCCATCCACTGCCTAATGCACAAGTATTATCTAATTCGTTTCCTGTACAACTTCCTTTACCCGAAAAAAGATATAATTTGGTTTTATTGGCATTGGCAGCTAAAATATTTCCTCCTTTCGGAGGTGTACAATCGGTTAAGTTGGGCCTCATTTGTACCCAGCTATTTCCATCATTTTCATAAATCCAATTTTTCACTTGCATTATGCCGTAACCGCCATAAAAACCAACACGTTTGGCAATGGGGTTCCAATAAGCACTTATATTATAATTTTCATTATCTCTATAACCGGCTCCGGCATAACTCCACGCACCTCCATTTGCAGGCAAAGCATACACACTATCTCTACCCGCTCTCCATAATAAAAGTCGATTATTTGTATCATCGTAAGTAAATTCGGTATAATTACCGGGCCAATTAGTTGCAAGTATTACAGAACTGATATTGGCATTTAAATCGTAACGAGTTATTTTTTTATTAAGAATAGAATATAAATAATTTCTTTTTACATCATAACCAAAGGCTTTAATATTAAATGCAGACTGATCAATAGAAGCTGCACCAATTAACAATCGCCATGTACCGGGCAATGTAGCACCAGATATCAAATTGGTTTTAAATGAAAGATGTAAACTTGATCCGGAACAGATAATCGTATCTCGTGTTGTAATTTTTATTGGACAAGTAGGCATCATAGTATCAAAATCATTGAATAACCCAGAATGCTTTATAAAAAGAAATTTACTTGCCCCTATATTGGGTATTACTGCAAATAATGAGGTAATTATAAACAATAAAAGATAAATATGTAGCAATGGCTTACTCATAGGAGTTGGTTCATTTCATATTCTAATCTCCACAGGGATAAGATTAAAGTTTAAAGGTAAATCATTAAAACGATAAGAGATCATTTATGTCCTTATGCAAGGTTTAAAAAATAATTAAACTTATACGTAAAATATTTTACTTACTTCTTGTAGTTCTTAGGATTACAGTAGGCAACCAACCTACCCAATTACTTGTTATTGTCTTATTTGAATTAGAAGAGTTACAGCTATCAGCATACTATCACTTTTGTAATAACAGAATTTTAAAATAGATTTGAATTTTATACTCAACTACAATGAATACTTTTTATTATGGAAAAGAGCAACTAACAGTTGCTACAGCATTAGCAATTACAAAAGGAAAAGTAAAGGGATTATTGGATGATAACACTAAAAATAAAGTTACACAAAGCCAAATGCACGTAGCCAATTTGGTGAAGAATAATAAAACCGTTTATGGTATTACAACAGGTTTTGGCATATTGGCTAATACAAAAATTTCGGAAGAAGATACTATTACATTACAATATAAAATTTTACAAAGTCATAGTGTAGGTGTAGGAGATCCAATTCCTACAGAAATTGCCAAATTAATGCTCATCTTAAAAGTTCAATCTTTAAGTAAAGGTTTTTCCGGAGTACAACTTAGTACATTAGAAAGAATTATTTGGCATATAGAAAATAATGTTATTCCTATTGTTCCGGAAAAAGGAAGTGTAGGTGCATCGGGCGATTTAGCACCTTTAGCTCACTTATTTTTACCCCTAATTGGCTTAGGAGAAGTAACCTGGCAAAACAATAAATACAAGGCAGCCGATATTTTACAAAAATTCAATCTACCGCCAATTCAATTAGGCCCCAAAGAAGGATTAGCATTAATTAACGGCACACAGTTTATTACAGCTTTTGCAACAAAAGCCGTTGAAAGATTTTATTATTTATTAGAGGCCGCAGATATTATTGGAGCTATGAGCTTAGAAGCCTTAACCGGAACCAAAGCCCCTTTTGATGAACGATTACATCAACTTCGCCCATATAAAGGAAGTAGACTGGTGGCTCAGCGATTAAGAGATATGTTAGCTAATTCCGAAATTATGCAAAGCCATATAGATTGTAGACGGGTACAAGATCCGTATAGCTTACGTTGTATGCCACAAGTGCATGGCGCCTCTCGTAATAGTTGGCTTCATTTAAAAGAATTAACCGAAATTGAACTTAATGCAGTAACAGATAATCCAATTATTTTAAATGAAAATGACACAATTAGTGGTGGAAATTTTCATGGTCAATTATTAGCATTGCCTTTAGATTATAATTGCTTTGCTGCTGCCGAATTAGGCAATATTTCGGATAGAAGATGTTATTTATTATTAGAAGGCAAATGGGGATTACCAATGCTTTTAATGAAAGATGTTGGCCTAAATAGTGGATTTATGATTCCGCAATACACTACTGCAGCATTGGTTACAGAAAATAAAACTTTGTGTTTTCCGGCAAGTGCCGATAGTATTCCTACTTCATTAGGACAAGAAGATCATGTAAGCATGGGAAGTATAAGTGGCAGAAAATTGCATCAAATATTAAATAATTTAGAACATATTTTAGCCATAGAATTATTATGTGCTTCGCAAGCAATAGAATTTAGAAGACCACTTAAAAGCAGCCCTGTTCTTGAATTTGCTCATTCATTTGTTCGAAAGCACGTAAGTTTTGCTGAAGAAGATAGATTATTCGCTCACGATATTGTTAGCATTAATGCTATTATTAAAGATTATTCTTTGGTTGAAAATTGTCAACAATTTGCCTCGGCTAATTCCATTCACTTAAATAAAGATTTTGAAGAATTTACAATTTAACCCTATTTCAACCACATCATTTAAGTGTAAAATTATCCATCTACAGTAAAAAAATTTTGTCTATTGATTTTATGGACTATATTTGTGCACTAAAATTATAGACAAAATAGCAAGATGAAAAATTTAGCTCATATAAAGTATATTTGTTGCTGTTGTTGTTAATTAATTTTCAACAATATTTGTTTTACATTATTATTAGCAACTATGACCTCTATTTCATCTCAACAATTACATGATATTTCCACTCAAATCGAAAACCTTACTATAGAAGAAGGACTTCAATTTATTGCCAAAGAATTTAAATCGGGCATTACCTTTTCAACCAGCTTTAGCTTCGAAGATCAGGCTATAACACATGCAATTGTATCGCAACAGTTACCAATAACTATTTTTACATTAGATACCGGAAGACTTTTTGCAGAAACCTATTCAGTTTGGAATAATACTAACGAAAAATATCATACACATATACAAGCATATTATCCGCAACATATTGCGTTAGAGAAATTTATTCACGAAAAAGGTCCCAATAGTTTTTACGAATCGGTTAACAATAGAAAAGAATGCTGTTACATTAGAAAAGTAGAACCACTACAAAGAGCATTAGCAGGAAAAAGCATTTGGATTACAGGACTACGATCGGAACATTCACTTAACAGACATTCCTTAAATATGATAGAGTGGGATGATACAAATAAAATTATTAAATACAACCCACTGCTTCATTGGTCAACCAATCAAGTAAAAAGTTACATTCAACAAAACCATATTCCATATAACAGTTTACACGATAAAGGTTTTATAAGTATTGGCTGTGCACCATGCACAAGAGCCATTAAAGAAGGAGAAGATTTTAGAGCCGGTAGATGGTGGTGGGAAGATAACAGTAAAAAAGAATGTGGGCTACATTCTCATTAAACAAAAAAACTTTTTAAGCAATAAAAGAAGCAAACAATGAATGCTAATCAAGATATTTCATCTTCAAAAATTAGAAGCTTAGATTATTTAGAACAATTAGAATCAGAAGCTATTCACATATTCCGTGAAGTAGCAGGGCAATTTGAACGCCCTTCTTTATTATTCAGCGGTGGAAAAGATTCTATTACCTTAGTACATTTAGCATTAAAAGCTTTTCGCCCGGGAAAATTTCCTTTTCCTTTAGTACATATAGATACCGGACATAATTTTAAAGAAGCGTTAGATTTTAGAGACGAATTAGTAGAACAAATTGGCGAAAAACTAATTGTACGAAAAGTAGCAGATACCATTAAAAAAAAGCACTTAACAGAACCTAAAGGAAAATTTGCAAGCAGAAATGCCTTACAAACCTATACTCTATTGGATACTATTGAAGAATTTAATTTTGATTGTTGCATTGGCGGAGCAAGACGCGATGAAGAAAAAGCAAGAGCCAAAGAAAGAATTTTTTCGATAAGAGACGAATTTGGTCAATGGAATCCCAAACTGCAAAGACCAGAATTATGGAATATTTATAATGGAAAAATTAATAAAGGCGAAAATGTGAGAGTATTTCCTATTAGCAATTGGACAGAGTTAGATGTTTGGAATTATATAAGAAAAGAAAAGATTCAATTACCCTCTATTTATTTTTCTCACGAACGTGAAGTTATTGAACACGAAGGGCAATTAATTGCTGTTTCAGAATTTATTCAAATAGAATCTACCGATAAAGTAACAAAGAAAAAAGTAAGATACAGAACCGTTGGCGACATGACTTGTACTGCGGCTGTAGAATCAACCGCTGCAACTTTAGAAGAAGTTGTAACCGAAATTATAGCCACTAAAACCAGCGAACGCGGCGAAACTAGAATTGATGATAAAGTAAGTGAGGCTGCTATGGAGGATAGAAAAAAGAATGGATATTTTTAAACAAAGTACTAAGTTGTAAGTAGCATGTTTTAAACAAAAAATCACTGCACTTATAACTTATAACTTATAACTTATAACTCAATGGACATACTACGTTTTATAACAGCAGGAAGTGTTGATGATGGCAAAAGCACATTAATTGGCCGATTACTTTACGATAGTAAAAGTATTATGATAGACCAATTAGAAGCAATTGAAAAACAAACAAAAAATAAAGAAGAAGGAGAAATTGATTTAGCCTTATTAACCGATGGATTAAGAGCTGAACGTGAACAAGGCATAACCATAGATGTAGCCTATAAATATTTTACAACACCCAAACGAAAATTTATTATTGCCGATGCCCCGGGCCATATTCAATATACACGCAACATGATTACGGGAGCCTCTAATGCCAACCTTGCAATTATACTTATTGATGCAAGAAATGGTGTTATTGAACAAACACGCAGGCACAGCATCATAGCATCGCTATTAGGCATTAAACATATTGTTGTAGCCATTAATAAAATGGATTTAGTTAATTATTCTCAAAATATTTACAACAACATTGTTATTGATTATGCTGAGGTTGCTAAAACATTAGAATTACAAAATGTTACTTATATTCCTATCAGTGCATTAAATGGCGATAATATTGTAGAAAAATCAAAAAATTTGCTTTGGTACGAAGGCGAATGTTTATTATCATTTTTAGAATCGGTTGAAGTACAATCTGACATTGACTTACACCATGCCAGATTTCCTGTACAATATGTAATTCGCCCACAAACAGATGACCTACACGATTATAGAGGATATGCAGGCAAAATAATAAGTGGCATTTATAAAAAAGGCGATAGCATCATTATTCAACCTACGGGTATTGAAACAATTATTTCCAAAATCGAAATTGGCGGCGTTGAAGTTGCAGAAGCATTTGCACCGCAAAGTGTAGTTTTACATTTGGAAGATGATATAGATATTAGTAGAGGTGATTTAATAGTTAAAAAAGATGAGCAATTGCAAGTAAGCCAAGAATTCGAAGTGCTTTTATGTTGGATGGATACTAAACCATTACAAATTGGAAGTAAATACTTTTTACAACATAACAGCAAAAACGTTAGAAGTGTTATTAAAAACATTGAATATAAATTAGATGTAAATACGCTTACTAAAGAATTTAATTTCGAAAAAATTGGATTAAACGATGTTATTAAAGCTACCATTAAAACCGCATCGCCATTAGCTTTCGATTCTTACAAATGCTTACAAGCAAATGGTGGAGCCATTTTAATAGATGAAACCAGCTTAGTAACAGTAGGTGCTTGCATGATTCAATAAAATAGAAATCAAATTATGCCGCAGGAAGAAAACTTTATTCATAATCTGTTTATTCAAAATACAAAATCATTTTCTGCATTTCCAGATAAAGAATCAGCAGAAAATTTTATTGATGAATTATTCAATTTTCTTTTTTTACCTAAATCTGTAAAGCACAAACAAATTAGCGATTTAGAGAATGAATTTCAACTTTTGAAAAACAGGTTTAGTAGTTTAACATACGACATTATACATGATGCCAATAAAGTAACCGAAATAACCACTACTTTTTTTCAACAAATTCCAGTTATTTATACTCAGTTATTTAAAGATGCAAATGCGATATTGCACTTCGATCCGGCTGCAAAATCTTTAGAAGAAATTATTGTTACTTATCCCGGATTTTATGCAACAGCCATTTATCGTTTATCGCATCAATTGTATTTACAAAATATTCAAATTCTACCAAGATTATTTACCGAATATGCACACAGTAAAACCGGAATTGATATACACCCGGGTGCAAAAATTGGAGAATACTTTTTTATAGATCATGGAACCGGAATTGTAATTGGCGAAACAACCGTTATTGGTAATAATGTAAAAATATATCAAGGGGTAACATTAGGTGCATTGAATGTTTCAAAAGAATTGGCTAAAATTAAAAGGCATCCTACTATTAAAAATAATGTAATTATTTATTCGGGTGCAACCATTTTAGGAGGAGATACAACTATTGGTCACGATAGTATTATTGGTGGAAATGTTTGGCTAACCAATAGTGTTCCATCTTATTCTATTGTTTATCATAAAAGTGAGGTAAAAGTAAAAGACAATAACCCCACTACTTCCGAAGTTTTAAATTTTGTAATTTAATATTCTCAACTCAATCAAAATTTTATTATATAACAAATGAAAGCAAATAATATTTTACAAACAATTGGCAACACTCCTCATGTTCGTATTAATCAGCTATTTGGTACAGATTATCAAGTATGGTTAAAATTAGAAAAAACAAATCCTGGAGCAAGTATAAAAGATAGAATTGCTTTGGCAATGATTGAAGATGCCGAAGAAAAAGGCTTGTTACAAAAAGATACTATAATAGTAGAACCTACCAGTGGCAATACCGGCATTGGATTAGCTTTAGTTGCAGCCGTTAAAGGTTATAAAATTATTTTAGTAATGCCCGAAAGTATGAGCATTGAGCGTAGAAGATTAATGGCATTATATGGAGCAGAGTTTGTACTTACCCCAAGAGAAAAAGGAATGAAAGGAGCTATTGAAAAAGCAAAAGAAATGAGTGAAACGTTGCCTAATGTATGGATACCACAACAATTCGATAATGCTGCTAATGTAGCTATTCATAAAAAAACAACTGCACAAGAAATTATAAACGATTTTCCCGAAGGTATAGATTATATTATTACAGGGGTTGGTACCGGTGGCCATATCACCGGTGTTGCAGAAGTAGTAAAAGAAAAATTTCCTGCTACAAAAGTATGGGCAGTAGAACCTGAGTTATCGCCTGTACTAAGCGGCGGCACTCCAGGCCCACATCCAATACAAGGCATTGGTGCGGGTTTTATTCCATCAATATTAAATACTTCGCTTTTAGATGGTATTATTAAAATAAGCAAAGATGAAGCATTTGAATATGCACAACGTGCAGCAAAAGAAGAAGGAATTTTGGTAGGAATATCAACCGGAGCTTCTTTGGCAGCAGTTGCCAAAAAATTGTCTGACATTCCTAAAGGATCTAGCATACTTACTTTTAACTATGATACAGGTGAAAGATATTTATCAATAGAAGGACTATTTTAACATCACTCATAAGCCAATAATAATATTATCGGCTTATTTATTGCAATATTTCCCTACCAATAAAGTAGACTTTATGAATCAATCATTACCAATTGGCAAAATAATAATAGCAGGATCGGGACCAGGAGATCCCGAATTACTTACCATTAAAGCAGCTACAGCTTTGCAAGAAGCCGATGTTATACTAACAGATAGATTAGTAAGTGAAGAAATACTTTTACGTTATGCAAACCCCAAAGCAGAAATTATTAAAGTGGGAAAACAATGCAGGCGTGGAATTTCTACTCCGCAAAATAGTATTAACCAACTATTAATTGAACATGCATTACAAGGTAAAAAAGTTGTACGCCTTAAAGGTGGCGATGTTTCTATCTTCTCGAATATTTTAGATGAACTCTTGTATATTAAAAAATACAATATCCCTTTCGAAATTATTCCGGGAATAACAGCAGCATTAGGTGCTGCAGCCTATGCAGGCATTCCATTAACGGCACGCAATTATTCTACCGCAGTTAGGTTACTTACATTTTACAAATCCACAGTTGTAAGCAACGAATATTGGAAAGAATTGGCGGCAACAAATGACACATTGGTATTTTATATGAGCTCAGAAACCTTAGATGACGTTGTGCAACATCTTATCAGCCACAACATCTCACCTGATAAACATTTAGCTGTAATTGAACAAGCTACCACACCCTATCAACAAGTATATATTTCCAACATCTATCATTATCAGGATAGTTTAAAAAATAAAGAATTTTTGTCGCCTTCTTTAATAATTATTGGTAAAGTAGTTACATTGCATCAGCAATTTTCTTGGTTTAAAAATAATATAACTAAAGACTATTATTTTAAGCCATTAACAAAACCATCAGCAACATTTCAGCAGTAATAATAGAATGGCAGCAGCATAATTACATCAATAAATATCATCTTCAAATAGCTTATATGTCGGGAATTTTAGATTTAGTTGGAAATACACCTTTGATTGAGTTAAAGAAAATTCCACAAAACAAAAATGTTACAATTTATGCAAAATTAGAAGGCAATAACCCAGGTGGAAGTGTAAAAGATAGAGCAGCTTATGGAATGATTAAACATGCCATTAATAGTGGAATAATTATTCCGGGAAGTACAAAACTAATTGAAGCAACAAGCGGAAATACTGGTATAGCATTAGCCTTAATTGCCAATTTATTTGGAATAGAGATAGAATTGGCAATGCCCGAAGATTCAACCAGAGAAAGAATTTTAACCATGAAAGCTTTTGGTGCTAAAGTTACTCTTACACAATCAATGGAATCTGCTATAGATTATGCCAATGAGCAAGTAGCAAAAGGTGGATATGTAATGCTCAATCAATTCGAGAATCCTAACAACCCACTAATTCATTATCAAACAACCGGTCCTGAAATTTGGAAAGATACTAATACAACTATTACCCATTTTGTATCTGCTATGGGAACAACCGGAACCATTATGGGAGTTTCCAAATTTTTAAAAGAACAAAACGCAGCTATTCAAATTATTGGATGCCAGCCAAAAGATAATGCCCGTATTCCGGGAATTCGTAAATGGTCTGAAGCCTATATTCCAAAAATTTTTGACCCGAAAAAAGTAGACAGAATTATTGAATTAACTGATACTGATGCATCTATTATGGCAAAACGTTTGGCAAAAGAAGAAGGAATATTTTGCGGAATGAGTAGTGGCGGTGCAGTTCATGCTGCAGTTCAATTATCGAATGAATTAAAAGAAGGTGTGATTGTTTGTATCATTTGCGACCGTGGCGACAGATATTTATCTTCCGATTTATTCGATTAATTTCTTTGTCACCAACTTTTGTAATTCTATTAAACTTCGTTGCGTCGCACTCCTCAACGTTCAGTACTTTATTGAAATGAATGCTCAACAAAATTCCAACTGCACAAGTGTGCAACGCAACAGGTGATGCTATGAAAAACTATCGCCCGTAAAATAATTTTTAAATTACTTTTTCTTTAAATGCAGAAGCAAATGCAATAAAATCTTTTGCCTGTTGCAAATATTTTTTGGCAAATTCTTCGGTTGGTTCATTTTGATTTATTTGTAAAACCAATTCTTTAAAACTATCATGATTGGTGTACAACCCTTTGTCGGTAAAGTTTTTATCAAAGTCATTTAATATCCCAATTTGCGTATTGCACTGCACACTATGATTTAATAACAACGCTTTTGCTGCATTAATAAATGCCGCATACGTTTGATAAATACCATCAGCAAAAGCTTCGTTGGCAATGCTTTCATCGGCCAGACTGATTTTTTCATCGGCTTCAAAAATTAATGTAGCAACCAAATCAATCATCACACCGGCACATTCGCCAACACCGATGGCAGTTGCAAATTTTTCGGCTTGTCCCCAATCAATAAAATCTTCATCCCCTAAACTTGTTGTATCAGCTAATGGTTTTAAAAGATCGTAAAAATATTTTTCGCCTTTATTAAATGTATATTCAAGATACGTTTCGTTTTGTTGATTGGCTTTATAATCGTTCAATAAAACACGCACAGCATCGGGTGCACGTTTACTGGCCAACTTAATTACTTTATTGGCAACACGCCCCTCGCCTCCTCCTAAATTTCCACCACCAATTAAAACTTGCACAGCAGGAATTACCTTACCGCCAACTTTCATAGAACTGCCATGAAAACCAATTCCCGCAATACCATGTTGACCGCAGGAATTCATACAACCACTGATCCGAATAGCAATATTTTCATCTTCCAACAATTCGGTAAATTCATCTTCAATTAATCGAGAAAGCACAGTACTTAAACCTGTACTGCTTGAAATGCCGAGATTGCAAGTATCGGTACCAGGACAAGAAACTATATCTGCAGCACTTCCAAAACCTGCTACAGCAAGGTTTTCAGCTTCTAATACACTATAAACATATTCGAGATGTTCGGCTTTAATAAAACGAAACTGCAAATTTTGTGAGATGGTTACACGAATATCATCGGCAATAACCGATTGTAATTTTTCTATTAATCTTCTACTTACTTGTGTGCTAATATTTCCATTTGGAACCCTTACGTAAACTACATGATAACCTTCTTGTTTTTGTTTTTTAACATTAGTTTTTTTCCAAATTTCAAAATTCAATGGATTATTAATTTGATTGTTTTCATTTGCTAAAATTCCCGATGGTAAAGAAATATTTTCGAATCGTTTTGTATCAATAATTACTTTTTTATCGGTGATAGCTTTATGTTCTGCAGCAACCAATTCGTTAAAAGCATCGATACCAATTTGATGAATTAAAAATTTAATTCTTGCTTTATGCCTACTGTTACGTTCGCCATGACGATCGAATACACGCAACACAGATTCGATATATGGCAATAACAAATCTTCTTCTAAAAATTCATAAGTGGTTTTAGCCATAAATGGTTGTGCACCTAATCCTCCACCAATTAACACTTTAAAGCCGCGAACTTGCTTACCATTTATTTCTTTGATGCGAGGAATTATACCAAGATCATGCATAAAAACTAATGCAGTATCTTTTTCACTACTTGATACAGCAATTTTAAATTTACGGCCCATTTCCTGACCAACAGGTTTACGCAAAAAATATTCGAAAATAGCATGAGCATAAGGCGTTACATCAAAAGGTTCATCACTATCAATTCCTGCCATATCAGATGCAGTAACATTTCTAACAGTATTACCACAAGCCTCCCGAATGGTTATTTGATCTTGCTCTAATAAGCTCCATAGCTCAGGTGTGCGATCAAGACTTACAAAATGAATTTGAATATCTTGCCTTGTTGTTAAATGAAGATTACCGGTAGAAAATTCATCAGAAACATCTGCAATTCTTCTCCATTGTGCAAAAGTCATTTTGCCATAAGGTAATTTAATACGAACCATCTGAACCCCTTGCTGGCGTTGGCCGTACACGCCCCTTGCCAAACGAAGGCTGCGAAATTTTTCTTCAGGAATTTTCCCTTCTTTAAAGGCACGGATCTTTTGTTCCAGCTCAATAATATCTTTTTCCACTAAAGGATTTTCTAATTCTGTTTGAAAACTCTGCATTGTTTTTTGGTATTGATGATGATTCTTAAAAATGGCAGGAAATTAATAGCCTACAATTTAAGTGAACTATGCAAATGTATGGTTTGAAATAAAGTAGCCAAATTTTATTTACCTGATCCGTTTACGAAAAAAGAAATAAACTGTGGAAAAAAAATTAAAATAAAAGTCTATCATTTCAGTAGGGTTTGTATATTTGCGCCTCAATTATGAAATATCAAACAACCCGAAACCTAATTCGAAGCATTATTTACACCTGTTCTTTGAAGAACATTTCAAGCATATTTACGATTACAAAGTATGATTGCTGCCCTGTGGGGGCATAATCTTTTCTCTCAAAATAAGTTTGTAATCATTTCATTTTAATTTAACCTACTAAAACTATAGACTAATGCAAAAAAATATTTTTTTATTTCTGCTCGGAATTATATCGTTCGCATCACAATCATTATCGCAGGGAGCTTTCGTGATCTCCGGAAAAATCCAGGACACAAGCAATACGCAACCGTTGGCGGGTGCCATCATTAAAATAAAAGGAGCAAATGGCGGAACCATCGCAAAAGAAGATGGATCTTTCGAATTAAAAATATTTCAGAAACTTCCCGTAACACTTATTGTTTCTTCGTTAGGATATAAATCGCATGAGTTTATTATTTCAGATAATAACACTGCGAAAATTTCTGTTTCACTCTATTCGCAAAATCAATTTGCAGGTCAGGTTGTTGTAACAGCATCGAGAGTTTCGGAAAGCATTTTACAATCGCCGGTAACAATCGAGAAATTAGATCTGAGGGCCATTAAAGAAAGTCCGGCACCTAGTTTTTTTGATGCACTCGAAAATTTAAAAGGTGTGCAGGTAACAACATTAAGTATTGGTTACAAAGTTCCTAATACAAGAGGTTTTGCTGGCACTACTAATTCACGTTTTTTACAAATGGTTGATGGAGTTGATAATATTTCTCCCGGCATCGGGGCACCTGTTGCCAATGCAGTTGGGCCAACAGAATTAGATATCGAAAGCGTAGAACTTATACCAGGTGCGGCTTCTGCCGTATATGGATTAAATGCCATCAATGGAATTTCAAATCTTAAAACAAAAAATCCTTTTCGTTATCAGGGGTTAAGTTTATATGTAAAACAAGGTGTTAATCATGTTGACGGAAAAGATTTAGCACCATCTTTATACAGCGAATATGCCATTCGTTTTGCAAAAGCGATCAATAAAAATCTTGCTTTCAAAATAAATGCATCTTATTTATCAGGCAAAGATTGGGCAGCAAATGATACAACCGATCAATATTATGCAGCAGGTAATAAAACAAATACTTCTTTAGGTATTGGTGCTGCAAATAATCCCGGTGCAGATTTAATTAATCGTTATGGTGATGAATACAACAGCAATTTAAAAACGTTAACCTTACAGGGGAAAACTTATGACGTTAGTCGCACGGGTTATGCTGAAAAAGATTTGACTGATTATGCCGTGAAGAATTCAAAAGTTGATGTTTCATTGTATTATAAATTTTCTCACTCACTCGAAGCATCTTATACTTACCGCATCGGAACTGTTACAAATAATTATCAAAGAGGAAACCGCATCAGATTAAATGGTGAGCAAATTCAACAGCATGCTGTAGAAATTAAGAACAATAATTTTTTCATCAAAGCATATTACACACAGGAAAATACAGGCGACAATTCTTTCAACTTCAGACCATTGGCAGAAAATATTGATATGACTTTTAAAAAGTCACCAAAGTGGTGGACTGATTACGGCAATGCTTTCAATACTGCATTTGTTGCTAACGGTGGAAACGTTGCTGCATCGCATGCAGCGGCAAGGGC
>DAHXOT010000003.1 GCA_027364735.1 Hydrotalea sp. | reverse complement strand
ACTTTCTAAAATTTGCCACTGGAAGTCGGTTGAAAATTTGTTTTTTTTGTCATTAACTCTTTAACGACCGATTTCCTTCTTTTGTCTATTCATCAAAAACTTTACAACTTTTTTCTAATTTAACTCAAACAGCTTCTTATTTGTTTGAGAATAATATTGAATAACTCTTCCTGTATCCGTAATTTTATAAAGGCCATCATTAAAAATAGCATATAAAGTTTTTAGACCGGGATTATATACTACAGAACGGCATCTATGGCTGCTAATTTTAAAAAAATCTTTTCCTTCTTGTAAACCAATATCGTTCTCGTTGATATTTTTTTCGGCTAAATGCGTAAATATTGAATACCCTAATTGAGAGGGAATTTTATACAATCCACCCGATGCACCTAAATAAATATTTTTGTCAGAAAAGGAAATAGATTTTATGGTAAAAATATTGGTGGCAATGCGATGAATAGTTTGATGCGAAACATCCAATATATAAAACCCAAGCGAAGCACCAATTAAAAAAGTATTATGATCTAAGTAAAAAATATTTTCAATACTTCCGGCTTTTTCGTTTAGTTGTTTAATAAATAAAACCTTATTGCATTGTTTATTGGTAACATAAATTCCGCCATTTTCGGTTCCAAAAACCAAATTAGTGGTACTTACTGCTACCCTTCTAACCTCATCAATTGAATCTGTTTTATTAAATAGTTTTATTTTCTCCCAATTCGAGAAAAATTTAAATTGAATTTTCAATCCTTCGTTTAAACTGCAAATCCAAGTATTACCTTCTTTATCTTTTACCACTTTCGAAATATTTGCATTCACTATTTTTCCTCTTTTATTGGTAGTAAAAGATTCTTTTTTGGTGTTAATCCAAGTCATATCTCCATCAAAACTTACACTATTTAATAAGCCATTGTAGGCAACTTTATCAACTATTTCAAGCTTATCATTTTTAAGTACGGCTTTAATTATTATATTTTTAAATAGTAACGATGTAAAATAAACGGTATCCTTATTGGCTGTAGAAAAAATAATAACACTTCCATCAGAAGCAAAATGACTGGTATCATTTTTTATTTGAAGTTCTGTAACTCCATCTTGCTCATTCAACTTATACCATCCTGTTTTTCCGTGTAACACAACCGCATTTTTTAATGCTACCAAAGAACTTGTTTCAAAAGTTTGGGCAGTATGTTGTGTAAATTGAATATAGTTCGATTGAATATTATTGGTATTACAAATAAACAGTCCATGAGAACTGGTTGCAACTAACCAATTTTTATACATAGTGGTTCGTGGAAAAAAAGCCTGCTCGTTTTGAGAACTGTAGGTATCAATTAAATGAATACGTTCATTTTCAATATAAAAAATTTGATTACTAAAATTATGAAACCAAATTCGGCCTTTATCGTCTTCTGATAAATCAGTTATTCCCGATGAATTAGAATTTGCATAAAAAAAATCAGTAAAAGACAATCCATCATATCTCGAAATTCCAAACTCGTGCCCTACCCAAATAAATCCTTTTTTATCTACAAGAATATCGTATACTTCTTTAGAAGGTAAGCCTTTAATAATTTTTTCTGATAATAGTTGCGATTGCAACGAAGTAATAGTTGCTACTAATAGAATAATTAAAAACAGCTTTTTCATTATCCATGAAATTAGTAATTGCGTTGGAATTTAGCATTAATTGTATAAAAAAAGCTGTTGTTTTAAACAACAGCCTCTTTTCTTTTATTTCCGTTTAATAGTATTTCTATTAAACAATTACTTACAACAACTTTTTAATTTCGTCAATTAATTCGCCTTTGGTAATGGGTACACCCATCATTTTATTGTACGCTTTGGCATCAACCAAAAACTCGTCGCGAATAATTTTAATTAATTGTCCATTATTAATTTCCGGAATTAATACGTATTCGAAATTGCTAATAACAGCTCCTAAGTTTTTAGGGAATGGACGTAAATAGCGAATATGAGCATGACTAACAGCATATCCTTCGCTTTGCAATTCCAATACTGCACTTTTAATAGCACCATAAGTACTACCCCAACCCAAAACTAATACTTTTCCTTTTTCGGGACCACTATCTAAAGTTTGTAATGGAATATAATCGGCAATTTTATCAACTTTTGCTTGACGCGTTTTTATCATTAATTGATGATTATCGGCATCATAACTTACTGCACCGGTTAAGTTTTGTTTTTCTAATCCACCAATTCTATGTTCAAAACCAGGCGTACCCGGTATTGCCCAAGGGCGAACTAATTTTTCATCTCTTTTGTATGGAAGAAATGTATCTTCCCCTTCAGCTAAAGCGGTTTTAAAAGTTACTTCTATTGGCTGTAAATCTTTTGAGGAAGGGAATTTCCATGGCTCAGAGCCATTGGCAATATATCCATCGCTAAGTAAAATTACCGGAGTCATGTGTGTTAAAGCAATTCTACATGCTTCATACGCCACATCAAAACAATCGCTTGGGCTATGAGAGGATATTATAGGAATAGGAGCTTCTCCATTTCTGCCATAATAGGCTTGTAACAAATCGCTCTGTTCGGTTTTAGTAGGTAATCCTGTTGAAGGTCCACCACGCTGAATATTTACAATAATTAAAGGAATTTCTAACATCATTGCCAAACCCATAGCTTCGGTTTTTAAAGCCATTCCCGGACCCGAAGTGGTAGTTACACCAATTAATCCACCGTAACTGGCACCAATGGCCGATGCAATTCCGGCAATTTCATCTTCGGCCTGAAAAGTTTTTACACCAAATGCTTTGTACTTACTTAAATCTTGCAAAATATCAGTAGCCGGTGTAATAGGATACGATCCCAAAAATAATTTCAACCCACTTTTTTCCGAAGCAGCCACCAAACCCATAGCCAATGCCTGATTACCCATAATACTCCGATATAAACCTGTAGGCAATTTTGCTTTTTCTACTTTATACCTTGTGGTAAAAGTTTCAATAGTATCGCCATAATTATATCCGGCTTGTAATACTTTAATATTGCTTTGCAGAATAATTTCTTTTTTGCCGAATTTTTCGGTTAAAAAGTCGATAGTGCTTTCTAAATCGCGATTGTACATCCAATAAATAAACCCAAGTACAAACATATTTTTAGCACGGTCTCTTTCTTTAACACCTAAAGTGGTAAATTCTTTCAGTGCTTCGCGAGTTAATTTGGTAACATCTATTTTAATTACTTCATACGAATCAATACTACCATCTTCTAAAGGGTTAACACCATCGGTATAACCGGCTAAACGAAGGTTTTTAGAGTCGAATCCATCAATGTTAACAATAATTTTTGCATCTTTTTTTAAACTCTTCAGATTTGCTTTTAGTGCCGCTGCATTCATAGCAACTAATACATCGCACTGATCTCCGGGAGTAAATACTTTATTAGATGAAAAATGAATTTGGTAACCGCTTACCCCTGCCAATGTTCCTTGCGGAGCTCTAATTTCGGCAGGAAAATCAGGAAAAGTAGCTAAATCTATTCCTAATAAGGCTGTGTTGTTGGTAAATTGGGTTCCTGTTAACTGCATTCCGTCGCCGCTATCGCCGGCAAACTTGATAACTACATTTTGTAGAACTTGTTCTTTAACACTACTCATGACAAGAAATTAATAAAAATTTGATGCACGAAGGTAAGGATAGGATACATTGGTTGAAACAACTCTTTTATTTTTTTAGCAATTAATTATATTGAATATTAGTATTGGCAATTAACTTGCATACATCTTTTTTTAAAGATGATTGATTTACGATGATGATTAAACCACAAAAAATGTATTTTATTTCTATACTACTTAGCTTTTATTGCCATTATTGTGTGGGTTGTTCTAATGTAGCTGAAACTAAATACTCTATACATAAAGATTCAAATGTTGTAAATATAGTTTCCGATACCGCCAATAAGTTTGTATGGCACCCAATACAATACGACTCTACCAAAAAATATATTTACTTAACTTTTGATGATGGGCCTCAAAATGGAACTGTACCCGTTTATAATTTATGTAAACAATTGGGGGTAAAAGCTACCTTTTTTATGGTTGGGTTGCATACACAAAAAAAATCTGATGGTAAAGAAATTGTTGAGACTATTAGAGAAAGCTATCCGCAAATATTATTGGCCAATCATAGCTATTCGCATGCTTACGATAAATACAAATACTTTTATTTACATCCACATCAATCACAAGCCGATTTTTATAACAACCAACAACTCTTACATGTTCCATTTAAAATAATTCGTTTGCCCGGCAATAGTGCTTGGGTAAGAAATAATGAAATAAAAGCATCGAAATTAGTTAAACCCGTAACCGCTTTATTAGATAGTGCCGGATATAATGTGATTGGATGGGATATTGAATGGAACTTTAATCATAAAACAGCCAATCCCATTCAAAGTGCAGCTAAAATGGCGGCATTATTAGATAGTGCATTGGCAAGAAATAATACGCATACAAAAAATCATATTGTACTATTAAGCCACGATAGAATGTTTAGGCATCAAAACTTTACCGATAGTTTGGAAAAATTTATTACATTATTAAAACAAAATAATAATTACATCTTCGAAACAATTGATCACTACCCACAACTAAAAAAACCGGAATAATTTTTTAACTATTTTCAATAAGAATATCTTATTATTTTTACAAAATAAAATTTCATATTTATGGCACTTTTCGAATCTGGTAATCCAACTCTTTCCGAAAAAATATTCAACGTAGCTGCTGCTCGAAATGCAAGTTTGCAAGGCGTAATGAGTGTACGCGGTGCTATTAATAAATTCGGATTTTTACTATTAATGGTTTTTGGTGCTGCAGCATATAATTGGCATTTATACGAAACCTACAACCAAACTACCATGAACATATTAATGATGGTAGGCATTTTTGGCGGAATGATTTGTGCATTTGCTATTATTTTTAAACCTACTTGGGCTTCTTATATTGCACCACTGTATGCTTTATTAGAAGGTTTGTTTATTGGCGGTATTTCGGCAATACTAAATGATGCTTTTAAAGAAAAATATCCGGGCTTAATTATGCAAGCCGTTGGTTTAACTTTTGGTGTTGCATTCGCTATGTTTTTATTGTATAATTTTCGTATAATTAAACCTACACAAAAGTTTAAAAGCATTTTACTAACTGCCACTTTGGGTATTGGCATATTTTATTTAATTACAATTATACTAAATTGGTTTCATGTTAGTCTTCCTTTTATGTACGATGGAAGCACTTTAGGAATTGGTATTAGTTTAGTAATTGTGGCAGTAGCAGCTTTAAACCTAATTTTAGATTTTGAGATGATTGAACAAGGTGCCGAAATGGGTGCTCCAAAATTTATGGAATGGTATGGAGCTTTTGCCTTATTGGTTACTTTAGTTTGGTTATATATTGAAATTGTAAAACTTTTAAGTCGTTTTGCAAGCAATAGAAATTAGCATAATTGCCAATAAAATAATTCTAAAAAATGCTGCAAATACATGCGGCATTTTTTTATGCTATTAACTACTTTAAAAAAGCATGCTTAAAATCCGTTAATAAATCCATTTTTACAGCCAAGCTAATACATGTAACTTGCTTAATTCAATTACTTGAAGTATGGAATTTAAAAGATTAGATTTATCGAATAACCAATTAATTGATGTATACAAAAACATGCTTCTTCCCAGAATGATTGAAGAAAAAATGCTGGTTTTATTACGTCAAGGGAGAATTAGTAAATGGTTTAGCGGTATAGGTCAAGAAGCTATTGCTGTTGGATCTACCCTGGCATTACAAGCAGATGAATGGATAATGCCACTACACAGAAATCTCGGCGTTTTTACTACCCGAAAAATGCCATTACATAAATTATTTATGCAATGGCAAGGCAATGAAGATGGCTATTCGAAAGGAAGAGAAAGAAGTTTTCATTTTGGAAGTAAAGAACATTATATATGCGGAATGATATCTCATCTTGGTCCTCAAATGGCTGTTTCGAATGGAGTTGCCTTAGCTTATAAACTTAAAAGAGAACAAAAAATTTCTTTAAACTATTGTGGCGATGGCGGCACCAGTGAAGGAGACTTTCACGAGGCATTAAATGTAGCAGCAGTTTGGGATTTGCCGGTTATTTTTCTAATTGAAAATAATGGTTACGGACTTAGTACGCCCACATCGGAACAATACCGCTGCACCAATTTAGTAGATAAAGCAAAAGGATATGGAATAGAAGGCATTAAAATTGATGGAAATAATATTTTGGAAGTTTATGATACCATTAAAGGAGTAAGAGATTATTGCATTAAATATCAAAAACCTTATTTAATTGAATGCAGTACTTTTAGAATGCGTGGCCACGAAGAAGCAAGTGGAACTAAATATGTACCTAAAGAACTATTTGAGGAATGGGGCAAAAAAGATCCTGTAAAAAAATTTGAGCAATGGATAATAAGCGAGCAAATTTTAACAGAAATGCAAATTGCCGATATTAGAAATGAATTGAAAACCTATATTGAATTAGAATTAGAAAAAGCTTATACGGCAACTTCAATTACTGTTAATACAGAAAAAGAATTGAAAGATGTATATGCAAAATCAACCCAAATTCATCAACCCTTACAAGAAGAAAATAATCTGCCAAAATATACTAATATTAAGTTTTACGAAGCAATTAAACAAGCATTATATCAATCTTTACAATTACAATCGAATGTGATATTAATGGGGCAAGATATTGCCGAGTATGGTGGAGCTTTTAAAATAACTGAAGGCTTTGTACAAGAGTTTGGCAAAGAGCGAATTCGCAACACCCCTATCTGCGAAAGTGCTATTATTGGTGCTGCTTTAGGCTTGAGTTTAGAAGGATATAAATCGGTAGTAGAAATGCAGTTTGCCGATTTTGTAAGTGTAGCATTTAATCAAATAGTTAATAACCTTGCAAAAATTCATTATCGCTGGAATCAACCAGCAGATGTAGTTATCAGAATGCCTACCGGTGCCGGTGTTGGTGCAGGCCCATTTCATTCTCAAAGTAATGAAGCATGGTTTACACATGTTCCCGGATTAAAAGTAGTTTATCCTTCAACACCTGCAGATGCTAAAGGCCTATTAATTGCAGCCATCAACGATCCTAATCCTGTTCTGTTCTTTGAACATAAAGCATTATACAGAAGTATTAGCGAACAAGTTTCAGATACCTATTACGAAACAGAAATTGGTAAAGCAATAACTATTCAATCGGGCAATGACATTTCAATTATTACTTATGGCATGGGTGTTCATTGGGCAAAAGAATATGCACAAAATAATACAACAATAAGTATTGAAATTATTGATTTAAGAACATTACAACCATTGGATTATACAGCCATACAACAAACAGTTGCTAATACAGGAAAAGTATTGATATTACATGAAGATACTTTAACCGGCGGTATTGGTGGCGAAATTAGTGCATGGATAAATGAACATTGTTTTGAACTATTAGATGCTCCGGTTATGCGATGTGCCAGTTTAGATACACCAATTCCGTTTAATACGGATTTAGAGAAAAATTTTTTAGCTAAATCAAGATTAAATAATTATGTACAAAAGCTACTACATTATTGATTCAATATTTTTTTATTACTTTCGCAGAAATTGAAACGGTGCCTGCCTGTTGATAAAAGATTTATTTATTCACTAATAAACCTAAAAAACATGGCAACTCAAGATGAAAAAATAAGAACCGCCTGCTTTCAAGCTTTTGAAACATTTCAAAAAATAGGCGATCCTAAAAATGACGAAATTCAGTCGAAATTAGAATTCGTTGTAGGAAGTTACGATTATGATAAAAATCCTATTGGCTTATATGAAATAGGAAAATTAGCCCTACCTAAATTAACTAAAATCAAAGAAAAAAATTCAAAATTAGTAACCAAAAAGTTATTAACCGATTTAAAAAAAGCCTTAAAAGCTTAATGTTTATTTTTTTGAAGCCATGTTATTTATTTAATATGGCTTCACTTATTTTCATTAGCTTTTAAAACTCTAATCAAGTTTTCGCCCAATATTTTTCTTACATCTTTTTTACTATAGCCCTTATTTAATAATGCTTTAGTAATTAGCGGATAAGTAGTAACATCATTTAATTGCTGTGGAGGAGATTCTATTCCATCAAAATCAGAACCAATACCAACGTAGTTTACTCCCACCAATTTAGCAATATAATCAATATGCTCAATTAGCAGATTTAAAGGTGCACGCATTAATGCAACCTCATTGGCATATTTGGCAAATAAATAATCGTCTGCAAAATATTTTTCCGGATTTATTTTTAACAGAGAATCTAGTTCTGCCTGATGTTTTTTTTCAAAAACTTCTTTTCGTTTATTATAATTACTATCAATAAATCCTGAAAAGAAATTTACTTGAATTACGCCTCCATTTTGGGCAATTGCTTTTATTTGATCATCTTTTAAATTTCTAAAAACCGGACAAATAGCATATACACTGCTATGAGAAGCTATTACCGGTTTTGTAGTGGTATGTATAACATCCCAAAATGTTTGCTCGCCAACATGACTTACATCTACCATCATCCCAATATCGTTCATGTGTTTTACAATTTGTTTACCAAAATCGGTCAGTCCTTTATGTTGCAAGTTTTTTCCACTTGTCTCATCCATAGCACTGGTTGCCCAATTGTTTGAATTATTCCAAGTAAGTGTTATGTAACGAACACCTCTGTTATAAAAACTATCTACCTTATTAATATCATCTTCAATCATGTGGCCACCTTCTACACCAAACATTGCAGCCATTTGATGGTGCTTAATAGCCCGTAATGCTTCTTTGGTAGTATATACAATTTTTATTACTGTATTATTTCGTTTAGCTACTGCATAAACAGTATCTATCATTCTATTAGCATATTGATACGGATTTTTTTGTTGCCCATCGCACCAAACCGAGAATAATTGCCAATCAACTCCACCTTGCTTAAACCGAACTAAATCGGAATGTGTTTTTCCTTTTAAATCCTGATCGAAACTATATCCTTTAGTAAGGCACTGCTCCAAAATATCATTATGCGTATCTACTAAAATTGATTTATAATGAAAAGAAAGATAATCTTGTGCCAACAAGTTGGCAACACCAAAAATGAGTATTGCTAAAGTTGAAACTATTGCCTTCATATATTGGTTTTTATTTTAAGGTTATAATAATCTGTACTTAAAATGAAATTATTATGGTGAAATGCTTATTGCACTAATTATACAACTATTGAAAATAGCTATTTTTATTTAAGCATGAAATTTTTATATGTGAACGAATTGTAGAAATACATTAACATTTTGTATTTGTAAAAAGAGTGTGCACTAAAAAAAGGAGAGCATATAAATATGCTCTCCTTTCAATAATCTAAAGCCTTAAAAAAATACAATACTACTTTTCCCACCAAGCTTTATAAGTCGTATTTTCTGCACTACCCATTACTGAAATTTCTTTTTTATAATTGGTACTGTTAATAGTTTGTTCGCTAACAGGATACAAGAAACGAGAAGGTATTACACCTCCATTAAGATTAGATGAACCTCCTGTTTGTAATTGCGGAAATCCGGTACGGCGATATTCAATCCAACCTTCAAATCCATTGTTAATATTAGCTACCCATTTTTGAGTAATAATTTGGCTTAAAGAAGCTGATGTAGAAGATGCATCGAAAACAACACCACTATGTGTTAAATAGTTAGCAGTAGTAGCAGCATTCATTCCAATTTCAGAATATGCTGCACTAACACCACTAGTATAATAATTAGCCGCACTTCCATTAATATAGCCCTTCAATGCTGCTTCTGCTAAAATAAATTGTTGCTCGGCATAAGTAATAATTCTGGCTTTAATAATAGGCTTATTTGAACCCGATTGAAAACTTGGATTAAAATTAGAAGATTGACTTGATAAAGCATTTGTAGCATCTACCACTAAAGGCATTCCTCCATAATTACTGAAACTAAATGTGCTATTGGCTGTTGTTGTAGCTGTATTTGTAAAATAGGCCGAAATTCTTGCAGTATCGGCTGTATTAACAAATACGTTGTATAATGTGCTATTGAGATATTTTACAAAAAAATCTCCTGAACGTTCTGTAAGACTTACAAAATTATAAGGAGTAGTTGTAGGAAGATCTATAGCAGCACTTTGTGTTGCACTCTGCATAATAGCACCATCACTTAATATAGATTGCATTTCGGTAGCAACACTCATTTTAGAAGATACTCTTAACAAATATCTTAAACGCAGTGCATTGATAAAACGTCTCCAAGAAGCAGTGTTTGAAGCAAAAAGTACATCGCCGGTAATTAATCCAGTGGGATTGGCTTTTAATAAACTATCTGCTCTTCTCAAACTGGATAATATGCCAGAGTTAGCATCGGTATATACTGTTTGTTGAGAATCGTATGCAGGTGTATAAACTCCTGAATTTCCTTGAAGTGCTTGGGTAAAAGGTATATCGCCCCACAATTCGGTTAATTGTGCAAATGCATACGAACGTAAAGTAAGTGCAACAGCTTGTAATAATGGATTTTTTTGTGTTACACCTAATCCATATAAAATATTGGCATCACGAGCCGTTTCATACATTGGAATCCAATAGGGTTCATTAGTAATGGGCGAGTATCTTGTGCCTTGATTATAATAACTCTGACTATAAGTCATGTATTGATTATACCCATTACCTAATGTCCATCCAGAATAGGCATTATTATAAAATTCTGATACAATGGTATTTGATAATAATGTAGTAGCATCGGGATTTTCGAGTGCATTGGGGTTAATATTTACCTTTTGCAATTCTTTAGAGCAAGAAGTAAAAAGAATTCCTGCTACAATAAATATTCCACCTAATATGACTATCTTTTTCATTTAACGAGATTTATATTTTCAATTAAATTGATTTGGATATTGTTTTGTTTCTATGTTGTTTAAATGTTTTAGAAACTAAGTCCTAAAGAGAATCCTAAACTTTTAGTTGCCGGTATACTTAAAAATTCTGTACCCGGTAAAATTTGTTGGCCGCGTAATGCTAAAGTTTCAGGATCTACATCTTTATTTTTTGTAAACTCTAAAAAGTTTCTTGCTATTAATGAAAGGTTTAAATTAGAATTGTGTGCTTTACCAAATACATTTCTAAAAGTATATCCAACTCTTAATTCTCTTAATTTAATATACGTAGCATCATACATAAATGCCTCGTTGTTAGATCCATTATAATAAGCATTATAGTATGTAGCAGCATCAACTTTGGTTGTATTAGGCATGTATTTACCGCTTGTTGGGTCTAACACCACGCCTTTACCTACAATACCTGTTTCTCTGCCAGGCAATGTCTCTACCGACATTCCACCGGCTAATACACCCAATGCTGTGTAAGAATAAAACTTACCACCTTGGTGCCAATCCCAAACCATTCCTGCATTAAAATTCCCAAAAGTAAATTCGTTAGTCCATCCCAATACGAAATCAGGATTATAATTGCCCAATAACCCATTTTGAGTAGAGGTAAATTGAGGTACTCCATTTTTATAAACAATATTACCTTGAGGGTCTCTCACAAAAACATTTCCGTACATATTACCCATACGCTCTCCTACTTTAGCATCGTATTGAATGGCTCTAAAATAACGATCGTATTGAGTAACTTGTGCATATACATAAGTATTGATACCATCAGGTAAAGAAACTACCTTACCCACATTACGGCTAAAATTGAAATTCATATCCCAATTAAATCCATTCTTATTTCTTGATTTAAAGGGAGAAACACTCAACATAATTTCAATTCCTTTATTATTAATAGTTCCGCCATTAACATACGCATTGGTATAACCTGAAGAAACCGGAATGGGCAATTGTACTACCTCATCTTTAGTATTAGAATTATATACACTAACATCTAACCCAATTCTGTTTTCTAAAAATTTAGCTTCAAAACCAAATTCGGTAGTGGTAGTTGAAGATGGTTTTAAATTGTTATTCGATAAAATATTATTACCGGTTGTAAGTGGATATGAATTAAACGGCGTATTGGTTAAATAGGTATTATTAATAGAATATGGATCGGCATCTCTACCTACTTTGGCTGTAGATGCTCTAACTTTTAGATACGAAATTGCAGAAGGTAAATTTACCATATCTGAAACTATAGCACTTAATGAAGCAGAAGGATAAAAATAAGAATTGCTGCCGGCAGGTAAAGTGCTAGACCTATCATTACGTGCAGTTACATTTAAAAAAATCAAGTTTTTATAATCAAAATCGCCAAATGCATATAAGCTATATATTACTTTATTGAATTTTTGAAATAAAGTAGGTAATTGATTTTGTGCATTTGAAAAATTATATAAACCCGGAGTAATTAAAGAATTAGCAATATTGCGGGTGTACGAAACATTTTGTATAAATCTATTACCTCCACCCGAAACACTTACATTAAAAACATGACTCGAAGGTTTACGATAAGTAACCAAAAAGTCTGTATTATTTTCCATGTAAGTAACATCATCACTTCTAAAGCCACCTGTTGGGAAGCGAACAGTACTAAAGGCTCTATGCCCTTCGCGACGATCGTTATAAAAATCAGACCCTGTTCTTAAAATGGCTGTCCATTGATTATTAATAGCATATTTTAAAGAAGCATTACCTAATATTCTGTTCTTATTAAAACTATTCACATTATCATATAAAGTAACGTAAGGATTATCGTGATTATTCCAATAACGGAACTGATTTAATTGATTTCTTCCGGTTTGCCATTGTTTTTTAAGCGAGTTAACATCTACATTAAGTGGCATTCCATACACACCAAAAAAGGTATACATTACACTTTCTGAACCATAGCCAATATTAGGTCTGTTATTACTATTACTGTTAATAATATTAATAAAATAATCAGAAGTAAGTTTATTGTTGAAGCGATGATCAGCTCTTACAGAAATAGAATATCTTCTTAAATCGGTTCCGGGAAGAATGCCTCTATTTACCATATTACCTATTGATATATGGTAACTTCCATTTTCAGTAATTCCACCAAAACCTATGCTATTTTGAGTGGTAATACCGGTTTGAAGAAATTTTTGAAAATGATCTGCATGACCAATCCATGGCGTTGGTTTTACAGCTAATCCCGGATTTACTGAACGTGCCACTAAATCGGCTGCTTGATATGTACCATCTGTACCGGCAGGGCTATCAAATTGAGGTACTAATAAATTAGGATCGAATTTTAATCCCCAGTTAGGAATATTATTTTCGCTGGAACCACCTCCATTAGCGTATGAATAGATATTAGGACTTCCGGTTAATGGATATGCATTAACGCCTAATCCATATTGATTTTGAAGTCGAGGAAGCTTTAAAGGTGTTTCAAAAGTTGTGGTAGAATTAAAAGTTACACCCATCATTCCTTTTTGGGTTGTTCCTTTTTTGGTTGTTAATACCACAGCACCGTTTGCTGCTCTGGAACCATACAAAGCTGCAGCAGTAGAACCTTTTAATACAGTTACTTTAGCAATATCATTAGGATTAATTTCGGCAGCACCATTTCCCCAATCTACTTCTGCCCATGTACCCTGATTAGCAGAATTTTCTATCGCATTATTAAAAAAAGTTTCGTTATTAATAGGCACACCATCTACTACAAATAATGGTTGATTAGAACCATTAAAAGAATTTTCTCCACGTATCACAATTCTAGATGTAGAACCAACACCAGCGCCTCCATTGGTAATATACACACCTGCTATTTTACCATTAAGGTTATTAATTAGGTTAGGATCTTGCGCTTGTGTTAATTGCCTTGTTGATACCGATTGAACAGCATACCCAATAGCTTTCGATTGTTTACTAATACCTAAAGCGGTAACAACTACTTCGGCTAATGCTTTAGTATCTTTTGATAAACTAATTAATACCTCGGATTGGTTACTAACTACATTTTTTAAAACAGCAGTATAACCTACAGATGTAATAAATAATGCAACCCGCTCATTATTATAATTAGCAGGAACTGAAATTTTAAAATTACCTTCTCCATCGGTTACAGTACCACGAGAAGTATTTTTAATAGATACAGATGCTCCAACAATTGGTGTTTTGTCTTGTGCATCTGTAATCTTTCCCAGAATAACTCTACTTTGCTGAGTAAAACCCGTTTGCACAATCATTACAAATAAAATGCACAATAGTGAAAGTGAAAATTGGTAGTTTTTTTTCATAAAGTTTGTTTGAATCAAAGAATTTGGTTTATTTCTAAATAAAATAGTAGTATAAAAATTAGTTAATGCCTAATGCTATATTTTGTATTATATTATTACTGATTTCTTAATGTATTTAACAATTTAATTAGGCTGCAAAACTATAAAGGCAATGTTTTTTAACCCAATTCAACGCATTATGTAATTGTTAACAATTAAAAAATCATTACCAATCACCTTAATCAATCTATCATTTTCAGCAATCCATTCCTTACTTTTGCCATCCGAATAAATGATATGTTAGATAAGTTAGAAGCCATTAAAGCAAGATTTGAACGAGTTGGTATTGCATTAACCAATCCCGAAATCATCAATAATCAAAAAGAGTTTGGTAAACTAAGTAAAGAATACCGATCTCTCGAAAAAATTGTGCAACCCTTTGAAACCTATAAAAAAGTTTTAGCCGAATACACCTTTGCAAAAGAAAGTTTAAATGGGAGCGATGAAGAGCTAAAGGAATTGGCAAAAATGGAATTGCCCGAGCTGGAAATACAAAAAGAAACCTTAGAAAAAGAATTAACCAAATTATTAATTCCAAAAGATCCTCAAGACGATAAAAACGCGATTCTTGAAATACGTGCCGGTACCGGTGGAGATGAAGCTAGCTTATTTGCCGGCGATTTATTAGGCATGTATTTACGATTTTGTGCCAAAAAAGGATGGAAAACTGCCATTGTTAGTGATAGCGAAGGTACCGTTGGTGGCTATAAAGAAGTAGTGGTAGAAGTAAGCGGTGAAGATGTTTACGGTACACTAAAATTTGAAAGTGGCGTACACCGTGTACAACGTGTACCCAATACTGAAACACAAGGACGCGTTCATACCAGTGCTGCAACTGTAGCCGTAATGCCAGAAGCCGAAGAAGTAGATTTTGAACTAAAAGAGAGTGATGTAAAAATGGAAACTGCCCGAAGTGGTGGTGCCGGCGGACAAAATGTAAATAAAGTAGAAACAAAAGTTTTTTTAACCCATATTCCAACAGGTGTGGTGGTAATGTGCCAAACCGAAAGAAGCCAATTAGGAAACCGAGAAAAAGCCATGACCATGTTGCGTACCAAATTGTACGAAGAACAAGTACGCAAACAAGAAGAAGAAATAGCCAAACAACGAAAAACCTTAGTAAGCACCGGAGATAGAAGTGCTAAAATAAGAACGTATAATTGGCCTCAAGGAAGAGTTACCGATCATCGCATTGGTTTAACTTCGTACAACTTAAACGCCGTAATCAATGGCGATATTGATGAATTTATTGAAGCATTACAATTAGCCGAGAATACCGAAAAAATGGCCAATCAGAATTAATGTATTTCTATTTTTTTATACAATTTTTTCATTCTTTAATTTCAGTTCCCATTTCCAAGCGGTATCCATCATTTCGATAATACCATATTTTATTCTCCAACCTAATAATTGTACTGCCAATTCATTATTGGCATAAATGGCTATTACATCGCCCGAGCGTCGGGGGCCTATTTCATAATTTAATTTAACATTACTAACGGCTTCAAATGTTTTAATAGCTTCCAAAACCGAAACACCATCTCCTGTTCCTAAATTAAACACATCGCAATTAGATTTGTTTTTGTTTGCAAGTAAATATTGTAATGCCAAAGTGTGTGCATGAGCAATATCGCAAACGTGAATATAATCTCTTATACAACTTCCATCTCTTGTTGGATAATCGTTGCCCCACACATACATTTTAGGTAGTTTGCCAATAGCCGTTTGCGTTATAGCCGGAACTAAGTTCATGGGTTTGCCCAAAGGCAACTCGCCCATTAATCCGCTGGGATGTGCACCAACCGGATTGAAATATCTTAATAAAATAGATGTTGTAGTTGAAACTTTAGAAAAATCTTGTAATATGATTTCGCCCATTTGTTTGGTAGCACCATACGGACTTTCAGCTTTTTTTATTGGGAAGTTTTCGGTTACAGGAATTGAATCGGGATTGCCATATACTGTACAAGATGATGAAAAAACAAAATGAGGAACTTTAAATTCTTGTACACATTTTAATAAATTTATTAAAGAAATTAAATTGTTTTCGTAATACATTAAAGGCAACTCGCAAGATTCTCCCACAGCCTTATATGCAGCAAAATGTATAATTCCCGCAATATCTTCGTTTTCTAAAAAAATATTTCTTGTTGCCGTAAAATTTGTAAGATTGAGTGTATAGTTTTTAACTTTTATTCCGGTAATTTTTTCAATGGCATTAAGTGCATATAAAGTAGAACGAGAATTATCGTCAACAGAAATAACTTCAAATCCGTTTTCGATTAAATCTACAATGGTATGAGAGCCTATATAGCCGCATCCACCGGTAACTAATATTTTCTTCATAAGATAGGTTATTATTTCTATACAAAGAAACAGCAGCTTTCGGAATAATTGTAGTTTTTGCTAAAAATTAAATGAATTTTGAAATAATAAAATAGAAAAAAGCTGCTAAAGCCGCAGAAACAGGTATTGTTAATACCCATGCCCAAATTAAATTTATTGTTACACCCCAACGCACTGCACTTAATCGTTTGGTAGCACCAACACCCATAATACAGCCTGCAATTGTATGGGTAGTACTTACCGGAATGCCCAAACCTTCGGTGAGTATTAAAGTGCTGGCACCTGCAGTTTCGGCTGCTACCCCTTCCAAAGGAGTTACTTTGGTAATGCGTGTTCCCATAGTTTTTACAATCTTCCAACCACCACTCATTGTGCCTAATGCAATAGAACTATAACAAGCTATAGGTACCCAATTAGGCATTGCCTTAATATCAGGTATAATTCCTTGCGATACTAAAGCAACCGTAATTAAACCCATTACTTTTTGAGCATCGTTACCGCCATGGCCCAAACTAAAAGCAGCGGATGATAGTAACTGTAATCTTTTAAACCATCGCTCTGCTTTGTAAGGATTAGATTTTTTAAAAAGATGTACAATAAGTAAGGTAATAATAAAAGCAAGAATTAAACCTATTAACGGAGATAGGAAAAGAAATAAAACAGTTTTAGTAAGATTAGCTAAAACCACAACTTTAAAACTGCCAATTTTGGCTAAAGCTGCACCAATAAATCCGCCGATTAATGTATGAGAAGAGCTGGATGGAATACCGTACCACCAAGTAATTAAGTTCCAACAAATGGCTGCAATAATGCCTGCCAAAATAATATACAAATCAATAAACTGCGGATAAATAGTTTTAGCAATGGTATTGGCAACTTTATGATCTTTAAATACAAAAAAAGCAACAAAATTAAAAAAAGCTGCCCATATTACTGCCTGAAACGGAGTTAATACTTTAGTTGAAACAATGGTTGCAATAGAATTTGCAGCATCGTGAAAGCCATTAATAAAATCGAAAATTAAAGCAAGAACAATAATTACAATTAACAAACTAAACATAAAAATGAGTTATAAGTGATGAGTTACGAGTAATGTGTTTTTTGCTTGAATATATACTTGTAGCCATAGTTTATGATACCTTATAATTCATAGCTTATAACCATTTACGCATATTTAATAATGATTGACTCAATTACATTGGCAGCATCTTCACATTTATCGGTTGCAATTTCCATTACTTGGTATATTTCTCTTTTCTTAATTACTTCTTTAAAATCGTTTTCTTGCTGAAATAACATTTCAATACTTAAATCAAAAACATCATCTGCCTGATTTTCTATGCTGTTTACTTTTACTAATGCCTCGGTCATTTTTCGTAAATCTTTCATATCTCTTAATCCATGTACTGCTTTTTTAATTTCGGTACAACCTTGGCAAATTAATTCGGCCATTTTTTGAATACCTGTATCATTGGTATTTACATGATAGAAATTAATTTTTTTGGAAGTAGAAAAAATGTAATCTGCAATATCATCGAGAGATGTGGCTAAATAATGTATATCCTCTCTGTCGAATGGAGTAATAAAATTTCGGCCTAATTCTGTAAATACTTTATGTGTATGATCGTCATTTTTGTGTTCTAAATCTTCAATTTGTTTAGCAAATTGAAGTCGTTTATCTGCATCAGCTTCGGCCACTGATCTTTTTAAAATAAAGCCCATTTCTTCTACGGTTTCTGCTACTTGCTCGAATAATTCGTAGAAGATTTTATTTTTTGGCATGAAAATCTTTCCAAAATTATTAATGCCCATAATATTTTAATTTGGAGCAAAAGTAAAGTTATGAGTTGGTAGCTTCCAAATAAAGAAAGAATTAATGATTAATTAATATTGAATTTTCATTGAAAGCCCTCCATTTTCGATAAACTAACTACATTGGCTTAAATTCTTTTTTTGTTTCAAGGGTAAAGCCCAATGTGGTTCCAACCTCTAATTTACTTCGGGCATGAATAGTTTGTCCATGGGCTTCAATAATATGTTTACAAATGGCCAATCCTAAGCCTGTTCCGCCTACATTTCTGCTTCTTCCTCTATCGGTTCTGTAAAATCTTTCAAAAATTCTGGGTAAATGCTCTTCCGAAATGCCTATCCCATCGTCGCTTACTTCTACTAAAACATGTTTTTCATCGGTTTTATATACACTGGCAATAATAGTTCCTTTAAGTTTACCGTATTTTACTGCATTCGATACCAAATTAATGAGTACCTGCCTTATTTTTTCTTTATCGGCAAATACAGATATTAAAGGGGTTTCGCAGCCTTTTTTAATGTACGATTTTATTTGTTTTTTTGAAGTTTTTATGGAAAGAGATTCAAAAACATCTTTAATTAAATCTTGAATAATAAAATATTCTTTATACAAAGGTTGTTCGCCGCTTTCTAATTTAGATATTTCATCTAAATCATCTAACAGATGAATCATTCTGTTCACATTTTTGGCGGCGTTTTCTAAAAACCGTTCATTAATATCGGTATTATTTATTTCACCATTTAAAAGCGTATCAATATATCCTTGAATAGCAAATACCGGTGTTTTAAATTCATGAGCTAAGTTTTGCAAAAATTCTTTTCTATAGGTTTCGTTTTTTTTAAGAATTTCAATTTCGGCACTACGCTGCTCGGCCCATTTTTCAACATCTTCTCTTACTTCATCAATTCCTTTTTGTGGTAATATATATTTATAATAGGTTTCTTCTCTTTTATTAGCTTTTGTTTGATAAATATATTTATAAATAACTTTAATTTTTCTGTAGATAAACCATTCTAAAACAAAGCGTATTAAAAAGTAGCTACCAATAAACATTACTGCTAAGGCAATACAACCCATCCACCAATTTTTTTGTAACACCCAAAATACTATGCCAATTGGTATTGCAATTAGCAATGCAGTTAATGCCGATAACTGCTGAGGTGAAAGGTTTTTTGTTTTAAACATACATCTTTATCGGGCTATATATCAAATTTATAACCAACTCCTTTAACGGTTGTAATACAATCTATCCCTAATTTTTGTCGTATTTTTCTAATATGCACATCAATGGTTCTATCGCCTACAATTACGCTTGTTCCCCAAACCTGAGATAATATTTCGTTACGCAAAAATACTCTGCCCGGTTTAGAAGCTAATAGAAATAATAGTTCAAATTCTTTTTTGGCAAGTATTGCTTCGTTTTCATTTACTACCACCGTATATTTTATGGGATCAATAACTATATTACCAATTTTTAATATTTTACCATCTTCTTTTTGAATTCTACGAAACAAAGCATTTACCCGACTGATTAAAATTTTAGGACTTATAGGTTTGGTAACATAATCATCGGCACCGGTTTCAAAGCCTTTAATGTGCGAGCTTTCATCGTTTAAAGCAGTTAAGAAAATAATTAACGTTTGCTCGAATATTGGCTGGGTGCGTAAAATTCGGCAAACCTCAATTCCGGTTTTATAAGGCATCATTATATCTAAAATAATTAAATCGGGATTTAATTGTTTGGCTCTTTCCAATGCTTCGTTACCATCTTTAGCTGTATATACTTCATATCCTTCTTTTCCTAAGTTATAACTTATAATTTCTAAGATATCCGGTTCGTCATCTGCAATTAAAATTCTTTTCGCTTTTGTTTCCATGATAACAGTATGTTTACACAAATTTAACTTTACATTATTGCATCTACTATTTTTTTTAACATTATGTAATTGTTAAGTCCACAAAATTTAAACAATTAAATGATAGTATTTTTGCAGCTTATGCAAATAATGAAGAAATTATACCTTACTATTATTCATAGCACATTGGCTTGTTTGGCAATGGCACAAACAGAAATTAGCATGCCAAAGATTCCGCAAATGCGGCAATTATTTCATGAAAATATTGATAACAATCAAAAAGCAATTATTCATTTAAACAGTAGTGCCGATTCTATATTTACAGCAACCGGCAATATTGATATTGATTTACAATTAACCCAAATATTAAAAGTTCATATTAATAATTTACAGGCTTTTGTTGAGCAAGATTCGGCATTATCCGAAAGCCAAAAATATATTTGGCTACGTGGTATTAACGATTTGCTGGTTTCGTTTATAGATAGTTATAAACAAAGAAACATTAAAGGCATTTTATTGGGAGATGTAATTATATCGTTCGAGGAAGCAATGCAAGCCGAAATAAAGCATCACTCAATTGCTTCCATTATAGATAAAAACGAATTAGAAGTAGCCAGCATTTTAACCGAAAATTTCGCTTTGCAAAAAAATATTGGAATACAAGATTGCAGAAACCTGCTAATTCTAAAAATGTGTAATCGAAATCCGGAAAATATATTAAACATACTTACCCGATATCCCGATATGCCTTTTGCCGATAGTTTAATTGCTATAACGGCTTTAAAACATCCTGAAGATGTTTACGATTATGCTGCTGCCCCAAATGCTTTAGGAAAAAAAATTGCTGCATCAGCCAATCCGCTTACCAACCTAATTTCTCAAATGGCTACTTCGGATAATGGAAGAATATTTTTTCCATTTTTAGATAATCTCTTCCATCATACCATCACTTTCGATTCTATTACCAATGCTTTACAACAACCAGATGGCTATTATAAACTATTGGTAGCAACAGAAATTGATTATGCAGGAAGACTTGAAAAAAAAGATACCCCGCTGGTAATGAATGTACTTAAAGAAAAACTACGCTCTGTTGCAATTGATAATTACATCAATGAAATAAATGCTTTACACGATGAAAAAATAGATGCTGTACGTTTTAAAAAAGCCGATAATCTTACCCCACAAGAAATATATTATTTATGTGTATTGGCCGAAGAAGAAATTTATACCAGCAGTTATTTAGGTTTATACAATAGAATGTTTTTAAAAATGCCTATTCAACGTTCGGACACATTATTGCAGTGGGTACATAACGATTTTTACAAAAAGTTTATTAAAATGGCTGCAGCCTATAATGTTTTAGACGATTTTCTGAATAAAATGGACACAGCCAATTCTGAAAAATTAATAAAGAATTTTGTAAACAATTTAGATAAAAATAACTCGTTGGAAGATGCAGTAGATGTGGCAGATTCTTATGCAAGTATTAACAATGAAACTATAAAAAAGAATATTTTATTACAAGTAAAATACAATTTACAACAAAGCAATAAATACAATAATTATAGAGGAGAAATAATTTATGGTTTGTTGGACCAAATTTTCGAAAACATCAATACAAATACTACAGCCGTTAATAGTATTTTGCCCAATGAAATGCCGCCTATTTATACTATGCCAATAAGTGCATTAAAAGACAGTTCTGGAAGAATTATTGTACAACAATTTTTTTATGGCGATAAAGATGGTAATACTGTTTTTAACTCGTTTCTAAACAGCTTCAATAATGCCAATTGGAAAATTACTAAAAAACCGGAATGGGTTGAGGTTCGCTCAAGATATGGCACTCCAATTGTTATTTATTCTAACAAACCATTAGATGAAACAAAAGATTTGGATGCTCTGGCACAAGAAGATTTGGCGTATTATCTCGATTCAATAGGTGTTAATCCTACCATTACAATTCACAGAGGACACAGTTATTATGTAAAATCAACCATCAAACAATTACCACCCTCATCTAAAATTATTTTATTGGGCAGTTGCGGAGGTTATCATAGTTTAAATGATGTACTCACTATTTGCCCGAGTGCACATATTATTGCATCAAAACAAGTAGGAACAGGTATTGTAAATATTACGTTAATAGAATCGATGATGGAAACATTACGCACGGGGAAAAATTTAAATTGGCCTTTATTTTGGAAAAACATGCAAACAAAGTTTAAAGGAGATTATAAAGAAAAGTTTGACGATTATATTCCCCCACACAAAAACTTAGGCGCTATTTTTATTATGGCCTATAATAATGCAATGATTAAATAATAGATTGTAAAAACGGATTATTGATTTTCTCTTCTGCAATGGTTGTAGGCATTCCATGCCCGGGATAAACTATTGTTTCTGAAGGTAATGTTACTAATTTATGTTGTATACTTTTTAGCAAAACATCATAACTGGCAAATGGCAAATCAGTTCTGCCAATAGAATTTTTAAACAACACATCGCCACTGATAATAAAATGTTGTGCCTGATGATAAAAACAAATACTACCCGGACTATGGCCGGGCGTATGCAATACTTTAAATTCATCTTCATCTAACCAAACAGAATCTCCTTCGTGTAAAAAATGAATTGGCGCCTGATAATTATCGAAGGGCAAACCCCATTTTAAACCCGATTCGGGAGCATATTGCAACATAACTTCTTCATCGGGATGAATATACAATTCTACTCCATAAGTATCATATACCCATTTATTTCCAAATACATGATCCAGATGACAATGGGTATTTAGCAGCTGAACAATTTTTAGCTCATGAGAAGAAATAAAATTCTTTAACATTTCATGCTCAGCAAAAAAATAACATCCGGGATCAATAATTAAAGCATGCTTGTGATTATTGTATATTAAATAGGTATTTTCTTGAATTGGGCTAAACTGAAATTGTTGAATATATACCATAGCATATTTTATTTAAAATGGTTACAAGTAATTACTTAATTTTAACAGAGTTTGAAGGGTAAAAATTAATTTCAATTTTATCTTCACCATTAATTCTATAACTAAAATTGCTTACGCAAATTGGCCTTCATTAAAATTATGACCGGATATGCAAATGAACAGAAATAAAATATCAATACTACTATCCATTTTTTTTATTCCTCTTTTTTCATTGGCACAAGTTAATACTGTTGAATTTGGCAAAAACCGTGTTCAATTTAAAAAACTAAAATGGAAATTTTATCAATCGAATAATTTTAATACCTATGTTTCGCAAGGAGGAACTGAGTTAGGAAAATTTGCAGCACAAGTTGCCGAAGAAGAATTACCATCGATAGAAAAATTTATAGAATATAATTTACAAAGACGTGCCAATATTGTTATTTATACCAGCTACGACGAGTTTAAACAAAGTAATATTGGATTGGGAATTGATTGGCAAAATGCAGGCGGATTAACTAAATTAGTTAACAATAAAATTGTTTTATTTTTCGATGGCAATCACTTTCACCTAAAACAACAAATTAGAGAAGGAATTGCTAAAATACTTACCGATAACATGTTATTCGGAGATGATATTGGAGAATTTGTAAGCAATCAAACATTATTAGATCTTCCTAAATGGCTAACCGATGGATATATTGCTTATGCTGCCGAAGAATGGAGTACCGAAAAAGATGATGCGCTTAAAAATGCAATGCTGAGTGGCGATTATACTACTTTTTATGAATTTGCATTTGCCAAACCCGAATTGGCAGGACAAGCTTTCTGGCACTACATTGCAGAAAAATATAAAAAGAGTAATGTAACCTACTTTCTGTATTTAGCACGCATTTATAAAAGCTTAAACAATGCTTCTTTAAAAGTTACCAAAAAAAAGTTTAAGGAAGTATTGGCCGATTTTATGCAATCCGAACAAGATAAATATTATAAAGATATTAGAGGACGCCGCAATGCCCCAAAAGGCAAAATGGCAGTTTCGGAAGATGTAAGTAAAAACGATTATTTCCGCTTTCAAGCTAATCCCAATCCTAAAAATAATAACTATGCAGTTGTTGAGTTTTCAAAAGGTGTTTATAAAGTAAAATACATTGAAAATTTTTGGAACACTAAAATATTATTAGATAAAGGAGTAAGAACTAATGAAGGAGATATCAATCCTAATTATCCTATTTTGGCTTGGGATGTTAAAGGCACAAGACTTTTAGTAATTTATTGGGGAAAGGGACATACAAAAATGTTTGTGTACGATGTAATTGCCAAATACAAAAGATTTGTTCAAAATATTGATGGCTTCGACCAAATATTAGATGCCTCCTATATGTTAGATGCCAATACATTGGTGCTGAGTGCAGTGAAAAATGGGCATTCCGATATTTATATTTATAAAATTGACGAACAAAAAATAGAACAAGTTACCAATGATATTTATGACGATATTAATCCAACCTTTGTTTCATTCCCTAATCGTTCCGGAATCATATTCGCTTCTAATCGCCCATCGCCTAATGCACCCAATAATGATACCATTTTACCCAGCAGAAACAGATTCAATATTTTTTTAGTTGATATTCTAAATAAAAATAAAACCAAACAAATTACAAAGCTTACCAACATGAAATATGGTAATGCAATGTATCCAATGCAATACAATACCAACCACTTTACTTTTGTAAGCGATGAGAATGGTATTGGTAATCGTTGGGCAGGTTTTTTTGCAACACAACGTAATGGAATTGATACCCTATATTATATTGGAGACGAATTATTACATAATCCTTCCTACAAAGAGTTAGACTCCACACTTGCCGCATGGAATAAACCCGAACCCGATAGTGTTAGCTATTTTCAAGTATTTAAAGATTCTACTTATACTTTTCCTGTAACCAATTACCAAAGTTCCTTAATTGAAACAAGAATTGCAGGCAATAACGGTCAGGTAAGTGAAACACGCAGAGAAGGAGATTATAAATTTTTATATAAACTAAAAGTAAATGATGATGTTTTGCAAAAAAGAAATATAAGTGCAAAACCAACAGAATATCTAAAACAACTGATGGGAGTAAAAACTGTTGCTAACAATAAAAAGTTACCACAACAAAAGCCTGCAAAAGTTGTACAAGATACCTTACCTGCTAAAAAGAAAAACTTCTTTCAAAGCGAATTTACCAATGATCAGCTCGATACTTCCGTGAAAAAAAATACAGAAGAAAAAAGTAGTCAAGTTGCCGAAGATCAATCACCGTTTTTTTCCAATTCAAAACTATTTAATTATAGAATGAAGTTTAGTGCCGATTATGTTCTTAGCGGAGTAACCAATAATATTTTAGTAAATAGATATCAGCCTTATGCCGGTGGTGCCGGACCTATACAATTAAATAACGGACAGGATTTAAGTTGGAGTTTTAGAGTTGGTGTAAGTGATTTATTAGAAGATATAAAATTTATTGGCGGCTATAGGTTTGGAACTAATTTAAACGATAAAGATATTTTTCTGTCATTCCATAATTATAGAAGAAGGTTAGATTGGGGCTTTACCTATTATAGAAGCAATATTTCTAATTTTTACCCGTATAGCCTTGTTGGCCAATACGACAATATGCTATACACTAACTTATATCAATTCAACTTTTCTTATCCATTTGATGAAGTAAGAAGTTTACGAATTACAACCGGCTTTAGAACAGATAGAGGCGTTATCAAATCTTCTGATCCACTATCGTTAGGAGCCCCTGATACTTTATCAAAATATGGAGTAGGTAGAATAGAGTATGTGTATGATAATACCATTAATCCAACACAAAATATTTGGAATGGTACCAGATGGAAAGTGTACTTGGATGTTAATGTGCCCATCAATAATCCGGGTGATAAAACCTATGACTTAGGTTTTGATTATAGGCACTATTATAAAATATATCGCAATTTTATATGGGCAGGCAGAGCAGCAGGCGATTTTAGCTGGGGTAATCAAAAAATAATATATTACTTAGGCGGTGTTGATGGCTGGATTGCTCCAAAATTCAATAGCGGAAATACGCCGGCTCCCGATCAATCTTATGCCTTTCAATCATTAGCCGTAAATATGCGTGGTTATCAGCAAAATATTGCCAATGGCAATAACGCCATTGTTTTAAACAGCGAATTTAGATTACCCGTTTTTACTACATTCTTTAATCAGCCTATTAATAATGCCTTTTTAAGAAATTTTCAGGTAGTACAATTTTTTGATTTAGGAACTGCATGGAATGGCAAATTCAATGGTATTCAACGACCAACTATGTATTATGGCACACAAAGCAGTTCTAATCCATTAATAGTGAAAGTTGATGCCGGTGGAATAGGGCCATTTGCTGCCGCTTATGGATTTGGTGTTAGAAGTACTTTACTTGGATATTTTATAAAATTAGATGCGGGTTGGCCAATGAAAGGGGTTTTTAAAGGTAGCCCTGTATGGTATTTTGCATTAGGTTTAGACTTTTAATTATTGAACTAACAGCTTACAAACCTTAAAGCAGTATTTTATTTAATTAATGCTTTGCAAATATTATGTACAATTGTGGGTCCTTCATAAATAAAGCCTGTCCAAACTTGAACTAATGAAGCACCTGCTTGCAATTTTTGCAACGCATCATCACCCGTAAAAATACCGCCACTGGCAATAATAGTAGTTGGATGCTTCAACTGCTTATAAATATAGGTTACGATTGCTGTGCTTTTTTCTGTTAAAGGCTTACCGCTTAATCCTCCCGCTTCATTTATTAGAGCATCATATTCTGTATGCAAATTTTCTCTGGTAATAGTTGTATTGGTGGCAATTAATCCATCCAACTTAATTTCTACAGACAGCGATATAATATCATCAAGTTGATGCTGTGTTAAATCGGGAGCAATTTTTAACAACAGCGGTTTTTGTTTGTTTTTAGAATAATTGATCTCTTGCAGATTTACCAATATTTTTTTTAAAGCACTTTTTTCTTGTAATTCACGCAAACCAGGCGTATTGGGCGAACTTACGTTAACTGCAAAATAATCTACAACATCAAACAATTCTTTAAAACAAGTATCATAATCTCTCCATGCATCTTCATTAGAAGTAATTTTATTTTTCCCAATATTTCCGCCAATAATCATATCCGATGAGCCGGTTTTCCATTTTTCTAATCTACTTCTTACTGCCGCAACACCGTCATTATTAAAACCCATTCTATTAATTAGTGCTTTATCCTTAGGCAACCGAAATAAACGAGGCTGTTCATTCCCCGATTGCGATTTTGGTGTAACAGTGCCTATTTCTACAAAACCAAAGCCCAACGTTTCTAGTTCATTTAAATAAGCAGCATTTTTATCAAACCCTGCTCCTAAACCCACCGGATTTTTAAATTGTAATCCAAATACATTTTTTTCTAACGAGGCATCTCGCACTTCCATTATTTGCTGAATACTCTTTTTTATCGCTTTAATGCTGCAAGCTTTTTGCAAAACATTCATTGAAAAATGATGTACATCTTCCGGAGGAAAATGAAATAAAGTATTTCTTATCAACGGATAAATCATGTTGCAAAGATAAGTTCTACAACACTTAAGAATAGAAAGAAAGAAATTCTATAATAACATATAAAGTTGCAAAGAAAAACTTTTTTAAAAAATTTAGTTGCATAAACAACTTTTTATTATTTTTGAAACTATAAATTGTTTGTCATGCAAGAAGCCTATATAGTTGCAGGTTTTAGAACTGCTGTTACTAAAAGTAAAAAAGGTGGATTTAGATTTTTTAGATCCGACGATTTGGCGGTAGAAGTTATTAAAGGATTAATGGCCACTATACCACAATTAGATGCTGCAAGAATTGATGATGTAATTGTAGGAAATGCAGTACCTGAAGCCGAACAAGGCTTACAATTTGGAAGAATAATAGCAGCTAAAGCTTTAGGCATTGAAGCTCCGGGAATTACTATTAATCGCTATTGTGCCAGCGGATTAGAAAGTATTGCAATGGCCACTGCAAAAATTCGAACAGGCATGGCCGAATGTATTATTGCCGGTGGAACTGAAAGCATGAGTTTGGTACCCACTGCAGGATGGAAAACTGTGCCTTCGTATAATATTTCGAAAGATGAACCCGATTATTATTTAAGTATGGGACTAACAGCCGAAGCTGTTGCAAACGAATTTAAGGTAAGCAGAGAAGATCAGGATGTTTTTGCCTACAACTCGCACATGAAAGCAAAAGTTGCCATTGAAAATGGATATTTTAAAAGTGGCATTTTACCTATATCTGTAGAAGAAGTTTATTTAAATGAAAAAGGAAAAAAAGCTACTCGCAATTACATTGTTGATACCGATGAAGGTTTACGTACCGATACTACAGTAGAAGGTTTAGCTAAACTAAAATCGGCATTTGCCATTAATGGAACCGTAACTGCAGGCAATTCTTCTCAAACCAGTGATGGTGCGGCATTTGTAATTGTAATGGGAGAACGAATGATTAATGAATTAGGACTAAAACCAATTGGCCGATTGGTAAATAGTGCCGTTGCAGGAGTGCATCCAAGAATTATGGGTATTGGCCCTGTTGCCGCTATTCCTAAAGTACTTAAACAAGCCAATATCAACCTAAATGATATTGATTTAATTGAGTTAAATGAAGCATTTGCTTCTCAATCATTAGCAGTTATAAGAGAATTAAATTTAGATACCAATAAAGTAAACATCAATGGTGGTGCAATTGCCTTAGGCCATCCACTTGGTTGTACAGGATGTAAATTAACCGTTCAAATATTGAATGACATGAAACGATTGAATAAAAAATATGGAATGGTTACTGCCTGTGTAGGTGGCGGACAAGGAATTGCCGGCATTATAGAAAATATTAATTAGCCTTGCTGCTTTTTATACAAACCCCCAAATAAGAGGAAAAATCCCGTTGATTACGGGATTTTTTTATGCCCTTGATGAATATCATATTAAATACATAGCTTCTTATGTAACTTTAAATCAAATTTCAGATAATGAAAACTATTTTAATTCCTACCGACTTTTCTGAAACAGCAAGTAATGCAGCACACTATGCAATCAATCTTGCTAAAGACATTAATATAAAAAAAATCATTTTTTACAACGTATATCAAACCAGTATAAATGTTATTGCAGACCCTATGATTCCTGCATTGGGCGCCTTAGACCTTGATACAATTAAAATAGCCAGTGAAGAAGGATTAGAACAATTTAAAAACGAAATTAAACAATCTATTCCCGAGCAAATTGAAGTAAAAACAATTAGCGAATTTACTTTAATAACTGAAGGAATTAATAATATAGCTGAAAGAGAAAATGTTGATATAATAATCATGGGCATTACCGGTGGTGGTGCTTTACAAGAAAACTTTTTTGGCAGTAATACCATTAATGTAGCAAGGCACTCGCATACACCAATTATTATTATACCTGCAGAAGCCGAATTTAAGCCTATCAAAAATATTCTTTTGGCTAGCGATTTTAATAATGTTGTAGACTCTACTCCTATTCAATCACTAAAAAAAATATTAGATAGCCTTAACGCTAAGTTATTTGTATTACATGTAGAAGATTATAATAAAGAAAATGTTCCTGATATTAAGTTCGAAAGTTTAATGTTAGATACACTATTGGCCGGCTATGATAAAGAATATCATTTTATTGATAACCCAGATTTTACTGAAGCAATTAACGATTTTGCTAAAGAAAAAAATATCGACTTAATTATTACCATTCCTAAAAAGCATGGATTTTTTAATTCTATTTTTAAACGTAGCCATACTAAAATGCTTGCATTTCATACACATGTTCCGCTAATGGTTATTCATGAGTAATAAGTGCGGTATACTAACTTAAATATTTACCAACAATTGGCACACGCCTACCTACACCAAATGCCTTAGAAGATACGCGAATAATAGGGCAAAATTGATTGCGTTTATACTCGTTAGTATTTACCAATTTCAAAATTCTATCTACCAATACGGCATCAAAACCCAATGCTTTAATTTCATCGGGGCCTAACCGCTTTTCAATATATTGATATAAAATTTTATCTAATATAGCATAATCGGGTAAGCTATCGCTATCTTTTTGGTTTGGCCGCAACTCTGCACTGGGAGCCTTTTGTATAATATTAATGGGTATAATTTCTTTATCGCTATTAATATATTTTGCTAATTCATACACTTGCGTTTTATATACATCTCCCAATACACCCAAACCTCCGGCCATATCGCCATATAAAGTTCCGTAGCCTGTTGCCAACTCACTTTTATTAGAGGTATTTAATAAAATATATCCAAACTTATTTGCCATGCTCATAACAATATTTCCTCTCAATCGGCTTTGCATATTTTCTTCTGCCAAACCAAAAGGTAAATTATTAAAAATGGAATGTAAGGAGCTAAGTAATGATTGATATACTTCATTAATGGCAACTATTTCGTAAGGATTTTCTAAGTTTTTGCTTAAAGCTATGGCATCGTTTACCGAATGATCGGTAGAGTATGGAGAAGGCATTAATACTGCTTGAACATTTTCTTTTCCTAATGCTTTTACGGCTAAGGCTAAAGTTACGGCACTGTCTATTCCTCCACTCGACCCAACAATAGCTTTTTTAAAACCCATTTTAAGAAAATAATCTTTAATACCCAATACCAATGCAGTATAAATTTGTGAAATATTTAAAGTTGCAATTAAGGTTGAAGGAATAAAATTTTTACTTACTATTTTTTCTGAAGGTTCAATGATTGCCGAATTGATTGTACCATCCTCATTTAATTCTACAGCTTCTGTAGATTCTTGAAACATTGGCAACATTTTACATAGGTTCCCATATTTATCAAAAGCATAAGAAGCACCATCGAAAACAATTTCGGTTTGACTACCAACAGCATTGCAATAAAACATGGGTATTTTATATTTTAATACATTCGATTTGATTACCGATTTTCTATCTTCATCATGTGTATAATCAAACGGAGATGCACTTAAATTTATCATCATATCCGGAGACTGTTCCATTAATTTATCCATTGGGCAAATTCTGTATAATGGATTATCGTTAATGTTCCAAATATCTTCACAAATTGTAACAGCCAATTTCTTTCCTCTAAATTCAATTACATTCCAATTGTAAGCGGGTTCAAAATACCGGTACTCATCAAATACATCATAAGTGGGCAATAAGGTTTTATGAACTTCGGCCTTAATTTCTTTTTCGTATAAAAAAAATGCGGCATTAAATAAATTTTTACCTTCCTTCATGGTATTACGAGCAGGAGAGCCAAGCAATACACCTATTGTATCTGCATATTGCTTTATGTTATCTATACTTTCATAACATTTATTAATAAAATCGTTAAACTCTACAAAATCTCGGGCAGGGTATCCGCAAATACTCATTTCACTAAATACAATTAAATCGCCATTTTGGGCTTTAGCATATTCTATTGCTTCAATAATTTTATTTTTATTACTTTCAAAATTGCCAATATGATAATTCTGCTGCGATAAAAAGATTTTCATGGTGCAAAGTTAATTTTAAGTTGTATCATGTTTTATAAGTTTTTCGAAAGTGATTAACAAAATCGAAACATAAATCCTTAAAATATTTTGTTTATTCGTGGTATGAAAAATTTGTGGTTATTTATTGCACTTATTTTTTTATTGTCGTGCAAGAATAAAAAATATGTTCCAGATGTTTCAAATATTTCTATTCAACTTACTACCGAAAGATTTGAAAAAGATTTTTTTAATATAGATACCAATCATCTTTCTGCATCTTTAGATACTTTAAGTATAAAATATCCTTCGTTCATAAAAGACTATCTGTATAATATTTTAGGAGCATTACCGCAACCCGATAGCGTTTTGAAATACGTAGCATTATATAAAAAAGATTATCAGTTTGTAAATAACGAAGCTCAAAAAAAATTTATTTCATTTGCAGTTTATCAAAAACAAATTGAAAATGCCTTTCAATTTATACACTATTACTTTCCTAATTATAGGCTGCCAAAAAAAATTATAACATTTGTTGGCCCATTAGAAGGCACAGCCAATGCACTAACGCAAAGCGGCATTGCCATTGGATTACAAGCTTATTTAGGCAGAAATTTTGCAGCGTATCAAACACAATACATCAGCGAAATTTATCCTTCGTACAAATCGAGAAGGTTTGAGCCGGAATACATTGTGGTAAATTGTGTAAAAAATATAATAGATGATATGTACCCTCCTAAAACAGTAGGGAAACCATTAATTGAACAAATGATTGAAGCAGGAAAACGATTATATGTGATAGATGCTCTATTGCCCTATACCCAAGATTCGCTTAAAACGGGTTATACCGAAGAGCAATTGAAAGGTTGTTTAAAAAATGAAAGAGCTGTTTGGACTTTTTTTGTAGAAAATAATTTATTATTTGAAACAGAAGCAACATTAATTGCACCTTATATTAATGATGGCCCAAATACACCTGAATTAGGCTCTAATTCGCCGGGATTTATTGGTCAGTTTGTTGGATGGCAAATTGTAAAAGAATGGATGAAGAAAAATAAACAAAAGAGTTTAGACGAATTAATGAATACAGATGCAAAAGAAATTTATAACGAAGCACATTATAAACCTTAGTTCATTTTATTGGGAACAATCATCTCAAAAGGAGGAATTTTTACACTAAATTGTTCTTTTGAATTTTGATTTTCCATAGAATAATATCCTTGCATTTTTCCCATTTCGGTTCTTAAATTACAACCACTAACATACTGAAATTGTTCGTTGGGTTTTAAAACCGGCTGAACACCTACTACACCTTCACCTTCTACTTCTCTATGTTCTCCATTACTATCAAAAATATACCAATGCCTTCTTAATAATTTAATGGTAAAAGAATTATGATTTTCAATAGTAATTCTATAGGCAAACATAAACTCATTATTCGTCGGGTTACTGTAATCCGATTGATAGAAAGTTTCTACACTAATTTGTACTCCTTCAGAAATTTTAGAAATCATTTGCTGCTATGATTAAATTAAAGATAATAATTTAAGGTAAAGCAAAAAATATTTTTGATTCTCATCAAATAAACAACTTATGAACCTATACTTAGTTTGCAATATAATAACAGTTAAAACGCATCAATTGTTTCGATAGCCTGTATTTTTGCCAAAAAAATAGAAATATAATGATAAAGATTGCTGTAGCTAAGGGCGATGGTATTGGCCCCGAAATTATGGATGCCACTTTACAAATATTTAATGCAGCTAAAGTTCCTCTGGAATATCATATTGTTGAAATGGGTAAATGGGTTTTTGATAAAGGATTTAACAATGGAATGACTCCGGAAGCTCAACAAACAATTGAAAATTTGGGCATTTTATTTAAAGGACCAATGGAAACACCCAAAGGAAAAGGTGTAAAAAGTGTAAATGTAACTGCCCGAAAAACATGGAATACCTATGCCAATAAAAGAACTTTTCAAACTTTATATGGCGTAAATACCGTATTTAGCCAAGCCGGCATTCCTATTGATATCACTATTGTTCGAGAAAATATTGAAGATACTTACGGCGGTGTTGAACACATGCTTACACACGATGTAGCATTAAGTCGCCGCTTTATTACCCGCCCGGGTAGTTTACAAGTAATAAAATACGCTTTTGAAATGGCTAAGAAAAAACAAGCCAAACGCATTACTTGTGGCCATAAAGCTAATATTATGAAAATAACCGATGGCTTATTTTTGGATGTATTTTATGAAGTAGCGAAAGATTATCCGGAATTGAAAGCCGATGACGTTATTGTGGATGATTTATGTATGAAATTAGTTACTCGCCCCGATTTGTTTGATGTGGTTGTATTAACCAATTTACAAGGCGATATTGTTAGTGATTTATGTGCCGGATTAGTTGGCGGACTCGGATTTGCCCCTTCTGCAAATATTGGAGATCATATTTCTATTTTCGAAGCAGTGCATGGAACCGCTCCGGATATTGCCGGAAAAAATATTGCTAACCCTACCGCTTTATTATTAAGCGGAATTGGTATGCTAAGGCATTTGGGATTAATGGAAAGTGCCGCCATGATTGAAAATGCTTTACTATACACATTAGAAAGCGGTATTCATACCGGCGATTTTGGCGATAAAAATACTCCGCCTGTAAATACAACAACCTTTACACAAACAATTATTAACAACTTCGAAAAATTACCATCACACAATCCTAAACCTTTATTAAATAATCAAAAAATAACTCCTACGCTCTTTAAACTTAACCAAAATGCAATGATGGAATCTGTAATGCAACAAGATGAAAAAATTGTAGGTGTTGATATGTTTATTGAGAGTAACGAACAACCACAAGATATTGCCAAAAAATGCTTAAGGCATGCAGGCGTTAAATTTAAATTAATTAATATTAGCAATAGAGGAACTCAAGTGTGGCCTACCGGAAGCGTTTATACTAATTTAGTTAATCAATTCAATGTTCGATTTGAATCGTTAGAAGAAGAACCTCTTAACCAGCAAGATGTTATTGGCTTATATGTTAGTTTAAGTGGCAATTTTAAAATTTGCTCTCTCGAATTATTAAATCAATTAGGCGATAGAAAAGCCTATTCTTTAGCACAAGGACAATAAATTGGTAGCAAAAAATAAAATACTTTCCTTTTTCCGAAATCGTTTTTTTCGGGCTTTCGGCTCAGGTTATTTTTTTTATATTAATTTCACGGCCTGAAAATTATTGATGTGCAGAACTATTAAGAGCAGGAAGCTGCAATGCAACAAAGTATAATTACTTTACTTTTGCTAACAATATCAATATTTTTCTTTCTGTAATTACAACTTAAATTTTAAATTTTTTATGGCCGAAGTGATTTTAATGCCAAGATTAAGTGATACCATGACCGAAGGCGTAATTGCTGCATGGCACAAAAACGTAGGAGATACTATTAAAAAAGGAGATCTTCTTGCAGAAATTGAAACCGATAAAGCCACTATGGAATTAGAAAGTTATCAATCCGGCGTATTATTACATATTGGTACCACCACCGGAGGAAAACTTCAAGTAAACGATTTATTGGCAATAATTGGATTGGCAGGAGAAGATATAAGCACCTTACTTACTCCTAACACAAAAAACATTCCTTCTGCAACAAATGCTCCAACTCCAGCCATAGCTACACCTGAAACTACAATAGCTACTGATATAGACATCAATAATGCTGAGGAAGTAGTTTTAATGCCAAGATTGAGTGATACCATGACTGAAGGCGTAATTGCTGCATGGCATAAAAACATAGGAGATACTATTAAAAAAGGAGAAGTTTTAGCCGATATTGAAACGGATAAAGCCACCATGGAATTAGAAAGTTATAAAGATGGTATATTACTATATCAGGGTGCAAAAGCCGGAGAAAAAATTATTGTAAACGATTTGCTTTGCATAATTGGAAAAGAAGGTTTAGATATTGCAAGTATTATTGCTGCTGTAAAAGCAGGAAACAATAATGTAGCTGCCAAATCCGAAGAACCTTCAACCACCAGTTCAGCAACTACTGCTTCTACTGTTACACCTGCCAATCAGCAACAAACTAATACAATTGTAGTAAATGAGGGCAGAATATTGGCTTCTCCATTGGCTAAAAAAGTAGCTGCCGAAAAAGGAATTGATTTAAAATATATTAAAGGAACTGGAGATAACGGTAGAATTGTAAAAAGTGATATTGATAATTATAGTTCTACTACTCCAATACCAACAGCAACTATTTCAACCGAAATATCTTCATCCAATAATCAAATTGCCCAAACTTTTGTACAAACCAACATTTCTTCGTTTGATGAAGTTCCTATATCGCAAATGCGTAAAACAATTGCACGCCGTTTAAGTGAAAGTTTATTTACTGCCCCACATTTTTATCTAACAATGAGTATAGATATGGATGCTGCAGTAGCAGCAAGAACCAAATTAAACGAATCGGGCAAAATAAAAATTAGTTTTAACGATATAGTGCTTAAAGCTACAGCAGTAGCTTTAAAACAACATCCCAAAGTAAATAGTAGTTGGTTAGGCGATAAAATCCGCTACAATCATCACATTAATATTGGCGTTGCAGTTGCAGTTGATGAAGGTTTATTAGTACCTGTTATTCGTTTTGCCGATGGCTTAAGCTTAAGTGAAATAGCTGTTCGGGTTAAAGATTATGCACAAAAAGCAAAGGATAAAAAATTACAACCCAGCGATTGGGAAGGAAGTACTTTTACCATCTCTAATTTAGGCATGTTTGGCATAGATCAATTCACCGCAATTATTAACCCACCCGATGCCTGTATTTTAGCCGTGGGCGGAATATCGCAAATACCTGTTGTAAAAAATGGACAAATAACTGTTGGAAATGTTATGAAAGTAACTTTAAGTTGCGATCATAGAGTTGTTGATGGTGCAACCGGTGCTGCATTTTTACAAACATTAAAAAGTTTATTGGAAGAACCTTTAAGGATGCTTATTTAAAAGCCTCAAACTAAATATTCCTAAAATAGAAAAGTTCTGAATTTACAATCAGAACTTTTTTTATGTAGAATATATAGCTTGGCGAACAATGATGCGAAATAACTTACGCTGTAGTTGTATTATTATCAGGCGTAGCTTCAACAACCGGTGGCATTTCTACTACTACCTGAGGAGCTGGAGGAGTTACTTCAACTGTTGATTCAATTATAACAGGCTTAACTGTTTTCTTTACAGCCTTCTTAACTACTTTTTTGACTGGAGCGGCTTTTTTTACAACAGCTTTTTTAACCGCTTTCTTAACTACTTTTTTGGCCGGAGCTGCTTTTTTTGCAGCCACTTTTTTAACCGCTTTCTTAATTACTTTTTTTGCAGCTTTTTTAATTGCTTTTTTGGTCGGTGCTGATTTTTTAGCAGCCACTTTTTTAACAATTTTCTTTTTTGCTTTTGCCATAAAAATATTTGTTTTGGGATGGTTAATTTATTGGTATCGAAAGTTAGAAATAATATTTAATAAAACAATTAATACTTTTAAAATCTTCATTTTTTTTTATTGCTTTTCTCTGTTTTTATTTCTTAAATAATTTGAAAATTAATATTGAACTTTAAGCTATGAAAAAAGTACTTGTTATAGGAGCATCCGAAAACATCGCTCGTTATAGTTATTTGGCAATTGAGAAGTTAAGAAAATACAACTATCCTGTTATTGCAATTGGCAGTAAAAAAGGAAAAGTAAATGATGTTGATATTATTACTGAACATCCTTCATTAAACAATATTGATACTGTTACCCTGTATTTGAATAAAAAAAAACAAAAAGAGTATTATGAATATATTTTATCACTTCATCCCAAAAGAATTATTTTTAATCCAGGTACAGAAAATGATGAGTTTGCCGAAATAGCTCAAACAAATGGCATTAAAGCTTTAGAAGCTTGTACTTTGGTTATGCTTAATACAGGTCAATTTTAAAAGTTACTTCGTACCCAATAAATCAGACTTTCAAGTTTATTAACCCATTGTTAATAATAAAATATAGGTAATTATAGGTTTTTGTAAGTAACTTACCAAAACCTTCATTTTATGCTTTGGAGAAAATTTAACGGAGACCATATTCAAATTCCTATTAAATATGCAGTTGAAGATGCAATTAAAAAAGAAGTTGCAAAAGGTATTAAATTAAAAGTATGCATTGGTACCGATAGCCAAGTAAAAGGTGATGATACCGAATTTGCTACTGTTATTGTTTTTTTACGCGAACACAATGGCGGATTCATGTACATTCATAATGAAAAAACAAAACAAAAGTTTCATATTAAAGAAAGAATGTTATTGGAAGTTGCTAAAAGTATTGACGTAGCTTATGAACTTTGCGATTTGTTTATTTTGTATAATGTTGAAATGGAAGTGCATGCCGATATTAATACTAATCCGGGATTTAAAAGTAACGATGCACTGAAAGAAGCCATGGGATATATTTTAGGAATGGGTTTTGCATTTAAAGCAAAGCCGGAGGCATTTGCAAGTAGCTGTTGTGCAGATAAAGTTGTTAATTAACAGCAGTTGCTTCTATATGAATAGGTTTGATAAATATATTTTACCGATCACTAAACTCATTTAAATAAATTCGAACAAATAATATAAACATTGCCAAAAGTATTGGGCCAAAAACTAATCCTATAAACCCAAATAATTTCAAACCAATTATTACTCCAAATGTGGTAATTAACGGGTGTACATTTCCCATCTTTTTTTGAATAGCCATTCTAAAAAAACTATCCAACGTATACATAATTCCAAAACCATAAAGCAAAAGTATTATTCCTTTTACTTCAAACCCATCTGCAAAAAGTAATAATGCAATAGGTAAAAAAGCCAATGATGAGCCTACCATTGGAACAATGGCTGCCAAACAAGTAACTACAAACCAAAATGCAATATCTGATACACCTAATATCCAATAGGCAATTGCTCCTAAAATGCCTTGTATTAATGCAGTTACAGGTATTCCAATTGCATTAGATGTAACAAGCGTTTGAAGCTCGTTGCCAATTAATTGAACATTTTCGTCTTTTAAAGGAACATTTTTAATTAACCATTTTTCTAAGCTGCTATGGTTAATTAATAAAAAGTATAAAACAAAATATAGTATGGCAATAATGATAACAGTATTAAAAGTAGCACCTACTATTTGAGGAATTATTTCTGCTATTGTTTTTCCTGCAGCTTCCAAATTTTTATCACTTATAATTTCAATATGATATTTAACTTCTATGCTATTTATAATTTTTGTAAGTATGGCGATTAACTGATTGGAATTTTGAATAGCATAATCAATTTTTGCATACAAAACATTTATTAAAATAGTTATTGGCAACAAAATAATAAGAAATGATGCAAGCATTAATACCATTGCTGCAATAGGTGTGTGCCATTTTCTTTTATTAACTAAAAAGTTCATTGGCTTTCGCATTAAAATATAAAAAGTAATTGCTCCTAACAATGCCGGGAAGAATGACCATAACTGATAAAAAATAAATATTGCCCATGCTATTAGTATACTATAAAAACTTAGTTGCCGCAGTTTATTTGAATTAAGCTTTACCATAATGCTACATTATAACAATTAAAGTAATTAAAATTGGGTAATAATATTGTTTATTAACATTGGATATTTAAAATAAAATAATAATTCCTTTCTTTGCCATTTCCATCACTTAATTGTACAGTTGTATGTGGTATAGTTTAGGAAGATTAATTCTAAAATACAGAATAGCATTATTAAGCATTTTAATAGTATTTACAATTATCATGAGCTTTTTTGCTTCGCAGGTTAAATTAAGCTACGATTTTTCGAAGGCAGTACCAACCGATAATAAAAAGTATATAGAATATCAGGCCTTTGTAAAAAGATTCTCTTCCGATGGAACTACATTAGTAATTGGCATTGAAAGCGATAAATTTTTTACAATACCTATTTTTAACTTATTGGGTAAATTACACCAAGATTTAAAAAAAGTAAATGGAGTAATGGATGTACTTAGCATTCCTGAAACAATTGAACTAACAAAAGATACTATTACCGATAAATTAATACCTACTAAAATATTTAATTATCCTTTCAAAAATCAACTTCAATTAGATAGCGCCAAACTAATTTTTGAGAACCAACTATTTTACAGGGGACTTTTATACAATAAAGAAACCAATGCCTACTTATTGGCAGTTAACTTAAAGAAAGACTTGGTAGAAAGCAAAAACAGAACATGGCTAATAAATAATGTTTTAACCGAAGTAAAAAAGTTTGAAGATGCTTCCGGAATTAAAACACATATTAGTGGACTACCCTATATTAGAACCATCATAAGCGACAAAATAAAACAAGAAATGAATTGGTTTTTAATTGGTTCAATTCTTTTATCAGCTCTTATTTTATTGTTATTCTTTAAATCTTTTAGCGCAACTTTAATGAGCTTATTGGTAGTAAGCATAGGTGTTGTAAGCAGTATTGGCACTATGGTTTTGTTGGGCTATAAAATTACATTACTAACAGTACTTATTCCGCCTTTAGTAGTTGTAATTGGTGTGCCAAATTGTATTTATTTTTTAAATAAATTTCATACCTCATTTTTAGTAACCAACGATAAAAAATCTGCCATAATAAATATGGTTGGCCGAATGGGTATTGTAACCCTTTTCTGCAACATTGCAGCAGCCATAGGCTTTAGCGTATTTGCATTTACACGTAGCCAATTATTAAAAGAATTTGGAATTGTATCGGGCATAAATATTATGGTACTATTTCTTATTTCACTTATTTTCATTCCCATTACACTAAGTTATTTACCTGCTCCAAAACCCAAACACGTTAAATACCTCAAGAATAAACTTTTAGAAAAATTCTTAATTAAAATAGAACAATGGGCATTGCAACATACCAAATGGGTATATATTATAAGTTTTATTACCATTGCTTTTGCCATTGCCGGAACTTTTAAATTAAAAAGCGAAGGTTTTATGGTAGATGATTTACCAAAAAATGATACCATTTATACCGATTTAAAATGGTTTGAAAATAATTTTAAAGGTGTAATGCCTCTGGAAATTGTAATTGATACAAAAAAGAATAGAGGTGCATTGAATATGGAAACTTTACAAAATATAGATTCCTTAAGTAATTACATTGCATCAAAAGCCGAAACAGCAAAACCTTTTAGTATTGTAGAAGCACTTAAATTTGGCAATCAGGCATTTTACAATGGAGATACGTTAAGTTATGTACTACCTATAGAAATTCCTGCATCAATTGCAAATGCTTTACGCACAAAATCTACCAACAAAACAAACATTACCAGAATTACATCTAATTTTATTGATACTTCGCAACGATACATTCGAGTTAGTGTTAACATGAAAGATATTGGCAGTAAACGCTTACCCATTTTACTGGATGATTTTAAAAACAAAGCCAATCAAATTTTCGACTCAACTAAATATCATATTACATTTACAGGCAGCAGTGTAACTTTTTTAGAAGGCAGTTCATTTATTATTAATGGATTAAAAGAAAGTATTTTTTGGGCATTTTTATTAATTGCACTTTCAATGCTATTTCTTTTCCGTTCTGCCAGAATATTATTATGCTCTTTAATTCCAAATATTATTCCTTTAATAGTTACTGCAGGGGTTATGGGATGGGTAGGTATTACATTAAAACCTTCTACAGTATTGGTTTTTAGCGTTGCCTTAGGAATTGTAATTGATGTAACAATTCGTTTTTTAGTAAACTATAAACAAGAGTTGCCCAATAACCAAAATAAAGTTCAACCTACATTAATTCAAACAATACATCATACAGGCATTAGTATTATTTATACATCGTTGGTTTTAATTGCAGGATTTATTATTTTTTGTTTTAGCCATTTTGGAGGAACTTTTTCATTGGGCTGGCTTACTTCTTTAACATTGTTGGTAGGCACTTTTACTAATCTTGTATTATTACCGGTATTACTTCTATTATTATCGAATAAAAAAGATAGATAACTTTTAATTTAGAATTTTTCATCAAAAATAAAGCCTCGATAACTTCGAGGCTTCTTTGTAATTAATTGTTGCTATTTTAATATTTCCGATAGTTTATTGTCTAATGCTTTTCCTCGTAGCTCTGTTGCAATAATTTTTCCTGATGGATCAATTAATACATTAAAAGGAATACCTTCTATTTTATATGGAGCTACTACCACACTTTCCCATTGCTTTAAATCGCTAATATGTGTCCATGTTAGATTATCTTGTTGAATAGCTTGTTTCCAAGCATCTTTATCACTATCTAACGAAACGCCTAATACAGTAAAATTTTTATTCTTAAATTTATTATAAGCAGCCACTACATTAGGATTTTCTTGGCGACAAGGTTTACACCAACTTGCCCAAAAATCTACCAATACATATTTTCCTTTAAAACTACTTAACGATATAATTTTACCACTGGTATCGGGTAAACTTATTTCAGGTGCAGCTTTATTAATTAAAGCCAATTTAGGATTATTGGCAAACTGCATATCTATAATGCTTTTCATTTTTTGCAGCCCTTGATGCTCTTTAAACTTAGTGGCAGAGGCATACGCTAATTCTTTAATTCCATCGGGATCCATTGTTTTAAATGCTTTTCCGATAACATAATATCGTAAAGCCGGACTAACTGCATTATTTACCGTAGTAGTTATAAACTGATTAATTTGTTTTAAGTCATTATCTTTTTGCAAATTGGCAACAGTAGCTAAACTATCGGTAGGGTTTTTCCTCGATAAAGAATCGGCCAACATAAATGTTTGTGCCAAAGTAGAAAACTGCTTACTATATTCTTCTAAAAAAGCATGAAGTGCCGCCGTAGCATCAGATCCTTCGGTAGTATAAGCTTTATAATTTTGAACATCTAATCGAAGCTTAATACTTTTATTATCATTTATTATTAATACTTCCGGCCCATTTTGAATAGAAACAAGATATAACTCTTCTTCTTTCCCCAAAGCTCTCAATTCAAAATTTCCATTATCTTTTAAAGTAGTAGAATCTACAATAACAGGGTTCTCGCCACTCCATGGCAATTCTTCTAAATATACTTTTGTAGATGGTGAATGAGCAATATTACCCGCCACAATAAATGGCCCATACTTTTTTTCTTTACACGAACTAATAGCTACAACTGCTATTATTACTATTAAAAAATGTTTCATTTGATTTGTATTATACTTTATTTAATTTTTCTTCTAACATTACAGTAACTTTTTGAGGATCGGCTTTTCCTTTACTTAATTTTTTTACTTCGCCAACAAATAATCCAATTAATCCTTTTTTACCTTTTTTATATTCCAATACTTTATCCGGCATTTTGGCTATTACTTCATCTACCCATTTTTCTAATTCGCTGTTATTGCTTACTTGAATTAAGTTTAATTTTTCGGCTAATGTTAATGGATGTATATTTTCTTTTAACAAAATGGGTAATAACCTTGAAGATGCTATTGAAAAATTAACCTTGCCTTCTTCTACAATTTCTATTAAATCGGCCAATGTTTTGGGTAATAAACTAATTTTTTCGAAAGAAGAATTTAGTTCATTTAACTGTTGTTTAATGGGACCAAACATCCAATTGGCTATGGCTTTATAATGCTTGGAATAAGCAATTACCGATTCGAAATATTCTGCAGTAGCAATTTCATCGCATAATTGAGCTGCATCATATTCGCTTAATCCTAATTGAAGCTGATATTGCTGCATTCGTTCTTGAGGCAAAGCCGGCAAAGCATTTTTTATTTGATGAATATATTCGTTGCTAAGATGAAAAGGAGCTAAATCGGGGTCGGGAAAGTAACGATAATCATTCGCTTCTTCCTTATCTCTAATGGCAAAAGTAGTATCGTTACTTGCATCAAAACTTCTGGTTTGTTGCGTAATGGTTCCATTTGCTTCAAGAACTTCAATCATTCGTTTTATTTCAAAATCAATTGCTTTTTTAACATTACGAATTGAGTTTAAGTTTTTCACTTCTACTTTAGTGCCTAATTTTTTTTCGCCTTTAATTCGTACCGAAATATTAGCATCGCAACGTAAGCTTCCTTCCTCCATATTACCATCGCAAATATGTAACCACCTAAGTAACCTTCTTAATTCGGTTATATATTGGTAGGCTTCTTCGCTATTATACAAATCGGGCTCGGTAACAATTTCAACTAAGGCTGTTCCGGCACGATTTAAATCTATACAACTCAAATCATCATAAATATCATGAATACTTTTGCCGGCATCTTCTTCTATATGTATTCTATTAAGTTGAATGTTGCGCTGAATGCCATTAGTTTTAATAGTTACAAAACCTCCTTTACAAATGGGTGTGGTGTGCTGTGAAATTTGATAGCCTTTTGGCAAATCGGGATAAAAATAATTTTTACGGGCAAAATAATTGTCTTTTTCAATATCGCAATGACAAGCCAACCCCAATTTAATGGCATACTCTACAGCTTTTTTATTGGTTTTAGGTAAAGTTCCGGGATGCCCTAAAGTAATGGCACTAACTTGTGTATTTGGTAATGCCCCAAAGGCAATACTATCTCCACAAAATAGTTTACTATTGGTTTGTAATTGTGCATGTACTTCTAACCCTATTACTGCTTCATATTTATCGTATACTACCATAGCTGCAAAAATAATTGTATAACTGCATAGCAATGTGATAAAAGTTGGATTTAAGAAAATAAAACCCATCTTGAATAATCAAGATGGGTGCACACGAGAAAAATGTATCAAATTATAGATTGGCTGTTTTTAATCTTTTCGGGATTTTTATTTCAGAAGTTTCTGCCTTGCCATTTCGTTTGTATTTTATTTTATATACATCTCCTTCCTTTAAATCCTTAATTCTGCTCCGTAAATCATCCACATCTTTAACATCGGCTCCATTAATTTCGCTAATAATATCATTTTCTTTTAATCCTGCTTTATCAGCCGGACTTCCATCATCTACATTAACCACTTTTACGCCATTCCCCTCTTCTACATCTTGTATTTGCAAGCCAATTCTTGGTTTATGAGCAGATGGTGGTAAATTAAAATAACGAAAATTATCATCGGGTGGCGGCATTCTGAAATTAAATTCCTTATCACCGAAAGCGAAGTTGTTGGTGGGTTTATTTTTACCAAGTAATATAGAGGCAGTAGCTTCTTTATTATCTCGTAAATAGGTTATTTTAACTTTATCTTGTGGCTTAAAATTGCCGATAGCTTTATGCAAATCCTCTCCATTTTCAATTTTTGTTTCATTTACTTTTGTAATAATATCTCCTACTTTTAACCCCGCTTTTTCTGCTGCCGATTCTTTGGTAACATCGGTTATTTTGGCTCCCTTTTCATCTTTTTCGGTAATTACGCCTAAAAAGGCTTTATTTACATTAAACTTAAATTTACCCTCACCATAAGGTGTAATCATTCCTTTAAAACCTTCCGGACCCATAATGGTAATATTTCCATTTCCTAAATCATTTAAAAGCACTTTGTCTTCTTCATTTAATTTTTCTACGGGCTTCCCATTAATAGTTACTTTATCTCCATCTACTTCTACTTCAATTGTTTTTTTCTCTTTACCGTTACCATCGCTTTTGATAATAATTTTTTCTTCTTTTTTTACATTAACCGAATCGGATTTTGCTTGAGAAAATACAGTTGGCATGCACAATAGCGAAAGTGCAGAGGCTAAGATAAATTTTGTATTCATAATCTATAATTTTTGTGTACGAAATTTTTAGTAGATCAAATGTAAGAAAGATTTTGAAATACGAAAACCTTCGGAAATGTTAAATGATGAATGGTAGTAATCAAAAAATTGGAATAGAAGAGAACACCGTTTACAATAACAATTGTACTTTATGAATTACTTGTTTCAAATTACTCGCATCTTGCCCGCCAGCTGTAGCCAAGTTTTTTTGTCCGCCGCCGCCGCCTTTAATGATAGGAGCAATATATTCTTTAATAATTTTTGGAGCTTCTAAGTTTTTTTCATTCACCAAACTATCACTCAGTAATAGCACTACATTGGCTTTGCCATTAATATTGGCTGCAAGAACTACCAAATACTTTTCGCCCAACTCAATTTTTATATCAAAGCAAAGTTTTTTCAATTGATCGGCATTACTTACTTCAACTATTTCACCGAGGAAATTGATATGATTTATGGATTGAATTTTATTAATTAATCCGTGTTTAATAAATAAAAGTTGCTTGGCTTCTATACTTTCAATTTGTTTTTCTAATTCCTGCTTTTCATTCACCAATTTTTCAACCGATTTAAAAGCATCTTTTGTTTTAAGCAGGTTATTGATTTCTTTTAGCTGATGAACAGATTCGTTAACATATTCTAATGCCCCATTACCTGTTAAAGCCTCAATTCGGCGAACACCGGCTGCTACGGCAGTTTCGGCAATAATTTTAAATAACCCTATTTCGCCGGTATTGCCCACATGTGTTCCTCCACAAAGTTCAACCGAATAATTTGCATCCATCATTACTACACGCACAACATCGCCATACTTTTCTCCAAACAAAGCCATAGCACCCAATTTCAATGCTTCTGCTTTTGGCAATTGCTTAATAATAACAGGTATATTTTCACGAATTTTTTCATTCACTAATTTTTCTATTTTAGCCAATTCCTCATCGGCAACTTTAGCAAAATGCGAAAAATCGAAACGCAAATATTCGTTGTTTACTAAACTGCCTTTTTGTGCAACATGATTGCCCAATACCTTACGCAATGCGGCATGCATCAAATGTGTGGCAGAATGATTATAGGTAGTAAATATTCTTTTTTCTTCATCAAAACTTGCCAATACTGTTGCTTCAACATTGGAAGGAAGTGTATCGCTGTAATGAATAATTAAATCATTTTCTTTCTTTGTATCGTGAATTATTAATTCCTGATTGTTCATTATCAGTTTACCTGTATCGCCCACCTGACCGCCACTTTCGGCATAAAAAGGAGTTTCACTTAATACTATTTGATAGTATTCTTTTCCTTTTGCTTTTACCTTTCGGTATTTATTAATTTGAGTGGAAATATTATTTTGCGTATATCCTACAAAACCTTTTACGGCAACATCGTTTACTATTACCCAATCTTCTGTATCAACTGCTGTGGCTGCACGAGAACGATTTTTTTGTTCTGCTAAAGAAATTTCAAAATCTACTTCATCTACACTTAAATTATTTTCTTGAGCAATTAGTCGTGTAAGGTCAATAGGAAACCCATAAGTGTCAAAAAGTTCAAAAGCTTCTTTTCCATCGATACTATTTTTACTAGATGAAATAATATCATCTAATTTTTTTAAGCCTTTATCCAATGTTCTTAAAAATGCTTCTTCTTCTTCATGAATCACTTTTACAACAAAATCTTCTTGTGCTTTCAATTCAGGAAAAACATTGGCAAATTGATTTGCCAACACTGGCACTAATTGCTGCAGCAAAGGTTTTTTATAATCTAAGTAAGAGAAATAATAACGCACTGCACGTCTTAAAATTCTTCTAATAACATATCCTGCACCTGTGTTATTAGGTAATTGCCCATCAGCAATGGTGAAACAAATAGCACGTATATGATCTGCTAAAACCCTAAAAGCTACGGCTTGTTTGCTATCGCCAAAGTCATAAGTTTTACCGATTATTTTTTCTACTTCGTGTATAGTTCCAGTAAAAATATCGGTATCGTAGTTAGATTTTTTATTTTGAATAACTCGCACCAATCTTTCCAAACCCATTCCGGTATCTACATGTCTTGCCGGCAACTCTTCAAGTGTTCCATCTTTTTTTCTGTTATATTGAATAAATACATTATTCCATATTTCTATCACTTGTGGATGATCTTTATTTACCAAATCGCGTCCGGCAATTTGTTGTCTTTCTTCATCTGGTCTTAAGTCTACATGAATTTCGCTACAAGGGCCACAAGGACCGGTATCTCCCATTTCCCAAAAATTATCTTTCTTATTTCCAAAAATAATTTTGTCATCAGGTACTAACTTTCTCCATTCTTTTAATGCAATTTTACTTGGGGGCAAATTTTCTTTTTCATCACCTTCAAAAATACTCACATACAATCTATCAACAGGAATTTTATATACTTCGGTTAATAATTCCCAACTCCAAGCAATAGCTTCTGCTTTAAAATAATCGCCAAAGCTCCAATTACCCAGCATTTCAAACATGGTATGATGATAGGTATCAACACCTACTTCTTCCAAATCGTTATGCTTACCACTCACACGCAAACATTTTTGTGTATCGGCAACACGCTTAAATTCTGATTGGCTATTGCCTAAAAAATAATCTTTAAACTGGTTCATACCTGCATTGGTAAACAACAATGTAGGATCGTTTTTTACTACAATAGGAGCTGAAGGAACAATTTGATGCTGTTTAGCTTTAAAAAAATCTAAAAATTGTTGTCTAATATGGGCACTCGTCATCATAACTCAAAAAAAATTTTATAAAATGTTTGCTTCGATAAAAACTATCTTTGACCGCCTAAATTTAAAAGCCTCAAAGGTAAGGGGTAAGTGCGATAAGTTATCAGTTGTGAATGATAAGAAATAAGTATGAATTGTTTCATCTAAATACTTTAAAACAATTCTACAACTAATAAGGCATACGTTGTATTATGGCAATGAAGAAAGTAAAATATTTTTATAACACGCATACACTTAGGTTTGAAAAGTGGGAAACTCCATTGCGTGTACAAATATTACGTGTATTTGGCTTTGTTGCCGCCTCGATAGTTACAGGAATTATTATTGTTTTAATAGTATTTAGATATGTTGATAGCCCAAAAGAAAAAATACTACGCCAAGAGAATTACGACCTGAAAGAAAACTATGCGGTATTACAGGAGAGAACCAAACAATTAGAATTAAAAATGGCAGAATTAGAAAATAGAGATAATACCGTATACCGATCTATTTTCGAAGCATCGCCAATACCCGATAGTGCCAGATTAAAAGATATTGAAACCAAAAAAGAAGTTAGTTTGGTACAAAGCATTGGCCAAACAGAATTGGTTAACGGATTAACACAACAACTTAATACGCTTTCATTACAAGTAGCCTATCAGGAAAAAAGTTATGTTGCTATTACCAACATGCTCAATAATAAAGAAAAATTATTATTGGCTATCCCCTCCATTCAACCGGTAAGTAATAAAAGATTAGACAGAATTGGAAGTGGCTTTGGTTATAGAATTTATCCTATTTATAAAGATAGAAGATTGCATAAAGGACTTGATTTTACAGCTCCATTAGGAACACCAATTTATGCAACAGCCGATGGAACAGTTCGAGAAGCAGGTTTTGCAACAGATGGTTATGGCAATAAGGTTGTAATTAATCATGGCTATGGCTACGAAACATTATATGGCCACATGTATAAAGTAAAGGCAAAAGTTGGTGAAACAGTAAAAAGAGGCGAAGTGATAGGATATATTGGAAGTACAGGTAAAAGCACCGGCCCACATTGCCATTACGAGGTACATAGAAATGGAGTGCCGGTAGATCCTATTTACTATTTTTATAACGACCTTACTCCGGCTCAGTTTGATAGAATTTTAAAGTTAGCTGCAACAGCCAACCAAAGTTTTGATTAATCATTTACCTATTTTCTGTTGCTTTGCAGTTTACTTACTTTAAACTTTACCATTGGATCCTAAGATTAGAGCATATTTTATTAGAATACTGAATACTATTTCATTTGTACTATTATGGATGATTATTAACCTTACTGCCGGCATAAAATATAATCTTGCATTTATAGAAAATACACTTACAATTGGCAATGTTTTATTTTATATATGGGTAATTATTAGCTTAGGATTATTATTATGGCGCTTGTATAAAATATGGCATACACCTTTGGATATAGAATTTTAGTTTAACTGCTGTGATCTACTATAATTTTCCATTCACCATCTATTTTTTTAAACAATAAAGTATATACTCCTCCGGCATTACCAATGCTTCGCTGTAAATTCCATTTACCAATTACAAAATAATAATTACTTGAAAGTTTTTTTACCATCTCAATTTCAAAACTTAATTTACCCATTACTACCGTATCGGGATAGGCTTTTTTATAATTCGCTAAAGCATTGGCATATCCATATACCGGGCCTTTTTTTCCAATAAATATAAGGCTATCACTATGCCAATATCCGCTCATAAACTTGCTTAAGTTACCATTATTCCACTCCGCTGTTTGCCGGTTTAATATACTTCTAATCATTTTTGCTTCTTTATCTTGAGCCATACCATGCAGGCTAACACTAATTAATACAGAAAGAAAAATATATTTCATACAAAATAATTTACAGTTTCATTAAAATTCATTCAGCGGTACTTATTTTTTTAGCCCGCAACATTTCGCGTTTATGAGGTGGCCCTTGTAATTTTTCTACTTTAAATCCTGCCGCCAACATAGCTCTCCTAACATCTCCTTTACTGCAATAAGTAACTAAAACTCCATTCTCTTGTAACCATGCATATGTATTTTCAAAAATGCTTTTTGTCCATAATTCGGGTTGAGCCGATGGTGCAAAAGCATCATAATAAATTAAGTTAATTGGTTGAAAATTTTTATACTGAAAAATAGATTGTTTGGTTTTATGCAAAATAAAATACTCGTTCAATACAATATCTTGCTCCCAATTACATTGATGCAACTCTTTAAAAAAACTATGCTCATTATAACTTAAACATTCAATTTCTTTTTCGTTCAAAGGAAATAACTCTATAGCAATATAATGTATTTTTTGTTGATGAATGATAGCCTGTTCTAAACTCAATAAAGCATTTAATCCGGTTCCAAAGCCCATTTCAAAAATGGTAATGGTATCAAATGTTTTCGATTCAATGAATGGCATTAATCCGGCACAAATAAATACATGCTTACTTTCTTGCATAGCACCATAAATACTATGATACGTAACATTCATTTCAGAAATTAAAACAGAACTGCTTCCATCTTTAGTAGTAATAATTTGTTTTTCCATAATTACTATTTACACAAATTAAAATTACATTCGTTTATATTAAACTAAGTAACTAAATGGAATATATTAAGCATCTGCAAAAAGATAAAAAGTTGGCTACCATTTTAGGAAAAGAATATCATCAATTATCATTCAAAAAAAATATACCAACCCGATTAATGGCAAGTATTATGAGCCAGCAATTAAGTACAAAAGTGGCTGCAATTATTTATCAACGCTTTTTAAATTTATACAACGGAAAAGAGCCCAAACCACAACAAGTATTAGATACGCCAAATGAAACTTTACGTGCAATTGGCCTATCGAATGCTAAAGTGAGTTATGTAAAAAATGTAGCTGCTTTTTGTATAGAAAATAAAATATCGGACAAAAAATTATTGACAATGAGTAATGAGGAAATTATTGATTTACTCATTCGCATAAAAGGCGTGGGCAGATGGACGGTTGAAATGCTTTTAATGTTTTCGTTGGGCAGAGAAGATGTTTTTGCAGTAGACGATTTAGGCATTCAGCAAAGCATGATAAAAGTATTTAACCTAAACATTTCTGATAAAAAATTATTAAAACAAACAATGCTAAATTTATCGGCTAAATGGAGCCCCTACCGCACTTATGCTTGTTTGCATTTATGGAGATGGAAAGACAATTCTCCTGCAGTATAATTTTTAACCAACCTACCTACCACAAAATAGCTACTTGCCATTAAAATATTATTGGCAGCATAATTTTTTTTGCCTATTTTGAGATGAACTTTGTTGCACGTATAACATTAATAACTATTTACCTTTAATCCAACCATAGCTCGCATCCTATGAATAATGAACAACAACAACCCTCAAATTCCCTTGCAAACAATACAAGGTGGAATTCTGTTACCGCAAAAAGAAAAAAAAATTTTTGGCTGATTACGCAATCAGAAATGAATATTTTTATTTTACTCATAGTTTCTATTTTTTTAAGTGAAACAACCATCATGATTGTTTTAAGGTTTTTGCCCGAACTTTCTGATTGGGGCGAGGCAATTTTAGATGCATCTACACTTTCTATTTTAATTTTTCCGGTTATTTACCATTTTCTCTTTAAACCACTTAAAAAAAGCAGAGCAGAACACGATAGAAAAGAAGCCAATTATAAAACATTGGTTGAAAATATTGGAGAAGGAGTTGTGATTTGCGACATTAATGAAAAGTTTTTATTTGCCAATTCGGCCGCAGAAAAAATATTTGGTACTACGAAAGACGGATTAATTGGATTAGGCTTGGAGGAATTCTTCTCAGAAGAAGATTTTACCTTTATGCTAAACCAAAGAAATAATACCAAACAAAGGGTGTATGAAGCACATATTCATTTAAAAAACGGAACCAAAAAAACTATTTTAATTACGGCCAACTCTCAATTCGAAAATGGAACTATTACCGGAACCTTAGGAATTTTTAGAGATATTACCGATCTTAAAAAAGCCGAAGAAGCTACTTTATATGAAAGAAATTTATTAAGAACACTGATTGATAACTTACCCGACTCGATTTATGTAAAAGATAAAAATTGTAAGAAAGTTATTGCCAACCCTATAGATGTAAAATATATGGGTTTTGAATCGGAAGAAAGTGTAATAGGAAAAACAGATTACGATGTATATCCTAAAGAAATTGCCGATGGTGCTTTTGCCGAAGATAAATCTATTATAGAAACGGGTATTTCTATAATTAACAAAGAAGGCTATTTTGTAGATAATATAGGAGAAGAACATTGGATGCAAAATTCAAAAGTTCCAATAAAAGATTCTAAAGGCAATATTATTGGCTTAGTGGGAATAGCAAGAGATATTACCGAACGTAAACGCGAAGAAATTCGCTTAAAGTTATTAGAATCGGTTATAACCAATGCTACCGATGCAGTGGCTATTACTAAAATTGATAGAACAAACTCGCATTCACACGAAATTATTTTTGTGAATGATGCATATTGTAAAATGACAGGCTACACTAAAAATGAAATTATTGGTAAAGAACCGAGAATTTTACAAGGACCCAAAACCGATACCGCCGAATTAAAACGCATTAGCGAAAGCATTAAAAAATTTGAACCCTGCGAAATAGCAGTAATTAATTATAAAAAAAATGGAGAAGAATTTTGGAGCAGTATTTCTATATCGCCCATTAGCGATAACGAAGGAAATTATACCCATTGGATTGCCATTAAACGCAACATAACAGAGCGTAAACAAATGGAACAAGCTTTTATTAAAGCAAAAGAAAAAGCCGAAGCAGGCAGTAAAGCCAAATCGGAGTTTTTGGCTAATATGAGCCACGAAATTAGAACACCGTTAAATAGTGTAATTGGCTTCTCCGATTTATTATCAAGAACTAAATTAGACGATATACAACATCAATATATTTCTGCAGTATTTCAATCGGCTAATTCTTTACTTGATATTATTAATGAAATTTTAGACTTCTCTAAAATAGAAGCCGGTAAATTAGAAATTGATATTGATAAAACCGATGTACTCGATTTGGGCTATCAGGTTTCGGATGTAATAAGTTTTCAGGCTTACAAAAAAAATTTAGAGCTTCTGTTAAACATTGGAAATGATGTGCCAAGATTTATATGGACTGACCCCTTAAGGCTACGACAAGTTTTAGTAAACTTAATGGGCAATGCAGTAAAATTTACATCGCAAGGAGAAATAGAACTTAAAATAGAAGTAATTAGAAAAGAACTAAACGGAAAAAGTGTACTTCGCTTTTCGGTTAGAGATACAGGCATTGGCATTAATCCTAAAAATCAACAAAAAGTTTTCGAAGCCTTCTCGCAAGAAGATGCTTCTGTAAACAGAAAATATGGCGGAACCGGATTAGGGCTTGCTATTTCTAAAAGATTATTAGATTTAATGGGAAGCGAATTGCAATTACACAGTATTCCGCAAAAAGGCAGTACTTTCTTTTTTGAATTAAGTGTAAAAACTTTAGATGGAGAAGCGTTGGAATGGTCGAACCTTCATCATTTTAAAAACATTTTAATTGTTGATGACAACACCAATAACAGACGCATTTTAAAAGACATGTTATCGTTAAAAGGCATTGATACCGATGAAGCAGAAAATGGAATTGAAGCTTTACAAAAAATTATTTCGGATGAAAAATATGATGTAATACTAATGGATTATCACATGCCCGAATTAGATGGCATTGAAACAATAAGAAGAATAAGAAAGGATCTTAAAATGAACTCGGATCAACAACCTATTATGTTATTACACAGTTCTGCCGAAGATGAAAGCATAAATGCAGCTTGCAAAGAATTAGATGTTTCGCAACGATTAGTAAAACCCATCAAATCAAAAAATTTTTTTGAAGCCTTATCAAAACTGCATCAAAATAAAAATGTAAACCTTGATATTGCTAATGCACCTATAGAAAAAATAAATCCTCGATTAGAATATTTTAAGGTATTAGTAGTTGATGATAATGCCTTTAATATAATGCTGATAAAAACAATGGTTAATGATATTTTACCTAATGCTTCGATTATTGAGGCGTTTGATGGGCATCAAGCGGTAGAATTATACAAAAACGAACAACCCGATTTAATATTTATGGATATTCAAATGCCGGAAATGAATGGATATGAAGCCTCTTTAGCCATACGCAGTTTGGAGAAAGATAAAAAAACTCCCATTATTGCTTTAACTGCCGGCACCTTAAAAGATGAAAAAGAAAGATGCCTTGAAGCCGGCATGGATGATTACATTACTAAACCTTATGTAACTGCTTCCATAATGACGGTAATTAATAAATGGCTAATTATAGACTCGGGAAAATATCTTGCAAATTGGGAAATATAACAAAAACGAAAGCCACACAAAATTGTGTGGCTTTCGTTTAATATGATATACTTTATATTACTTCACTAATTTTAATTCGTCAACAATATGTTTTGCACCACCCAATTTATCAATACACCATAAAACATACCGAACATCTACACAAATAGTACGGTTTAAATCTTTATCAAAAGCCAGTTTATGACTTAAAGCTTCGTAGTTTCCATCGAAAGCCAATCCAATTAATTCTCCATTTGCATTCATTACAGGAGAGCCTGAATTTCCTCCGGTAATATCTGTTGTTGTTATAAAAGTAACTACTATGTCTTTATGCTGTGCATCTTCATATTGACCAAAATCTTTGGCCTTATACAGCTCTAAAAACTTTGCAGGCAAATCAAATTCATAATCTCCTGCAACATATTTTGCTACTACACCGCTTAATGTACAAACATCATCATAAGTTACCGCATCTTTAGGCTTATAACTTTTAACGTTGCCATAAGTAACCCGCATAGTAAAGTTGGCATCGGAATAAGTGTTTTTCATTTTTATAGGATCTGCTTCAAATAATCCTTTCATATACAATCTTCCTAAATCGTTATTGGTATTAATAAAAATTTGTTGTTTAGGTGCATAGTTATTTTTCCAATTAGTTATAAAAGCCATTACTGTTGTATATGCAGGGTCGGCTTGCAAAGCAGCAACAGTAGGATTGTTTATAAACTTGTTCCATTTATTTTCATCAAAAGCCATAGTATTTTCAAATACATCGGTGGCATATTTTTTATAAGGACTTTCTTCAATACTATTACATTGTTTCAACAAATTCTCATAAAATCCTACAGGCTGCTGACTTTTTGGAATATCGGTATTAAACAACATTAATACAGATGCCAAAATATTCTGATCACTTTTTTTGTTTTCTTCTTTTAAAAAATTATTTCTTGTTTCTTTTGCATGAGTTATTGCTTTTTCAATAGCTTCTTTTGTTGCATCTTTTGAGGCAAGTAATTGTTCTAAACTATTCCAACTTGCTGCATACGCTAATAATGGAGAGCCCATAATTCCTTCACGCATATACACTGCTTGCATGGCATAAGGACGCCATTCATTGTAATTTTTACCATAATCGGTAAAAATATTTTCATACGCTGTTTTTCCTTTTGCCCAAACCATAAAGTTCTGTTCTGCTTTTTGTTTTTGGCCAAATACATCGTACTTCAATAATTGCTTGGTTTCGCCATCGTAAAATTTCCAATAGTTTGCAATAGAAGCATAAGAAGAGGCTAATTGTAATTTAACAGCAGGATCTTTTTTCATTTCCTCAAACATATATTTCAAACGCATGTCACGCAATTTTACCAAGGTTGGATTATTGATTTCGGTGCTTAATGCAACGCCATAAGATGTTTCGTAACGATTAGTACCTCCGGGATAACCAAATAACATACAAAAATCTCCATCCTTAAACCCCTTAATACTTACGGGTAAATAATATTTTGGTTTAAGCGGAACGTTAGTAGCACTGTAATTGGCAGGTTTGCCATCTTGACTCATGTACACGCGAAATACAGAGAAATCACCAGTATGCCGAGGCCATTCCCAATTATCGGTATCGCCACCAAATTTGCCAATACTTTCGGGCGGATTTCCTACTAAACGCACATCTTTATATACATCATACACAAATAAAAAATATTGATTGCCTTTAAAAAAACTTGCTACAACAGCCGCTTTAAATTCATCTCCATTTGTAAATTCTTTTACCATAGAAGATTGTAATGCTATAAGTTTTTGAGCACGTTCCATTCCGGAGGTATTGCCCAATTCTTTCATCACTCTATCGGTAACATCTTCAATACGATTTAAGAAACGAACCGTAAGTTTAGACTGAATTTCGGCACTTTTATCTTTTGCAAAAAAACCATCGTGCAAATAATTATGTTCTACTGTTGATGCATTGGCAATGGCATCGTATCCGCAGTGATGATTGGTGAATATTAATCCCTGATCGCTTACAATTTCGCCGGTACAACCACCGCCAAAAATAATTATTGCATCTTTAATGGAAGAATGATTCATACTGTATAACTGATCGGCTTTTAGTTTCAGACCTTTTTTAACCATATCGTTATACACTTGTCTGCCAAGTAAAAGAGGCAGCCACATACCCTCATCGGCATAAGTTTGAAGGATAAATACCATCAACGCAATTGATAGAAAATATTTTTTCATATTATTTCGGGTTTTAGCTTGCAAAGCTACTTGTTAAATTAATTCGCTTAATTTTTCGTGGCATTAATTAAACCTTTTTAAATTATTGAAAGTCATACATTGGTTCAATTATTTTTTTTAATTTCCCTGCATGCAAATAGACGATAAAGAATTATTGTTTCAGTTTAGGCAATCTGCAACAAAAGAATTGGCATTTACTGCTATCATAAAAAAATATCAAGAAAGGATATATTGGCACGTAAGGCGTATGGTAATTGACCATGAAGATGCTAATGATGTATTACAAAATGCTTTTATTAAAATTTGGAAAGGCTTAGAAAATTTTAGAGAAGATAGCCAATTATACACTTGGTTATACCGAATTGCTACCAACGAAAGTCTTTCTTTTTTAGATCAACAAAAAAAGAAAGCTGCTGTAAACTTTACCGATATTGAAGAAGGATTTAGTAATAAAGTAAAAGCAGATGAAAATTTTGATGCGAATAGATTAGAATGGAAATTACAACTGGCAATACAACAATTACCCGAAAAACAACGACTTGTTTTTAATTTGAGATACTATGATGAAATGCCTTACGATGAAATGAGTAAAATATTAGAAACAAGTGAAGGTGCTTTAAAAGCAAGTTATCATCATGCTGCAAAAAAAATTGAGGAATTTATAAAAAATAATTAAACGTTAAAAAAAATAAAAGGTCTTATAAAGCACAATGAACAAACATGAAGAAATATTGAATGAATTAAAGGAAATTGCACCATTACTTATGGCGGTTAATAAACAACCGGTATATACAGTACCCAAAGATTTTTTTTCAAACTTATCCAACAAAATTTTGGCATGCTGTAAAATTACATTGCCATCAAACCTTACATTATCTACTATTTATTCAGTTCCCGAAAATTATTTCAACACATTTCCATCTGCTATTCTTAAAAAAATAAAATTAACCGAAAATGAGGTTTCGGAAGAGCTACAACAAATTGCCCCTTTACTAAATACTATTTCTAAAAAAAACATATACTCAATTCCTACTAATTATTTCGAACAAATAAAAATACCCATTACAAAAACGCCTGCTAAAACTATATCTTTCAGTAAAACCAGAAAATGGATAAGTTATGCAGCTGCAGCGGTAATGGCCGGAGTTTTAGTTACCGGTGCCTTTTTTTATGTTGATCATAGCTCTTCTTACGATGTAACTAATGAAATAAAAAAAGCAAGTGATGATGAATTGAATAGTTATGCAGATGAAAATTCTGTTTCGTTTAACGAAGACTCTTTAATAAATGAAAATGAACAAGAACTCTTAAATATTGAAGATGGACTTAAATCGGTTAGCAATGAAGAATTAGAAAATTATTTACAAGAAAATACAGAAAATAACGGTACCGAAGTTTCCTTAAAATATAATTAAACATAGTTGTAAAGATGAAGAACACACTTTTAATAATATTATTACTACTTACACAAAACATGTATGCACAACAGCTCAATAAACAGGGCAATTTGCAAGGATTAAAAATAGCATACATGACAAAAGAATTAAACCTTTCATCGCAAGAAGCACAACAATTTTGGCCACTATATTATAGTTTTGTAGATGAAAGAAAAGTTATTCATAATGAAATGAAAAATGATGCTCTTGGATTGGATGAAAAAAATTTAGAACTGAAGAAAAAATATTTCCAAGAATTTAAAAAGGTTTTAGGTAATGAAGAAAGAGTGAATAAGTGCTTTTTATGTGAAAGAGATTTTGGAAATTATATTAGAAAAGAAATACAAGCTCGCCAAAAACTTAAACAACAAAATAAACAATAAAATATTTTATTTTTCAATATAAATTGGTGTATGAATATCGTGGTAAAATAAGAATGTCCAATTCTCTTGTTTGCCTTGCTGCCACCATTGTTGCCTTAATTCCATACATTTTTTTCCATCATAATCATATTTAGCAATAAACCTATTTTTCATTTGCTGCAATTGCGGTGCATCATCTGCACCAAAAAATATTTTCTGTTCCTTTTCTTCAATCCAAAAAACTTGATGAAAAGGACTATGTGCACCGGTTATTTGATAATGAATATACTTATCAATTATTCCGTTATCATTCAACCAAATAACGTTAGGATTATTTTCCAATACAGCAAGTTCATCCGTCATATATGATGGATAACCTATTTCCTTTGCGTATTGATATTCTTTTTCCTGAACATAATATGTAGCATGAGGAAATGAAAGTTGATAATTACCTACACTATCTCTAAAGCTAATTCCGCCGGCATGATCTTTATGCAAATGGCTTATTAAAATTTTAGTTATACTATGCGGCAATATACCATTCAATTGTAAGTTGTAATACAATTGCAATATGCCATTTTTCCTAAACCCTAATCCGGTATCAATTAATAAAATATCGTGTGAAGTAATAACAAGAAAAGGTTGAACTTCAACCAACAAACTTCCTGTTGCTCTTTTATGTAGAGTATCATTTACCTGATCGAAAGGAACAAAAATTTTTGTTTTATCAACCGTAAATGATCCTTCGGAAAGTGGAATAATTTTCATGTTACGAATATCAACGAATAAACTAAATTAGCGTAAAACCATTTGCCTATCGGCATCTAACCGAATAAGTATAAAAATTAAAATAGTAAATGTAAGTAAGGAAGAACCTCCATAACTGATTAAAGGAAGAGGAATACCGATGATTGGAAACAACCCAACAGTCATACAAACATTTACAGTTATATGGAAGAAAATAATACTGGCAACACTATACGCATATACTCTACTAAATGTGCTCCGCTGCCTTTCGGCAATTCTAACAATACGAAATAGCAATAATAAATATAATCCTAAAAATATAACACAGCCAACTAAACCAAAAGCTTCGCTTAACGATGTAAAAATAAAATCGGTATGCTGCTCGGGAACATACTTACCGCGTGTTTGAGTACCTTTTAAAAATCCCTTTCCCCATAATCCACCGGATCCTATTGCAATTTTACTTTGCCGTACATTATAATCATCGGGTTTTTTGGAAGGTTTATCACTATTGGATTTTGATTTATGATGATTTTGTGTACAATCATAATCCTTTCCAACCATGCTGTAAATACGCGTGCTCTGATAACATTGAAAAACATTATTAAAAATATAAGGAACTGCAAAACGTTGCACACCAACACAAATAAACCATAAAGCAACAATAATTGTAAGAATACTTTTTTGGCGTTTAATATAACGGCGTAAAATATAAATGGCCAATAAAGCAATTATTGTTAACGCTATGGCAAGAATATTTTTATCTACAATTAAAGTAGCTACTACTAATACGCCAAAAGAAATTCCTACAATAAGCAATGCCGGTGGCAACCCTTCTCTGTACATTGCAATAAAGAAAGAAAAATAAACTAAAGCCAATCCGGTTTCGTTTTGAAAGATAGATAGTATTGCAGGAGCAAGAGCTATTACTGCCCCAATTATTTGAGATTTAATATTTGTAAAATCGGTTTCCTGCCTGGATAAAAATTTTGATAAAGCCAATGCTGTAAATATTTTACATAGCTCGGCAGGTTGCAAGTTAAAGCCTCCCGCAAGTGGTATCCAGCTTTTAGAGCCGTTAATATTTTTGCCTACAACAAAGGTTGCTAACATTAATAAAATTCCAAAAGCATATAATAAATTAGAAAAGGTTGTAAACAATTTACTATCGGCTAATAAAATAAAAGTGGCAACAATAACACATACACCTAAAAAAATAAGCTGCTTACTGTAATTGGTTTTTCCGGCAATAAAAGTTTGTAACCAATCGGTTCCGGGTTTATACTCTACCATAAAAATGCAAAGAATTCCAATAGCAACTAATATAGCGTATAGCCAAATTACTAACCAATCTACTCCTTTTGATATGGTATTATTATTTCTGCTATTCATTTTTATACTTTTCTTGCAATTGCTTTTTGTATTTTTCTTTGTTCATCAATTATTATAGCTACTGCACTAATTTTATTTTTTGAAGGTATTTTTTTAATAGGCACTTTTGGTTTTACTTCTTGCAAAGCAGGTTCATCTGTTTCGGTTGAATCGTTATTTTCTTTATTCATTTGCTGCTGTATAATTTCATTTTCTTTAACACGTTTAAGCGAGTCATTTTTTTGCATTTGCATCCTCATTAAATATGGAATTAAATTTTTATTGGCAAATTCTTCCAATTTAGTTTTCCGTTCAGTTCCGCTAATAGAATCTCGTAAATATTGTTCAACCAAAAAACTGGCAATAGGTGCAGCAGCCCAAGCCCCTTGCCCCGAGTTTTCACAAATAACGGCTATGGCAATTTTTGGATTATCGCGTGGGGCAAATGCACCAAAAAAAGAATGATCTTGTTGTTTAACCATTACACCATTTATTTTAGCATAATTTTCCACTGTTCCGGTTTTGCCACACATTACAATACCATCAATTTTTGAAGCAGCAGCCGTTCCATAATCTACCACGGCTTGCATTCCATCTTGTACTGCATCAAAAATAGAATCGGGAATATTTTTATCGGTATAATGTTTTGTTTTAAAAGCATCTAACATATTATATTCATCTCCGCCTTGAATTGAATCAACAATATGTGGTGTATAATACCAGCCCTTATTGGCAATAATTGCCATTACATTAGCCAATTGCAATAAAGTAGTTTGCACTTCGCCTTGACCAATAGCATTTGATATAACATTACAGGAATACCATTTTTGACCAAATATTTTTCGGTAATATTTTGATATGGGAAGATTTCCGGCTTTTTCTGAAGGAATATCAATTCCTAATTTATGACCCAATCCGAAAGTATACGCATATTTATTAAATACTGTTAATGCACTATCGGCACCACCATATCGGGGTTGATCGAGAATTCTTTTATATACGGTAGAAAAATAGGTATTATCGCTATGTGCAATAGCATTTTTAAAATCGAAAGTGCCTTTATCTAAACATTTGGGTTTGCCGGTACCGCAACCCTGAAACGCTCCATTACAAGTTACAGTGGTACGTTCTGTTATTACACCTTCTGTTAATCCAATAATTCCGGATACTGTTTTAAAAGTTGAACCGGGAGAATATTTATTACCAATTGCCCTATTATTAAATGGCAATCTTGGATCGAGTAACAATTGGGCAAAATGTTTTTTTCGTTGGTTTCCGGTTAAATAATTGGGGTTATAAGTGGGTGCACTAACCATACAAAGTATTCCTCCGGTTTTAGGATCAATGGCAACAATACTTCCTACTTTATTGTTCATTAATTTTTCACCTAACTTTTGCAATTCTACATCAATACTTGTATATAAATTTTTCCCGGCAACTGCCGCAGTATCAAAAACTCCATTCTCATAAGCGCCTTGAATACGGCTTCTATTATCTTTAATAAAACGTTGTATACCTCTTTGCCCCATCAATACTTTTTCATAACTGCGTTCTAAGCCGGTCATACCGGTATAATCGCCTTGTTCATATCCTTCTTCTTTATGGCGGCGTAAAAAACTTGTATCTACTTCTGCAATATACCCTAACACATTTGCACCAATATTATAAGGATAGGCTCTCGATTTTCGTTCACTTAAAATAAAACCAGGAAATTTATACATGTTCTCATACAACTTTGCATACAGCTCTTGTGTAAGTAAAGGTTCAAAAACACTGGGACGAACAGCCGTGTTTTTAAAAATAATATCTCGCATTCGCCTTTTATATTCTGTGGTATCTATTTGCAATAATGTACATAAATCTAAAGTATCTGTACCTTTTGCTTCGGAAGGTGTTACAACCAAATCGAATGACATGATATTCTCTAAGAGTGGTCTTCTTTTTCTATCGAAAATAATTCCTCTATCCGGATACACAATTTTTCTATAAATGGCATTATTTTCTGCTGCCAATTTATATTTAGGAGATAAAATTTGAAGATGTATTAATTGTACAAGAATAATAATAAATATTGAAGTGAATATTACTTGAATAACCCTGCTTCTGTTTTGATTAAATACCGGCATAATTTGATATAAAAAATAGCAATAACAAAATTGCTGATAGTTATTTGATGAAACAATATTGCCAACAAAAAACTTATTCAGCTATGTGTACATGTTTATATGTATGCTGCATTAGTTTTAAACTTGGCTTTTCGAAAAAACAACAATTCGGTAACAAAAATTAATAACAAACTGATGGCTGTTGTTGCAGCTACTTTACCAATAAAAAATATAAAATCGCCAAATTGCAGCCACTCTATTAATACCAAATAAAAATGATGAATAAATGTTAGTAAAAAAACATATAAACTATATGGAGCACCTCCCATACTTTTAAAAGAAGGTTCAATATAACTTTGCTCGGTTGTTTCTTGAGGAATAAGTAAGTTTAATAAATAAGGCCGTATATATGCTATTAATAAACATGGCGCTGCATGTAAACCGGGAGTTTGTGTAAAATAATCTAACGTTAATCCAAATAAAAAACCTATTAACAATAACAAAAATCTGTTAATACTAAATGGTAACCATAAAATAAATAGAAAGTATAAATAAGGAGTAACAAATTGATGTAAAGGAGGTATTTCATTTAATACATATCGCTGTATTAAAATAAAAAATACAAATCTGAAACTATTTTTTACAATGCTACTCATTGCTTTTTTGCTTTGTGTTTTCTAATTTCATTTGTTCACCATACTGTAAATTTTCTATTACATCAACATATTGTAAACTATAGAAATTAGTAGCTGTTTTTATTTTCAGTGTATAAAAATTGGTTGATGGATCGTTGATGATTTCCGTAATTGTTCCAATAGGTAAATGCGAAGGGAAGTTAGCAGAATAATTACTAGTTACAACAACATCGCCTTTTTGGATATTTGAGCTTTTAGGAATATTGCGTAAAGTTAAATAAGATGGGTCTACACCATCCCATTCAATACTTCCTGCAACATTATCTTTCTTTAACATGGCACTTACTTTACTATTGCGATGCAGCAAACTCATTACTCTACTAAAATTTTCGCTTACATCAATTACAACACCCACAATTCCTTCAGGCCCTAATACGCTCATTCCTTTTCTTACACCTTGCTTAAACCCTCTTTCTAATGTTAAATAATTGGTTTGAGAAGAAATAGTGTTGCCTACTACTTTAGCCGGTAAATAATTAAATTTTCGGTATTGTTTTATTGAATCAATTGCAACTGTATCTGTAACTAATTTTTTGGTACTATCGGGTGCAATAAAATTTGCTTTTAAGCTATCGCGTAATCTGGCATTTTCTACCGAAAGTTGTCGGTTAATTTCTTTTAACGAAAAATAAGTATACACATTACTTAAATTGGCATTTACTTTTCCGGTTAATTCATTAGCTGTGGCAGAAAAAAAAGCTTCATACGTTTTATTGTATTTGCTAAGCATTATAATACATAAAATTTGTAATACAATAAAGCTTACAAAAGTAAAATGCCTACCAATAAATAAGAAAATATTTTTCATTCAAAAAACTAAAAGAAAAATCTATAAAGGTACTTTTCAAAGTTAGTATAAGTAATGATAGATTGTGTTGTAAGATTTTTATTATCGCATAATAAACGGATAATGTTGATAATTTTTAAGTGCTAAACCGGTTCCCCTTACTACACTTTTTAAAGGATCATCTGCTATGTGAACGGGCAATTTAATTTTTGCACCCAATCGTTTATCTAATCCACGCAACAAAGCACCGCCACCGGTTAAATACAAGCCTCTTCTGTAAATATCGGCAGCCAATTCGGGTGGTGTAGTTTCTAAAGCCTTTAAAATAGCTTCTTCTATTTTAAAAATACTTTTATCCAATGCTTCTGCTATTTCTTGATAGCTTACCATAATTTGTTTAGGAATACCCGTAACCAAATCACGTCCATTAACCGGCAAATCATCCGGTGGGTTATCTAAATCTTTCATGGCAGCACCTACTTGAATTTTTATTTGTTCGGCCGTACGTTCGCCAATTAATAAGCTATGGTATCGGCGTAATGCCTCCATAATATCTGCTGTAAATTCATCGCCGGCAATACGAATACTTTGGTCGCAAACAATTCCTGCTAATGCTATAACGGTAATACCTGTTGTTCCTCCACCAATATCAATAATCATGTTTCCTACAGGTTCTTCAACATCAATTCCTATTCCCAAAGCGGCGGCCATTGGCTCGTGAATCATGTATACTTCCTTAGCTCCGGCTTGTTCGGCACTATCTCTTACGGCACGTTTTTCAACTTCGGTTATGGAAGAAGGAATACAAATTACCATTCTCCAACTGGGTGCAATTAATGGTTTTTTAGGATAAATCATTTTAATCATTCCTCTAATCATTAATTCCGCAGCGTTAAAATCGGCGATTACTCCATCTTTTAATGGCCTTACCGTTCTAATACTTTCATGTGTTTTTTCGTGCATCAGCAAAGCTTTTTTGCCTACGGCTAACACTTCTTTTGGATTATTACGGTTGAGTGCTACAATACTGGGTTCATTTACTACAATTTCATCGTTATGAATGATAAGTGTATTAGCAGTGCCCAAGTCCATTGCAATTTCCTGTGTAAAAAAGTTAAACATTCCCATATATAAAAAATATCTTTATTTAAGCTAATTGCCTGCAAAGGTGTATGAAATTAATGGAAATAACAAGTGCGTAAACCCTTATTTTTCGGGCATTTGCACCAATTGTGTAAGTTTAATGACTATAAAATCGGCAATAGTAAATTTTTAAGTTAGAAAATTAATCCTGCATATATTTTAATATCGCTATTGTAATGTGTGTATTTTGGATTTGTAAGCAGCTTATTCTGTTTATTTATTACGCAATTATTTTCGGCTAACTTTCAAATTCGTAACCAATATCTTTTCTAAAATACATTCCTTCAAATGAAATGTTATTTAATATTTCTTTTGATATTATCACCGCTTCTTTAATATTTTTACCCGATGCAGTAACTGCCAATACTCTTCCTCCATTTGTTACAATACCCTGCTCTGCTTGCTTGGTACCTGCATGAAAAACTATTGCGTTTTTGTTTAATTGTTCAGTTTGCAATCCACTAATTAATTTATTTTTTATATACTCGCCAGGATATCCGCCACTAACCGCAACCACTGTTGCAAAACTTGCATCGTTAAATGAAATATTCGCATCTGCTAAAGTGCCGTTATCCATGGCTGCAAATAATGCAACAATATCTGTATTCAATCGGGGCATTACTACTTCTGTTTCCGGATCTCCCATTCTGCAATTATATTCTATAACCAGTGGTTCACTATTTACATTAATTAACCCAAAAAAGATAAAGCCATAATATTCTAAATTCTCTTTTGCCAACCCATTTATAGTTGGTTTAATAATTTTTTCTTCCACTTTTTGCATAAACAAATCATCAACAAAAGGTATAGGTGTAACACAGCCCATTCCGCCTGTGTTTAAGCCGGTATCGCCTTCTCCAATTCGTTTATAATCTTTTGCATGACCAATAATTTGATACTCTTTTCCATCTGTTAACACAAATACACTTACCTCAATACCTGAAAGAAATTCTTCAATAACTACTTTGCTACTGGCATCGCCAAATTGTTTGTTGATGATCATTTCTTCAAATGCCTGCAATGCTTCGTTGTGATTGTTGCAAATAACAACTCCTTTACCTGCGGCTAATCCATCGGCTTTTAAAACAATGGGCAAACTATGTTGGGTTATATATTTTTTCCCTTCTTCAAAAGTATCTTTAGTAAACTCTGCATAGGCAGCAGTTGGGATATTGTGCCATTGCATAAATTTTTTCGAGAAAGCTTTACTTCCTTCTAATTGTGCTGCTTCTTTGGAGGGACCAACTACAATTATATTTTTTAAAGAATTATCCTTCTTAAAAAAATCGTATACGCCATTTACTAAAGGTTCTTCGGGACCCACCACCACTATATTTATTTGTTTTTCGATACAGAATTTTTTCTGTGCCTCAAAATCGTTTACAGCTATATTAATATTGGTACCGTGTAAGGCGGTTCCGGTATTGCCCGGAGCAATAAATAATTGATCGCAATGTTGGCTTTTTGACATTTTCCACGCCAATGCATGCTCACGGCCACCACTGCCTAATAATAAAATATTCATGAAGTAGTAAATTAATTTTAAAGAAAAGCGAAAGTACAATTCTGATAGTTATTACCAACAAAAAAGAGCACTCAATATGGAATGCTCTTTTCTACAATAAGTTCAATCAATTTATTGATTTGCTACTTCTCAACTACATAGCTTTTTTCGGGTAATTTTTTTGAAATTAAAACATACAACACAAGAAATCCGCTCAAAATAGCAACAAAAAGCCAATAATAATCAGCTCCAATAAACTTAGAAAAAACGCCCTTTCCGGCAATACTATTATTAACAAATGCAGTAAATAAGTTACCAACTGCAACAGTTAAAAGCCAAATAGCACTCATAGTACTTTTCATAGACTTTGGCGATTGTGTATACGCATATTCTAACCCTGTAATAGAAACCAAAACCTCTGCAGCAGACAATATTAAATAAGCTAATATTTGCCACCATATAGAAGGATGAAGACCATTATCAACCTTTGTTTGAAGGAAAGCAATAATTGTAAAGGAAACTCCGGTTAAAAATAATCCTGCACCAATTTTTCTTAATGGCGAACATTTTATTCCTAATTTTTCAAAGAAAGGATATACACCATAAGTAAATACCGGAATTAATGTTAAAAGAAACAATGGATTTACTGTTTGAATTTGTTCGGGCAAAAAAGTGTACCCAAAAATATTTAAATCGAGCTTTGTTGCTTGCAATACCCACTCAGAAAGGTTTTGATCCCACATAGCCCAAAAAATAGGAATGAATGCAAACACCATTAAAACCCTATACACTGCACGTACGCCATCAATAGCTTCTGCCGAATATTTTTCAGCTACGGCTTCCCAAACGGTTTTCCCATTTCTGTTCGAAAAAGATTTTGCAATAAAAGTAATGGTTATAAAAAAGAAGTTTTCTTTTTTTACTCCTGATGGCGGAACTCTAACATATTTTTTTCTTCCCGACCAAAATATAATTGTTGCTAAACACATTAATATGCCGGGCAATCCAAATGCGATGGGCGCCCCATATTTATTATATAAAATAGGAATGAGCATAGTAGAAAAAACTGAACCGGCATTAATACTAAAATAAAACCAACCATATACTTTACTCATTAAGCTTTGATTAGATTTATCGAATTGATCTCCTACATTGGCCGATACGCAAGATTTAATTCCGCCCGCAGAAACAGCAATTACCACCAACCCAACTGTAAATAAATTTAGGTTATGCGTAGATAATGCAAGTATCAAATTACCAATTGAATACAATATAGATACATAAAATATTACAAAATATTTTCCTAAAAACCAATCTGCTAAAATACCTCCTAATAAAGGCATTATATAAGCCAAAGAAACAAATATGTGTGTTTGTTCGTTGCTTTGTGCCTCGGCTATTGCGGTAAGCGAAGGATTGTGCGTTGGATTAAAAAATTGGGCAACCAAAAAAGTTGCTAAAATAGAGCGTATTCCATAAAAACTAAACCTCTCTGCTGCTTCGTTTCCAATAATAAATGGAACAGCTTTGGGCATTTTGGGCTTTACAATCGTTTCGGTGTTATCATTCATAAATGTGAATTTAGAATTTTAAAGATATTAGAAAATAGTTCTGAAAATATTTTTGCAACTAAATTTCATCAAGTTATCTTGTAAAAAATTGCTGCCATGTCCGATAAAAAAATCTTCAAACCCTTTATTGCCCCAGAATCTTCCGTTAAAGAACTTACAGTAAAATCTATTTTATTTGGAAGTTTATTCGGAATTATTTTTGGTGCTGCTACCGTATATCTTGCACTAAAAGCAGGATTAACCGTTTCTGCTTCCATCCCAATTGCAGTTATAGCCATTACCTTGGGAAGAAAATTTTTAAAAACAACTATTCTCGAAAATAATATTATTCAAACAACAGGCTCTGCCGGCGAAAGCATTGCGGCAGGTGTAGTATTTACATTACCCGGATTTTTATTTCTAAGCGACCCATCGTATGCCAACTTCTTTAACTATTTTACCATTTTAACCCTCTCCATTTTTGGTGGTATTTTAGGCACATTAATGATGATTCCTTTACGCCGATCTTTAATTGTAAAAGAACATGGCGTATTGCCTTATCCTGAAGGAACTGCTTGCGGAAGCGTTTTAAAAGCGGGAGAAAAAGGAGGCGATTTTTCTAAAACAGCCTTTCAGGGATTGGGTTTTGCTTTTTTATATGCTTTACTGCAAAAAATATTTCATGTAATTGCCGAAACGCCTGAATTTATGACCAAACAGGCAAATAAATTTTTCCCTTCGGCAAAAATTAGTGGAGAAATTACACCTGAATACATGGGAGTTGGATATATTATTGGTCCTAAAATTGGTGGCATTTTAGTTGCCGGAAGTGTATTAAGCTGGTTTGTATTTACGCCACTATTGGCTTCGGTAGTACCCGCAGATATTATTGCTCAACAATTAGTAAAATTGGGTTACTTAAATGGAATGGATAAAAATGGCGGTCCGGGTAATTGGAATGCAGTAACACATAGTTTTGGCGACTATTCCATTGCTATTTACCGAGCATATATTCGACAAATTGGTGCTGGTGCTGTAGCCGCCGGCGGATTTATTACTTTATTTAAAACCATACCAACAATCATTTCTTCTTTTAAAGGAAGTATTGGCTCTTTAAAGAATAACTCAACAGAATCAACTGTTACTTTACGAACCGAAAAAGATTTATCTATTAAAATAGTTGGAATTGGCAGTATTGCTTTGATTCTATTAATGACCATACTTCCTCAAGTTCCGGGAAATTCTATTTTTAGCAAACTAATCTTAGGCATTTTAGTAGTTGTTTTCGGGGCATTTTTTGTAACAGTTTCTTCTAGAATTGTTGGTTTAATTGGTTCTTCTAATAACCCAATTAGCGGAATGACTATTGCAACTTTAATGGGAACATGTTTGGTATTTATTGCCGTTGGATGGACAGGAAAAATATACGAACCAATGGCATTAGTAGTTGGCGGAATGATTTGCATTGCCGCAGCCAATGCCGGAGCAACTTCACAAGATTTGAAAACAGGTTATTTGGTAGGTGCTACTCCAAAATACCAACAAATTGCCTTATTTGTTGGTGTGATAGTTTCCTCATTGGCTATTGGCGCAACCGTTCAGGTATTAGATAAACCTACACAAGACATGTTAGCACAAGGTATTCATCATGCAATTGGTACCGATAAATATCCTGCTCCACAGGGTACATTAATGGCAACATTAGTAAAAGGAATTTTATCATTTAACCTCGATTGGCAATTTGTATTAGTTGGTGTCGCTATTGCTATAGTAATGGAACTTTGCGGCATTAATGCACTAAGTTTTGCAATTGGTATTTATTTACCCTTAAGCACCACATTTCCAATATTTATTGGTGGTGCTATTAGAGGATTGGTTGATTGGAGAAAAAAAGCTAAAAGCCAAGAACTTGAAGAAGAAGATTTAGGTAATGGGAATTTATATGCAACAGGCTTAGTTGCTGGCGGTGCAGTTGCCGGTGTGGTAGTTGCATTTTTATCGGCAAGCGATAGTATAAATTCTTTTTTACAAAAACTGAGTATAGAACATGCCTTATCGGCAACTATAGGCGAAACAGGTTTTTATATATTGGGTTTTGGCTTTTTTGCTTTGATGGGATTGGTATTGTATAAAATAGCTTTAAAGAAAAATTAATTCAACCCTCAACTTTATTGCTAATAATTATTTATCAGGCACACAACTTTTAGATGGTTGAATAAATGGCTATTAATGCTTTATAATAGGCATCTTCCGAATATAAGCTTGTGTATTCATGTTGCAATTTATTACAAAATTCATCTCTATTAATTTGCAGCAAACGATTAATTTGACGTATCCAAGCACTTATTTCAAATTCATCAATAATACATTCGCTTAAATCATTTTCTATTTGATACACAACTTCGCCTGTTTTGTATGTAAGAAAAGGTAAACCGGCTGCCATATATTCAATTAAAACCAATGGCCCACTTTCCGAAGTGGCAGTATGAATGGCTAAATCGAACTGATGTAACATTGCACTAACGTTGGTGCAATTATGCACAATGGTAATATAATTGGTTAAGGATAGTTCTTCAATTTTCGATTGAATATTATTACAATAATTTTCATCGGCAACTTGACCTACAATAGTTAAATGTGCTTTTTGTTGTTGAATTAGTTGATGCATTAAATCAACCGCAAACTCAATATTTTTTGCAGCTCTAAAATTAGCAACCAAAACTATTTGCAATTCGCTTGATTGTTGATGCAACCCAAAACCCGATAATTGCTTTTGCATAATATTGGGAAGTAAATAAACATGCTGTTTATTCATTTTTATTTTATCAATCGTCCATTCATAAATTTTTCTCGATACTGCAATAACAATTGTTTTAGGCAAAATCCATTTTTCAGTCCATTTAACAGATTGATCTATTTCAATATTTCCAAAATGATGATGGAAAAATATTTTTTTATGTAATCCAAAAATGATTGAAGCTAGAAAAAGATAACGCAAATTATGGGTAGAATGAACATGAATAATATCGAATGATTGACACCATTCAATTAATTTTTTCATATCCGCTAAATTCCATTTCGATTTTCTGTTTAATACCTTCAGTGTTATTCCTTCGCAAAGTTCATTAGCCAATTTCCCTTCATGCAAAGTAGTAATTACTGCAACCTGATGCCCTTTCGAAAATAAAATATTTGCTATGGTAATTAACACTCGTTCTGCACCACCCGGCTCAAGTGTATCTATAATTTGAACAATTTTATATTTTCCATTATCCATTATGTAAAGATGCTATAAACTTAAGCGGTATGCAACACAATTTTCTACTATTTTATTTGTAATAAATGGCCTATTTATAAGATAGCATTTTATAGTTTCCCATTTTTAATTTCATCCACAACATTCGGATCGAGTAAGGTAGTTGTATCGCCTAAATTATCAATTTCACCTTCAGCTATTTTACGTAAAATTCTACGCATAATTTTTCCACTTCTTGTTTTAGGCAATCCACTTACAAACTGAATCTTATCAGGCTTAGCAATTGGACCTATAATTCTTGTTACAGTTTGTAAAATATCTTTTCTAATTAAATCGGCAGTGCCATGAGAATTTTGCTGATGAGAGCCTTGATAAATAACATAGGCGTAGATACCTTGCCCTTTTATATCGTGCGGATACCCAACTACAGCACTTTCTACCACACCCGAATGCATATTAATAGCGTTTTCAACTTCGGCGGTTCCAATTCTATGCCCACTAACATTCAATACATCATCTACACGACCTGTAATTCTATAAAATCCATTCTCATCTTTTAGTGCCCCATCTCCAGTAAAATATAAATTCTCGTAAGTAGCAAAATAGTTAGTTCGGCATCTTTCATGATCGCCATAAGTAGTTCGGATAGTAGCTGGCCAAGGGTGTTTTATACAAAGATTTCCTTTATATAATCCATCTTCTTTTTCTATAATTTCATGGCCTTGATCATCTACCAAAATTGGTTGTACGCCTGGCAATGGAAGTGTAGCCCAACTGGCTTTTGCAGGAGTTATACCTGCTAGATTAGAAATTAAAATACCACCTGTTTCTGTTTGCCACCATGTATCAACAATAGGACATTTTTTCTTTCCGATATGCTCGTTGTACCAATGCCATGCTTCCTCATTAATAGGCTCACCTACTGTACCTAATACTTTCAAACTACTTAAATCGTGGCCATGAACCGGGCCTAAACCAAATCCCATTAAGCTTCTAATAGCGGTTGGTGCTGTATATAAAATATTTACCCTGTACTTATCAACAATATCCCAAAATCTGCCGGCATCGGGCCAAGTGGGAACCCCTTCGAACATTAAAGTTGTAGCACCGGCACTTAATGGGCCATATAAAATATAGCTATGCCCTGTAATCCAACCAATATCGGCAGTACAAAAATGAATATCGCCCGGTTGATATTGAAATACATTAATAAAAGTATAATTGGAATAAATCATATAACCTGCGCAACTATGTACTACCCCTTTAGGTTTGCCGGTAGAACCCGAAGTATATAAAATAAATAAAGGGTCCTCTGCATCCATTTTTTCTGCCGGAAAATCTGTTACCCCCATTGTTTCAACCTTTTTAATTTCATCTTCCCACCAAACATCTCTACCCTTAATCATAGAAACTGCAGTTCTGGTACGTGTTGAAACAATTACTTTTTTTACAGTTCTATTGCCAATAAGTGCATCATCAATAACGCTTTTAAGCGGAATATCTTTTTGCCCTCGATACGCACCATCGCAAGTAACTATAAATTCTGCTTGGGCATCAAATAACCTATCTGATATGCTTTGAGCAGAAAATCCACCAAAAATTACAGAATGAATTGCTCCAATTCTTGCACATGCCAAAACAGCAATAGCCAATTCAGGAATCATTCCCATATAAATGCAAACTCTATCACCTTTTTTTATTCCATTATTTTTTAATACATGCGCAAATTGGCAAACTTTTTCGTATAATTTTTTATACGTAAGTATGCGATGATGTTCTTCAGGGTCATTTGGTTCCCAAATTATTGCAGGGATATCGCCACTTTTTTCAAGAAATCGGTCCAAACAATTTTCTGTTATATTCAGCTTAGCACCTTTAAACCATTCAACCTTGGGTTCTTTAAAGTTCCAATTTAGGGTAGTATGCCACTTTTTTTTCCAAGTAAAATTTTGGGCAATCTCGCTCCAAAAATCAGCAGGATCTTCAATACTGCGTTGATACTCTTTTTGGTACTGCTCGTAGCTTTTAATTTGATATGGGTAAGACATGGCAATCATTATTTTAGGCTACTCGAAGTAAAGCCAGATTTTTTAAAATATCAATAATAAAATAGTATACTTTGCTAATTTAATATATTATTGCTAATTTAGTATATAACTAACTTTCTGCTGTGTATGAAAATTAAATTTTGCCCTCGCTGCAAAAGCGACGAAATTACCAAAAGTGGTATTGTAAAAAAACGGCAACGTTTCTATTGCAAAAAATGCAGCTATTATTTTACAGTAGAAAAAGAAGGAAAAAGTATTGATCCTTATTATGTGATAAAAGCCCTTCAACTCCACATTGAAGGAGTAACTTACAGAGAAATTGAACGCATATTAGGCGTTAGCCACGTTAGCGTAATAAACTGGGTTAAAAAATATAAAATAAAAGCACCGGAAAATTATGATTATCATCCAACGTATAAAGTACTTACTCTTACAGAACTATCAGCATTTATGGCCAATGCAGCGAATTTAAAAAACTCTGGAATGATGATAACAGAATTAGGCGATAAATATATGATGATTAAATGGGAGCGGTTAAAAAGCCAATAAAATAAGCTCTTTTTGATTTTTTATTTTACTAAAAAACTATATACTTACCGTATCTATACCATGCAAGCAAATTTTTGTAGCGAATATTATTAGGTTCGATGAAGAATTAATCAAACAAAACGCTTGCTATGAAAAAAATTGCATTACCCCTAATTGCATTTGCTTTTATTTATCAAACAACAAATGCACAAAGCACAAGTGCCGATAAAAAAACAGAAACTCCAACATGGGGAATTAAATTCTCCGGATTTTTACGAAACGATGTTTTTTACGATTCACGACAAGTTATTTCTGCTCGTCCGGCTAATCAAGGAGAGCTATTATTATACCCTACCAATGTTGCAAATGATGTAAATGGAAACGATATAAATGCCGCTCCTTCTATTACTATGCTTTCTATCACATCTCGCCTAACAGGTACTATTACCGGACCTAATGCATTTGGAGCTAAAACATCCGGCATTTTCGAGGGCGAATTTTTTGGTAACGCTAATGGCAACGAAAATGCATTTCGGTTACGTCATGCTTATGCAAAATTAGATTGGAAAAATACGCAATTAGCTTTTGGGCAATATTGGCATCCTTTATTTGTAACCGAATGTTTCCCTGGTGTGGTAAGCTTTAATACTGGTATTCCATTTCAACCATTTTCGCGTAATCCACAAATTCGATTAACGCAAAATTTAGGAAGTGGCTTTAATCTTATTTTGGCTGCAGTTTCTGAAACAGAAGCATTTTCAAGCTCCGGCTCAAGTACCAATATTGCTTTAGGAGCACCGGCTGTAAGCCAATTGTATGCTAATAATGCTGTTATTCCCAATATGCATGCACAAGTACAATATAGAAGTAATTCGTTATTAATGGGAGCAGCATTTGATTTTAAAAGTTTACTACCTGCTTTAAAAGTACAATCTGCACCAGGAGCTTCAACCTATGTATCAACAAATGAAAAAATAAACAGCTTTACTTTTGAAACCTATGCTAAATTAACCACTAAAGATGTAGTAGTAAAAGGCGAATTTGTTTCGGGTGAAAATACATTCGATCAATTAATGATAGGAGGATATCTTGCTTATGGCGATGCACCAAATATTACTTATAAACCTATTCGTGTTAATGCCTATTGGTTTGAAGTAGCAGGTACCAGAAAAACCATTGTACCCGGTTTCTTTTTTGGATATACCAAAAATAATGGAGCTGTCGATGCCGGAGCAATTTCCAGTGTAGCCTATACCAGAAGTGTAGCACCTAAAGCTGCCTCTATTGATAATGTATTAAGAATTGCACCCAGATTAGAAATTGTATCGGGTAAATTTAAGTTTGGAACCGAAATTGAAATTACTTCGGCAGCTTATGGAACAGCAGGTACCGATGCAAAAGTTACCGGTAACACCAATAGTGTAACTAATACCAGAATATTGTTTGTATCTACTTTCTCTTTCTAAAATATTAATTTTAATAACAACCAAAACTTGCCACATGAATAATTCAGAAACAAAAGGTATCTGGAAAGTAATAGGAGCATCATCGTTAGGAACTTTAATTGAATGGTACGATTTTTATATTTTCGGAAGCCTTGCTACAGTTATTGCCAGTCAGTTTTTCCCTAAAGGAAATCCTACAGCAGCCTTACTATCCACCTTAGCCACATTTGCAGCCGGATTTATTGTTCGCCCTTTTGGTGCTTTAGTTTTTGGAAGATTAGGCGATTTAGTAGGCCGTAAATACACTTTTTTATTAACCTTAATTTTAATGGGTGGATCGACGTTTGCAATTGGCCTTATTCCAAATTACGAAAGTTGGGGATTTGCAGCACCCTTAATAGTATTATTACTACGCTTAATTCAGGGTTTGGCATTGGGCGGAGAATATGGAGGTGCCGCAACCTATGTAGCCGAACATGCCCCTGCCAACAGAAGAGGCTATTTTACTTCTTGGATTCAAACTACTGCAACCTTAGGATTATTTATTTCGCTTGGCGTTATTTTATTGGTACGCCACAGTCTGGATTCGGACCCTGAAAAATCTATTGCTAAATTTAATGATTGGGGATGGAGAATTCCTTTCTTAGTTTCTCTTTTATTGGTAATTATTTCTATCTATATCCGATTAAAGATGAAAGAATCGCCAATGTATGCGAAATTAAAAACAGAAGGAAAAACATCAATCAATCCACTAAAAGAAAGCTTTGGTCACAAAGCAAATTTAAAAATGGTTTTATTAGCACTTTTTGGTGCTACAATGGGGCAAGGTGTGGTTTGGTATACAGGACAATTTTATGCTCAATCTTTTATTGAAACTGTTTGTAAAGTTGATTTTGATCAATCGCGTACAATTCTTATATGGGCTATTTTATTTGCTACCCCATTCTTTGTGGTTTTTGCTTCATTAAGCGATAAAATTGGTCGAAAATGGATAATGATGCTAGGAATGGCTTTGGCGGTATTTACTTATAATTATTTATTTACAAATATTCTTACCACTACCGATGCTACAACAAAAACAGAACTGAACGATAAGAGAGCCATTACAACAAAAATTTCTTTAATTAATAATACAACCGATACACTTAGAAAAGTAGTTACAAAAAAGATGTACGAAGATGGTATGAAAATTACTGAAACAAAAATTGACACATTATATGCAGCACAGGGTAAAAAAACAATTAAACCGGCAGTAACAATTTTAAAAGTTTTAAGTAATGGTGATTATTGGAAAATAGTATTCTTGGTATGGATAATGATTGTATATGTTACAATGGTATATGGACCAATTGCCGCTTTCTTGGTAGAAATGTTTCCAACAAAAATAAGATACACTTCTATGTCGCTACCCTATCATATTGGTAATGGTGTATTTGGAGGATTAACGCCTTTTATAGCAACACTACTCACTACTATATATGCCGATAATAAAACTGTAGGCTTAATGTATCCGATTATTATTGCTACCTTATGTATGATTATTGGAGCAATATATATCAGCAATAAAAAACATGAAGACGTAACCGTTTAACAACAATAAAAATGATTATTATGAATACATTAAAAAGATATGCAGGACTTTTATGGATAATACTTGGCCCAATTGGCATTCATTATTTAATTGCCACTGCACAAGCCGAAATAGCAAAAAAACCCATTATAGATACTAAAATTCAATGGGCAGTTTTTATAGTAGTATTTTATCCAATTGCAATTGGATTTATCTTATTCGGTTTATATGCACTGGAAGGTAATTACGATCATATTCCCGAAGCAAGTGCAGAACTTGAAGAAGATTATGAAGCTAAACCATTATAACACTACCACTAATAATACTACTGGTTGGCATTACTTCATTGCTAACCGGTAGTATGCTTTTATATCTATTATGAAAGAGAAACTAAAAGAACAAAAGCTTTTTTTTATCAGTATTTTATTTATTATGCTGTTTAGTTTTCCTTTTATTAAAATGGCAAATACTTACTTTTTTATACTTGGTATACCGCAATTGTATTTTTATATTTTTTTGGTTTGGCTTCTATCTATTGTTCTTATATTTTTTGTAGTTGATACCAGAAAAAAAAGTATAAAACAAAAAACTGATGAATAATTATTTAATCATTATTTGTTCTGTATTATATCTCTTACTTTTATTTGGAGTAGGCTACTATGCCGAGTTACGTTCATCACAACAGAAAAGCATTATAAACAATCCATACATCTATGCTTTATCTTTAGCCGTTTATTGTACTGCTTGGACTTTTTTTGGAAGTGTTGGAAGAGCCACACTTACGGGTATAGAATTTTTATATATTTATTTAGGTCCTACTGTAATGGCTCCCTTATTTTGGATGATACTTCGAAAAATTATTCGCATTTCTAAAATGCATCGAATTACCAGTATCGCCGATTTTATTTCTACCCGTTATGGCAAAAATATTTCATTAGGCATTATTGTTACTTTATTGTGTGTTATTGGCATTATTCCTTATATAGCACTTCAGCTAAAAGCTATTAGCAGCAGTATTGATATTGTAACCGGAAACAATCATTCTATCTCTTCAGTTTATCATATCATTAGAGATTCTACTTTATATATTGCTATTGGACTTTCCATTTTTGTTATTTTTTTTGGAACAAGAAATGTAGATGCAACAGAAAAACACGAAGGCATGGTTGCTGCAATTGCTTTTGAATCAATTATAAAAATTATTGCTTTTATTGTAGCCGGTATTTTTGTTACCTACTTTTTATTTAACGGATTGAGTGATGTGGTAAATAAAGCATCACAACTTCCTTCTTTAAAAAACTTATTTGTTATCCAAAATAGCAACATGTATGTTCAATTATTTGCAATGATGCTATTGTCCATGTTGGCCGTTTTATTTTTACCACGTCAATTTCAAGTTTCGGTGGTAGAAAATGTGCAAGAACATCATTTAAATAAAGCCATGTGGCTATTTCCCTTGTACTTATTTATCATTAACATTTTTGTGTTACCCATTGCTTTTGGCGGAACTATCTATTTCCAATCAACAAAAATAAATGCCGATACCTATGTTTTAGCATTACCATTACATGCACACAAAAACTTAATTACTTTAATAGTTTATATAGGTGGCTTTTCTGCCGCAAGCAGTATGATTATTGTTGAAACCATTGCATTAAGCACCATGATTAGTAACAATATTGTAATGCCTTTGCTTTTATCGGTTGATTCGTTTAAAGAAAAGCTAACCAATTCTATCAGAAAATTTATTATTAATAGCCGAAGAATTAGTATTGTTGTTATTATTTTTTTAGCGTATTTATACGATAGAACTGTAGCCGAAAAATATTCTTTAGTATCCATCGGACTTGTTTCATTTACGGCGGTAGCACAATTTGCTCCGGCAATAATTGGTGGTATTTATTGGAAACGTGCCAATAAAAATGCTGCAGTTGGCGGTATTATAATTGGCTTTATTATGTGGTTTTATACTTTAGTAATTCCCTCAATTATAGGTGCAGGAATTGGAGATAATACTTTAAATATTAATGGTCTATTTCATCTCTCCTTTTTACGACCAACTGCATTATTTGGGTTAGAAGGTTTAGACATTATTACGCATGGTTTCTTTTGGAGTATTTTTTTTAATACAGCTTGTTTTATAGCCATTTCCTTACTCACCGAACGCAAATCGCAAGAAATTTATCAGGCCGAAATGTTTGTTGATGCTTATAAACATGTTACACTTTCTGCCGAAGGAACTGCTATTTGGAAAGGTACTGCCTATATACCCGATTTAAAAACTCTACTTAGCAATTTTATCGGGGCACAACGTACTAACCAACTTTTACAAAACTATGCCCGTAGAAGAAATATCAAATTATCCGATTCGGGACAAGCAGAACCTGCAATGGTAAGTTTTGCCGAAAAAATTTTAGCCGGTGCTATTGGCTCGGCTTCGGCAAGAATTATGGTAAAGAATGTTGTAAAAGAAGAAGAATTAAGCATTGATGAAATACTTAAAATTTTAAGAGAAAGTCAGTTAATGAAAGAAACCAATAAAGAGTTGCGAAAAAAATCAATAGAACTAAGTAAAGCTACCGAAGAACTTAAAAAAGCCAATGAACAATTAAAGCAAATGGATGAAATGAAAGATGAATTTTTATATACTGTAACGCACGAATTAAGAACTCCACTTACCTCTGTAAGAGCATTAAGCGAAATTGTACACGATAACCCCGATTTACCCAACGAACAAAAAAACCAATACCTCGCTGCTATTATGAAAGAAACCGTTAGATTAAGTCATTTAATTACACAAGTATTAAATTTAGAGAGATATGAAAGCGGAAGAACAAAACTTAATTTAACCAACATCAACTTTGCACTGTTATTAAACGAAACTTTTGAAAGTGCCACACCACTATTAAAAGAAAAACAATTACAACTTCTTCAAAATATTTCTGCCGAACTGCCCATAACCTATGGAGATAAAGATTTACTAAATCAGGTATTCTATAACCTTACTTCCAACGCAATAAAACATGCCAGAAAAAATATTTGGATTACTGCCGGCATGCAAGAAAATACTTTTCATTTCAGCATAAAAGATGATGGTGCCGGTATTGCAAGCGAAGTGCATGAATTAATATTCGATAAATTTTTTCAGGCAAAAAATCAAACCCTTAAAAAACCGGAAGGTAGCGGATTAGGATTAGCAATTTGCAAACGAATTATTGAAATGCATCATGGAAAAATTTGGGTAGAAAGCGAAATAGGAAAAGGAGCCAATTTTATTGTTGAAATTCCTTTATATAATAATTATCCTACCGAATAAAATTATCAACTATGAACAATAGCCAACATAAAGTATTAGTAGTAGATGATGATCCATACATCTTAATGTCATTAGAGTTTTTAATGAAAAAAAGTGGGTATCAGGTAATGATTGCCCGAAATGGTTCTGAAGCATTAAATGCAATTAATCAATACATCCCCGATTTAGTATTATTAGATATTATGATGCCCGATGTAGATGGATATGCAATATGCGATTATATTAAACGCACCCCCGAATATATGCACTGCAAGGTGATATTCATTTCGGCTAAAACAAAAGAATCTGATATAAAAAAAGGATATGCAGTGGGTGCTGAATTATATATTAATAAACCCTTTAGCACAAGGTTACTAATGCAGCAGGTACACGATTTATTAGATGGCCCAAAAAGTGAAATTAAACCGGCTTATGTAACCGAATATCGCCGCAGTATTGATAATATTCAAGCATTTTGGAAAGAAGAAGCACAAAACATTAAATGGTTCGAATTTCCTGAAACAATTTTAACCAAAGATGCCGATAATTTACACCACTGGTTTAGTGGAGGCAAATTAAACGTATCGTATTTATGTTTGGATTATCATATAGAAGAAGGGCGTGGTAACCAAACTGCTTTAATTTACGATTCGCCGGTTACCAAAACTATTCGTAAATATAATTTTACCGAATTGCGTAACGAAGTTGCTCAGTTAGCCGGTGGCTTAAAAAAATTAGGTATAACCAAGGGAGATACAGTTGTAATTTATATGCCTATGATTCCGCAAGCCGTAATAGCCATGTTGGCCTGCGCCAGAATAGGAGCCATACATAGTGTAGTATTTGGCGGTTTTGCCCCACACGAATTATCTATAAGAATAGATGATGCCGAACCTAAAGCAATTATTACAGCATCGTACGGAATTGAAATTGATAAAAAAATAGCTTATAAACCATTGGTAGATCATGCCATAATGGAAGCACATCACAAACCTCAACATGTTATACTATTTCAGCGTGAAGGTATGCAAGTTGAATTGAATGATACCGATGTAGATATGCAAGAGTTAATGCAAAAAAGTAGTCCTGCCACATACACGCCTCTCGATGCTACAGATCCACTGTATGTTTTATATACATCGGGTACTACCGGTAAACCAAAAGGCATTGTTAGGGATAATGGAGGCTATGCTGTTGCCCTAAAATACAGCATGAAAAATATTTACAATGTAGATACCGGCGATGTATTTTGGGCCGCAAGCGATGTAGGTTGGGTTGTAGGCCATAGCTATATTGTATACGGTCCACTTATACAAGGCTGTACCACTGTTTTATTCGAAGGAAAACCTGTTAAAACCCCCAATGCGGGCGAGTTTTGGCGGGTTGCTGCAGAACACAAAGTAAAATCAATGTTTACTGCCCCTACTGCTATTCGTGCCATAAAAAAAGAAGACCCCGATGGCATATTACTAAAAAACAAAGATCTATCGCAGCTTAAAATTTTGTTTCTCGCCGGCGAACGATGCGATCCCGCAACCTATCATTGGGTAAACGATTTGTTACAAAAACCAGTAATAGATCATTGGTGGCAAACAGAAAGTGGATGGCCAATGTTAGGCATAATGATGGGCATTGAACCTTTACCTACAAAAGCCGGAAGTGCAGGTAAACCTATTCCGGGTTTTGATGTACAAATTTTAGAAGATGATGGAACCATTATTACCAACCAAGAAGAAGGCTTTGTTGCTGTAAAATTACCCTTACCTCCCGGATGCTTGCCAACTTTATGGAAAAACCCCGATGGCTTTAAACAATCTTATCTTTTTCAATTTCCAGGATATTATTTAACCGGAGATGGCGGACATAGAGATGAGGATGGCTACTTCTATATTATGGGAAGAATTGACGATGTTATTAATGTATCGGGGCACCGATTAAGTACCGGTGAAATGGAAGAAATTATTTCACGGCATCCGGCTATTGCAGAATGTGCCGTAGTTGGTATTGCAGATGAATTACGTGGACAAAAACCTATTGGATTTGTGGTTCTAAAAGATAGTCATCACAATGATGAATTTGAATTGGAAGATGAATTGATTAGATTAGTAAGAGACCAAATTGGAGCCGTAGCTTATTTTAAAAATGCGATTTTAGTAAACAGATTACCCAAAACAAGAAGTGGCAAAATTTTAAGAAAAACAATTCGTTTAATGGCCGATGGTTCAGCATATACAATTCCATCTACCATTGATGATCCTTCCATTTTAAATGAAATAAAAGAAAAACTTATGGAAAGAAAAATTGGCAATGCTTTTCAATAAAGCATTATTTCTTTCTATAAAAACTATACTTTAATATATATTTTTTTCCTATCCATAACATATACTATTAGCCAATAAAATAGTATTAATGCAATGGCATATAGTAAAGAACCCACTCTTAAATCGGAGGAAGCGTTTTGAAATATATGCTCGTACAACCAACCAAAAGGCGATACAAAAACAGACTTATTATTGATTACGCCATTGGGAATACGAATTAATGCTAACACCCGTGGTAAAAACCCACTTAATACAAAAATGAATAACGGATTTTTTCCAAATACATCAAAAAATTTACTCCATGCTCCTTGCTTAGAATGAAATTCAATTAAAAAAATAAATACCGCAATGGTAATAATTGCCAAGCCGGTTGTATAAAGGGTATAGCTGCTTGTCCATATTTTTTTATTGATAGGAAAAACCATATCCCAACAATATCCTGCAAATACCAATATTATTCCTACAACAAAAAGGTTTGCCAGCATTTCGTAAGTTTTGCCTTTTTGTTGAATATACTGACCAACAAAAAAACCAAATATTACTTGAACAATTGCACCCAATGTACTGGCTAATCCTTCCGGATCAAAAGCAACGCCTTCTCCTTTATATACATGGTTTATCCCAAATATCCGAATATCAAAATCGGTTCCAAACCATCCAGATAAACTATAAGGATCCATTTTATTTCCCAATAACAAACAAAGCATCCAATACACTAAAAGTAAACTGCCGGAAATAACAAATGCTCCTTTTGTTTTAAAAAAGTAAATAATAACAGCAGCAAATCCATAGCACAATGCTATGCGCTGCAATACCCCCATTACTCTAACTCCCGAATAACTGCCATTGCTGTTTAAGAATGACCATGCTTTAAAAACCAGTTCACCTTTTGCATTGTACATAATAAAAGGACTCCAATTAAGCAATAATCCTATCAAAAAAATAAGCAGTGTTCTTTTTATCACTTTTTGTAAGAAGAAGGTAGTTCCTTTTTGTTCGAACCTGGGCATAACAAAACTTAATGCATTACCCACTGCAAAAAGAAAAAAAGGAAATACCAAATCGGTGGGCGTACAGCCATGCCAATTGGCATGATCTAATGGAGAAAATACATGTTCCCAACTACCGGGATTATTAACCATAATCATTAATGCAACGGTTGCACCGCGAAATACATCTAATGAATAATAACGTTGATTCATTGGCAAGTTGAATGAGGAATGAAGATAAAAAGAAATAAATGAAGTACACATTTTATCATTCAACAATACATCTATCTATCGGGGCTTTCTATTATTCTTTTAAATCGTAAGTATGCATTACTTTAAATTTTAGAGCACCTCTATCGCCCGGAATAGCTTGATATTGAATTACTCTTTTACCTCCGGTTGGTTTATCGGAAGTGTCGTCTTTCTTATAAATAGGAAAACGCCTCATTAATGTTCCTTCTAATAAAGAAAAATCATCGTATCCTCTATATCCTTCATGTAACTTATCATCATCTCTAATATCAGGAAATACAATTGGCAAATAGGTTTTATTCTCGGAAGAAGCAATAGCAAATACAGAACCCATTTCTCGTTTTTCACCACTAAATACATACACTACTAAATCGGGAAAACCATCATTATTAAAATCGTCAATTTCTGCTTTGGTTATTCGTCCTTTCATCATTAAGTCAATATCTCTTGCGGTATTTTCAAAACCAATTGGGCGAATTGAGAGCGGATTTTTTTCTAGATTTTTATTAGTACAAAAAACTCTGTATCCGGTTTTACCAATTTTTAGCGTAGTATCAATTTTTCTGTTTTGAGAAAAGCTACTAAACCCAATGCCTAATAAACATATACTGATGAAGAACTTGAACATATATTTTATTTTGAATCACAAATTACATGTTTCTACGATACTGCCCACCAACCTCGTATAAAGCATGTGTAATTTGTCCGAGTGAACAATATTTAACCGTTTCCATTAATAACTCAAATACATTTTCGTTGTTAATTGCTGCTTGCTGTAATTGCTTTAAATAGTGGGTTGCTTTTTCTTTATTGCGTGAATGAAAAGATTGTAAATTTTGTATTTGACTATCTTTTTCTTCTTGTGTAGAACGAATTATTTCGGTAGGAATAATAGTAGGACTACCATTTTTATTTAAAAAAGTATTTACACCAACAATAGGCAATTCGCCGGTATGTTTCAACATTTCATATTGTAAACTCTCTTCTTGAATTTTATTTCGCTGGTACATGCGTTCCATTGCACCCAAAACACCACCTCTATCTGTAATTCTATCAAATTCGGTTAAAACAGCTTCTTCTACTAAATCGGTTAGTTCTTCAATTATAAAACTTCCTTGAATAAAATTTTCTGTTTTAGCGGTTCCCAATTCTCTGTTAATAATTAATTGAATGGCCATTGCTCTTCTTACACTTTCTTCGGTGGGTGTAGTTATTGCCTCATCATACGCATTGGTGTGTAATGAATTACAATTATCATAAATGGCATATAAAGCCTGCAACGTTGTGCGGATATCGTTAAAATCAATTTCTTGTGCATGCAAACTTCTACCCGATGTTTGAATATGATATTTCAGCATTTGGCTTCGCTTGTTAGCTTTATATTTATACTTCATGGCTTTTGCCCAAATTCTTCTCGCTACTCGGCCAATTACACTATACTCTGCATCCATACCATTACTAAAGAAAAAAGAAAGATTAGGAGCAAAATCGTCAATATTCATTCCTCTGCTTAAATAATATTCAATATAAGTAAATCCATTGGCTAATGTAAATGCCAATTGTGTAATAGGATTAGCCCCCGCCTCGGCAATATGATAGCCGCTAATACTTACACTATAAAAATTTCGAACATTATTATCAATAAAATATTGTTGTACATCCCCCATTAATTTTAGGGCAAATTCGGTAGAAAAAATACAAGTATTTTGTGCCTGATCTTCTTTTAATATATCTGCTTGAACAGTACCTCTAACTTGTGCTAAGGTTGTTGCTTTTATATTTTGGTATATTTCTGCTGGCAATACTTCGCTGCCGCTTACGCCTAATAATTTTAACCCTAATCCATTATTTCCTTCGGGAAGATGATTGTTATAAATAGGCTTAACTTGATGCACAAATTTTTCTTTAATGTTATTATTTACTGCCTCCCATTGATTGTTTTTTTCTATCCATTTTTCACATTCTTGATCAATAGCTGCATTTAAAAAGAAGGCAAGTATAATGGGTGCAGGACCATTAATAGTCATTGAAACAGACGTTTTAAAACTACATAAATCAAATCCGCTGTATAATTTTTTAATATCATCTACTGTAGCAATACTTACACCACTATTTCCAATTTTACCAAAAATATCGGGACGATCATTAGGATCTTCTCCATACAAAGTAACACTATCGAATGCAGTACTTAAACGTATAGCAGGCTGTCCTAATGAAACATAATGAAATCGTTTATTGGTTCGTTCGGGAGTGCCTTCTCCTGCAAACATTCTGGTAGGATCTTCTCCTTCTCTCTTTAACGGAAAAACACCTGCTGTAAATGGAAAATGTCCGGGAACATTTTCTTGTGCTTGCCACTTTAATAAATCGCCCCAATCTTTATATTTAGGCAATACCACTTTGGGAATTTTTGTGCCAGATAAACTGGTAGTAAACATTTCTTGCTGAATAACCTTATCACGCACTTTATATTGATACAATGCCTGTTGATACGCTTTTACTTTTTCGGGCCAGTTGGTAATCAATTTTTTTGCTACAGGTGTTAATTGTAATAAATAAGTATTAATTTTTTGTTGAATTGATGCTGTAAATGATGGTTCATTTTCCTGCTTAAAAACATCTAATGCACCATTCAGTTGATACAACTTGCTGGCAATAGCAACTTGCTCTTGAACCAATAAATCATACGATCTGTTGCTTTCCGATATTTCACTTAAATAACGTATTCTATTAGCAGGAATTATGGCTTTATCCATATCTACACTTGCAGTAATGATTAATTTATCACTAAAATTAACTCCGCATTTATTCGTAATTTTTTCAATTAATAATTTAAACAAATGATTTATTCCACTATCATTAAATTTATTGGCACATGTGCCAATAATAGGAAGTGTATCGTCTTTTGCATTAAATAATTGATGGTTTCGCTTGTATTGTTTTTTAATATCTGCTAATGCATCTAATGCGCCGGCTTTATCAATTTTATTTAAACAAATAATATCGGCATAATCCAACATATTTATTTTCTCTAACTGCGATGCGGCTCCATATTCCGGTGTCATTACATACATACTAACATCGCAATGGTCTATTATACCAGCATCACTTTGTCCTACTCCGGCACTTTCTATAATAATTAAATCAAACAACATTTGCTTACAAATTGCAACCGCATCTTTTACCGCCTTACTTAAAGCAGTATTTTCATCGCGTGTGGCAAGAGATCGCATATATGAACGAGGATGCGATATTGCATTCATTCTTATTCTATCTCCTAATAAAGCTCCGCCCGTTTTTTTTCGGGAAGGATCTACACTAATAATAGCAATAGTTTTTTCTGGGAAGGATTGTAAATAACGGCGAACCATTTCATCGGTTACGGAAGATTTACCTGCACCGCCTGTACCGGTAATACCCAACACCGGAATGATATTTTCATTTTGCGAAATATGATTTTTATTCTCACTAAAAATGGATAGATATTCTTTTCCTTGTTCGGCCAAGGTAATAGCCCTTGCAATTTTCCGAATATCTTTTACCTTATTTAAGGGCAAAACCTTTTTCAAGTTTTTATTGTGAAGAATAGTTCTTTCAGCAATATTTAATTGGCACTGTTGCAATACATCTTCAATCATTCCTTCTAATCCCATTTTTCTCCCATCGTCGGGCGAATAAATTCGGGCAATACCATATTCGTGTAATTCGTTTATTTCGTTGGGCAAAATAGTACCACCACCGCCACCAAATATTTTAATATGCCCACAATCGTTTTCATCCAATAAATCTTTCATGTACTTAAAAAATTCTACATGTCCACCCTGATAACTGGTAATGGCAATACCATTAACATCTTCTTCAATTGCTGCTTCTACAATTTCATAAACACTTTTATTATGCCCAAGATGAATAATTTCTGCACCTTTACTTTGCATTACCCTTCGCATAATATTAATAGCTGCATCATGTCCGTCAAATAAACTGGCTGCGGTAATAAGTCTTACTTTTTGGGTAGAGGAAACATTCATGGTACAAAATTCATTTACAACAAAAATAGAATATTAATGCGAACGATTGTTAGCTTAAAAACCGCTTCCATTATTTTTGCTTTTGGCAAATGATTTTCTTACTAATTTCATTGCAAAATTTATTATGCGATTTGCCATTACGATTAACAGCAAGGATATATTTCCTATTATTACACTAACAGATACTTTTACACAAACCGAAGCAGAAATTTATGCATTTGGTGCCTTATTAAATGCTTTTAAAATAAATATTGATACTGCCGCAGTAAATATTGTTGATGGATTCCCTAACGCCAATGAAGCTTTTTACAATATTACCAATGGTTTTAAAAGTGCCAAATTATCTCCATTTACCTGCAGAATGGAATATGGCGAATATTCGCTGAAAGAAAATGATTATAAAATTGAAAAATTTTATTTGGGCGAACATGCCATTCATGGTATTATTTACGATTCTGTTTTTGAAGTACTAACTACACATGCCGATGATAACAGTGCATCGGTTGGATTGAAAATGAATTATTCAGCAACAGATAAAGGTTATCCGTTTGCTTTTGAATTATTAGTAAATTGGAAGTTGGAAAAAGATAATAAGCTTTCGGTTAAAACTACGGTTATACACCATAATAATCAGCCAATTCCTTATGCCGATGGATGGCATCCTTATTTTACTTTAGGCAATAGCGTAAATAATTATATGCTACAATTTGATAGTAATACTATGCTTGAATTTGACGGCTCATTAATTCCAACAGGCAATACTATTACAGATACAAGATTCATTAATGGGATAGCATTAAATGACATTTTTTTAGATAATTGTTTCGTTTTACAAAATGGTAGTACCTCAAAATGTACCATAAGCAATCACCAATTGTCGTTAACTATTCAGCCCGATATAAATTATCCGTATCTACAATTATATACCCCCGATCATAGAAACAGCATTGCCATTGAAAACTTAAGTGGTGCACCCGATTGTTTTAATAATGGCATTGGATTATTATTATTAGAACCCAATAAATTGTATTCATTCTCTACTTCATACACAGCAAAAAAAATATAACCATGTCTACCTATAACGATGTTGTACTTGCTTTTAAAAATCATTTTACAACCGAACCAAGAGTATTTTTTTCTCCCGGCAGAATTAACTTAATTGGCGAGCATATTGATTATAACGATGGCTATGTAATGCCTGCTGCTATTGATAAAGGCGTATGGTATGCAGTTTCAGCCAATCATTCCGATAATATTAATTTCTTCAGCACAGATTATAACGAAAGCTATACTACAACAATTCATCAAATTCATCCGCAACAAAGTTGGAAAAACTATGTTTTGGGTGTATTGCATATTTTAGAAGAAGAAAAAATAAGTATTGGTGGATTTGATTGCGTTTTTGGAGGCAATTTGCCTGTAGGTGCGGGCTTATCTTCTTCAGCAGCTGTTGAAGGTGGATTGTTATTTGCCTTAAATACCATTTTCAATATTGGATTAGATAGGGTAACTATGGCCAAAATGGCACAAAAAGCAGAGCATAGTTATCCGGGTGTTAAATGTGGTATTATGGATCAGTTTGCCAATTTAAACGGACAAAAAGACCACGTTATATTATTAGATTGTGTGACGCTCGATTACCAACATTTTCCTTTACAATTGAATGAATATGCTATTTACTTAATTAATACAAAAGTGCATCATTCATTAGCCAGTGGCGAATACAATAAAAGAAGGCATGACTGTGAAGAAGGATTCGCCATATTAAAAGAAAAAATTGGTGGCGATATTCATTCTTGGCGTCAAATTACTTCCGATCAAGTGGTACTTCATCAATCTTACTTAACCGATAAAGTATTTGATAGAAGTTTATTTGTAACACAAGAAATACATCGTACACAAAAAGCAGGGAAGCTTCTACAACAAAATAATTTAAAAGAATTTGGCAAACTGATGTTTCAAACCCACGAAGGGCTAAGTAAGTTATATGAAGTAAGTTGTACTGAATTAGATTTTTTGGTAGAACAAGCAAAACATTTTACCGAAGTAATTGGTGCAAGAGTAATGGGCGGAGGATTTGGTGGCTGCACCATCAATATTATTGAAAAAGAAAAAGCAGATGCAGTTATTTCAACTATTACATCTGCCTATCAAAAACAATTTAATATTGTTCCGGAAGTATATCAGGTTGCAACAAGCAATGGCACTTACGAAATAACTTTATAAGCTAATTGCTGCTATAACACTTATTTCAACATTCACATTTCTCGGTAATGTTTTTACGGCTACTGTTTCGCGTGCAGGATAATCGCCACTAAAATAAGAGCCGTAAACCTCATTTACCGTAGCAAATAAATTCATATCATTTAAGAAAATAGTTGTTTTAACAACATTGCTAAAATTTAACTGAGCTTCGGTTAAAACTGCAGCTATATTTTTCATTACCTGATGTGTTTCATCTGATATAGAGCTATTTACCAATTGATTAGTTTGCGGATCAATAGCTATTTGTCCGCTTACAAAAAGCATATTTCCTGCTTTCACTGCTTGACTATATGGACCAATTGGAGCGGGTGCATTATTGGTTTTAATAATTTCTTTCAACATAATTATTCGTATTTATTTAGCAAATAACTGCATTTCCTTCAACACTGCAACCTAAATTTGCAGCTAAATTTTACAACATAGTGGCTATTATTTTAAATATTGATACTGCAACAGAATATGCATCGGTTTGCTTATCGGATGGTAATACTATTTTAGCCATTGAAGAAAATTTTGAACAAAAAAATCATGCAGCATTTTTACAACCTGCCATCAAAAAAATACAAAATACACTTCAATTTCAATTATCTTCCTTACACGCTATTGCAGTAACTGCAGGCCCGGGAAGTTACACCGGATTAAGAGTTGGCTTGGCTTCTGCTAAAGGATTATGTTATGCATTAAACAAACCCCTACTATTAATTAATACTTTACAAGTAATGGCATACGCTTTAGCTAAAAATTACCAAGCCGATAAAACCAACTTACTGTTTTGCCCTTTAATTGATGCCCGAAGAATGGAAGTATTTACCGCATTATATAATAACCATCTCGAACCCATTATTAACCCATCAGCCACTATTGTAGATGAAAATTTTTTAAAAGAAGAATTAAAAGAAAATACCATTATTATGGGCGGCAGCGGAAGTAAAAAGATGTTGCAACTTATTACGCATGAAAATATTATTTTTTCCACCACTGTGCATAATGCAACAGATCTTGCAGCAATTGCTACTCAACAATTTGAAAATAAACAGTTTACAAATTTAGCTTATAGCGAACCTTATTACTTAAAAGAATTTTATACTGCTAAAAAAATCTAATTAAAAAAAAATTAAAAATAATTTTATATAACTTTAACTTGTTATTTATTATTTCACCCCCATAATCAGTTAAGACAGATGAACCATCCTTTAACATCGCTTACCCTAAACAATGGTAAGTCCACCGTGAAGATTAATTATCTTCAAACAAAAAAAGCAGCTCTCATTTTAAGAGCATTGAACCACAAGCTTCGCCATCAAATGTTAAAGCTATTAGATGACAACAAAAAAATGACCGTAACTGAAATTTATGTTAAGTTACGTTTAGAGCAATCGGTTGCATCGCAACATTTAGCAATCTTACGCCGCGCTGGAATTGTTACTACCGTAAGAGATGGTAAATTTATTTATTATTCTCCCAATTATCCACGCATTGCCGAGGTAATGAAATTTGCAGCAGATTTGGTTGAATAGAAATAGAAAGCTGAATTCTCCCCAAGATAAATGCCTGCCTCGTAGCAGGCATTTTTTATAGCAAAATGCAAAGCAAAAACCACCTTCTATTATATTTGCCAAAAAATTATTGCATGTTTATACAACAATTATATACAGGATGTATTAGTGAAGCTGCTTATTATATAGAAAGCAATGGTATTGCTGCGGTTATAGATCCGCTAAGAGATATTGATGAATATCTTCAATTAGCTAATGAACGAAAAGCAACCATACAGTATATTTTTGAAACACATTTTCATGCCGATTTTATAAGCGGACACTTAGATTTAGCGGCAGCAACGGGTGCAACTATTGTATATGGACCAAATACCATTTGTAATTTTCCAATTCATATTGCAAAAGATAATGAAACTTTTTCTTTAGGAAATATTACCATTAAAGTACTTCATACACCCGGGCACACATTAGAAAGCAGTTGTTATTTACTAATAGACGAAAGTGGAAAAGATTATGCTATTTTTTCGGGTGATACATTATTTGTGAATGATGTTGGCCGACCAGATCTTGCCCAAAAAGGTGAAGTACTAACCATGAATGATTTGGCTGCAATGTTATACGATAGCTTACAATCAAAAATTATTCCTTTAGCCGATAATATTATTTTATATCCTGCACATGGCGCCGGCAGTAGTTGTGGTAAAAATTTAGGTCCTGAAACCTTTAGCACCATTGGCGAGCAAAAACAAACCAACTATGCTTTACAGCCACAAACAAAAGAAGCATTTATTGAAGCCGTAACCGATGGTTTGCCAAAACCTCCTCAATATTTTCCAATCAACGCAAAAATTAATAAAGAAGGATATACAAGTTTAGCTACTGTTTTAGATAAAAGCTTACAACCTTTATCTGTAGAACAAGTAAAAACTTTATCGAAAAATGAAGATATTATTCTATTAGATACCAGAAATGCCACAATATTTGTACAAGGATTTTTACCCGATTCAATTTTTATTGGATTAGAGGGAAGATTTGCAGAATGGGCCGGCAGCTTACTATCTTTTTATAAAAAAATTATATTAATTACAGAAATTGGTAAAGAAAAAGAAAGCATTGTTCGCTTAACAAGAGTTGGGTTTGAAAATATTGTAGGCTATTTAAATGGCAGTTTTGAAGCATGGAAAAATGCCGGTGAAAAAATTGATATGCTTATTAGTGTTGAACCCGATGAATTAGCAATGGATATTCCTTTTGATCCAAATTTGGTTATTGTTGATGTAAGAAAAGAAACAGAATATGCAGATGGACATATTCAGCAAGCCATAAATATTCCTTTAATAGATTTAGCCGACCCTGCTAATATGGCTAATTTAGAAGATAATCATAATATTTATGTACACTGTGCCGGTGGCTATAGAAGTGTAATTGCTCTATCGCTTATAAAACAACAAGGCATACATAATGTACGCAATATTGAAGGTGGCTGGAGAAAAATTATTGAAATAAAAGACGCATTTAAAATTGAAAAAAGTAAAGAAGTTTTAAATTAACCGGAAAAATAATACGTTCTTAAATTATTTAAGACGATGTTATAATTAAATGATTGTGCTTTTCGGGAATAAATTCGTGCTTCCATCTATTGTGGCTCCATAAATAATTAGAAGGAATTTTTCTTACAGCTTTTTCAACAGCTTCGGCATATAATTTAGTTAATACACCATCGGCATATTTTCTGGGTTCAGTAGTAATTATTTCAAAATCTATTTTATAATATCCTCTTTTAACTTTATAAAAGTTAGAAAAAACAAATGCCGTATTATTTCTTTTAGCCCCTTTTTCAGGGCCACTAATAAAAGGGGTTAACTTATTTAAAAATGTTATCCAATAGGCTTTATTAGGATTGCCAGGAGCTTGATCTGCTGCTAATCCTAATACATACCTATTTCTTACATATACGTGAAACTTAGTACTAAACTTGGTTGCAGGAACCAGAATTGTGTTATACTTACTTCTCAAATTGTAGACTATCTTATTAAAAGCTTTATTGGTAAGAGGCATGTACACTCCAACAAATGGATATTTACAATATTTGGCAATTCCTAAATTAATTATTTCCCAATTAAAAAAATGACCTGCCATTAATTGAATATTTATTCCACTATCATATAAACTATTTACCACTTCCATGTTAGAAGAAAATCTCTGCGATAATTCTTTATCAGAAATAGAAATTAGCTTAATCATTTCTAAAAAAGTATCTATAAAATTGTGATAAAACTCTTTTGCAATTGTTACATGCTCTTGTTTAGTTTTTTCAGGAAATGCAATAGCCAAATTTTGCAACACCAACTTTTTTCTATAGCCAACAAGGTAATACACAATTAGGTAAATGCCATCGCTAATAAAATACATTATTCTCCATGGAATTAAAGAGATTACATAAAAAATGGGATAAATGATATAGTACATTGCAATAGTTTAAAGAATTATATTTTGTAATAAATTACTTTTCGATAAATGATCGGTATTGTAATGCAAGCCACGACTTTCTTTTCTAAATTCTGCCGCTTTAACAATTAAGTAAGCAACGGTAATTAAATTTCTTAATTCGCATAATTGTGGTGATACTTTTGTAGAACGATATAATTCTTCTGTTTCTTCATACAATAAATCTAACCGTTTCATAGCTCTTAATAAACGTACATCGGTTCTAACAATTCCTACATAATCGCTCATTACTTGCTGCAATTCTTTTACACTCTGCGTAATTAAAATCATTTCCTTAGGATCGGATGTTCCTTTTGCATTCCAATCAGGTATGGCAGCAGCTCTCTCTTTAAAACCGTTGGCAGCAGCTAATTCATTAAATAGTTTAACCGAATCTACATAGGCTCTGTGCGAAAAAACCATTGCCTCTAATAAACTATTACTGGCTAACCGGTTAGCTCCATGTAAACCAGTGCTGGCACACTCTCCACAGGCATATACATTTTTGATAGATGTTCTGCCATATTCATCGGTTTTAATACCACCGCAACTATAATGTGCAGCCGGTGCAACTGGTATCATTTGTTGCGTAACATCAATTCCTATACTCAAGCATTTTTCATAAATATTGGGGAAATGATGAATAAATGCTTCTTTGCCAATATGCGTACAATCTAAAAATACATGCTCTGTTCCAGTGCGTTTCATTTCGCTATCAATAGCACGTGCAACAATATCACGAGGAGCTAAATCTTTTCTGGAATCATATTTTTCCATAAAAGCTTCTCCTTTTTTGTTTCTTAAAATTCCTCCATCGCCACGCACCGCTTCGGTAATTAAAAAAGAAGGAGATATTCCAGGCTCATACAAAGCGGTAGGATGAAACTGAATAAATTCCATATTTTCAATTCTTCCTTTAGCACGATACAGCATAGCTATTCCATCGCCGGTAGCAATTTTTGGATTGGTAGTAGTTCGGTAAGCTTGTCCGCAACCACCGGTAGCGAGTAGTGTTATGGTAGAAAGAATTTTTTCAATTTTATTGGTTGTTAAATTCAAAGCATATACGCCATAACCAGTAATATCTTGGGTAGATTTTGTAACCAGAAATCCGAGATGATGTTGTGTAATAATATCTATAACGAAACAGTGATGAATAATTTCAATATTTTTAGTATCCTTTACTTTTTCTAATAAAGCTCGTTCCATTTCTCTTCCGGTAACATCTTTATGATGCAAAATTCTAAATTCACTATGCCCCCCTTCTTTTCCTAATGCATACTCGCCACTGGCATCTTTATCGAAATTGGCTCCATACTCTATAATTTCTTTAATTCTTTCAGGCCCTTCTTTCACTACGGTTTCTACTATTTTTTCATTGCATAAACCATCGCCAGCAATTAATGTATCTTCTATATGTTTGGCATAGCTATCATTTACTGCATCCCAAACACCGGCAATACCACCTTGTGCATATTTTGTGTTAGTTTCATCCGCTTCGGTTTTTGTAATTACCACTATTTTTTTATCTGGATACTGATTGGCAATTTTCAATGCATAAGTCAATCCTGCAATTCCGCTACCTACAATTAAAAAATCTGTTTGCATATTCCTTACTCCTCAAAAATTTAAATTTTGTTTGTATTTTTTTAAAATGAACGCTGCAGTTAAAGTGTGATTTTGTATTGTTTAATTTATGGGCTCTACCCATGCACCGCTTTCTTTTAATAAATTAATTAACTCGATTACTGCAATGCTACTATCAATATTTCGTTTCATTATTTCTTTGCCTTTGTATAAAGTAATTTTTCCAACTCCACTTCCTACATAACCAAAATCTGCATCGGCCATTTCACCGGGTCCATTTACAATACAACCCATGATAGCAATTTTTAACCCTTTTAAATGGTTGGTAACATTTCTAATTTTTGCAGTAGTTTCTTGTAATTCAAATAATGTTCTTCCGCAACTTGGACAAGAAATATATTCTGTTTTGGAAATTCTTGTTCGAGTGGCTTGTAGAATACTGAAAGCCGTATTATTAATAAATTGTTCTGTTGTTTGATTTTGCAAATAGGTTCGGCCGGTTGAGGATTGACTATTATGTTGTAAGAGCTGATAGCTATTTTGCTTCATTCCAAAACAAACTCCATCACCAAAACCATCTAATAATAAAGCACCTGCTTCGGTTGCATAATGAATTAAATGCTCATCGGCTGTTGCAGCATTGCTATCAATAATAAGTATCACCGGATTTTTTATAGCACGTTGTTGCAACTCAATAAACATTCTTCTTACTGCTTGCATTGCATTTTTTCTTTCACTACTTAAACACAAAACAACTGAAGTATCATTGGCTAATTCATCTAAATAAGTAAAATCATTGATTGTTGTTGCATCACTAAAACAATCAAGCATTACAAAATTTAATTCATTATTTTTTGCTTCTGCTTCTATAAAACCATTTGCATCAAAAATGGGGAAGTATTTGTTTTTATCCTCAGTCAAAACCCAAGCTGCCGGATAACAAATAACTTTTAAAGTGCCGGGCAAAGCAAAATTCAATACCTGATGACCGGTAAAAATATAATCGGCGGCAGTATCGCCAATAAGCCATTTATCGGTAACAGCATTATATTGATACCCTATACTTTCTAATGTAGATGGCGTAATTGTATGTATTTTACTTAAATCGGCAACAACAACGGGCACCTGATTGTTACCAATATTATTTATTGCAAAAGTTGCTCGCTTATGAAAATTAAATGGCGAATAAGTGATGGTTTCAATTTTGGGTATTGCAGCAATAGTACTTAATTGCGTAGTACCCGAATATCGTTTTACTAAATCTTTACAAACCGGAATTTCAAATTCAGGATCTTCGGTTAATGATACACGAATGGTATCTCCAATACCATCTTCCAACAAGGTACCAATACCTGCCGCACTTTTTACTCTTCCATCTTCGCCGTCACCGGCTTCTGTAACACCTAAATGCAAGGCATAACATTCTTGAAACTCTTCAAACATTTTATTAATTAATAACCTGTATGCTTGTACCATCACTTGCGGATTACTAGCTTTCATACTTAATACAATGTTATGATAGTTTTCATCTCTTGCAATTCGCAGAAACTCCATTGCACTTTCTACCATTCCCATTGGTGTATCGCCATAACGGCTCATAATTCTATCGCTCAAAGAGCCATGATTGGTTCCAATACGCATGGCTGTTCCGTATTCTTTACAAATTTTAATTAATGGTGTAAACCTGTTCCGTATTCTTTCAATTTCTTCAACATATTCTGCATTGGTATATTCTATTTGTTGAAACTTTTTTTTATCAATATAATTACCCGGATTAATTCTTACTTTTTCAATAATTCGAGCAGCCATTTCGGCTGCATTGGGTGTAAAATGAATATCTGCAATTAAGGGAATAGTATATCCGCGTTTATGCAATTCGGCTTTTATATTTTGTAAATTTTCTGCCTCTTTAATTGACGGAGCGGTAATACGTACCATTTCGGCACCGGCTTCAATACACCGAATAGTTTGCTCTACTGTTGCAAGCGTATTCAATGTGTCGGTGGTAGTCATGGTTTGAATACGAATGGGATGTAAATTTCCCAGTAATAAATTACCAATTTTAACTTCTTTCGTTGGTAATCTATTATATTCTGTTAACGAATTACAATATAACTGCATACAATTTTTTATGTTTGAGCGTAACAAATGTCATCAAAAAAATCAACTATTGTTACAGATTTTATTAAATGCCCAACCCTGCATTTTGTTTAGTTATCAACGGTATCTGCCTAATCAATTTCGAGAAACCAAAAATAGATGGAAAGAATTAGGTAAGAAGTAATTTTTTAAATTTTTCCAACTCGGCAATTTCAGCAGCAGTAATTGATTGGTGGGCATTGTATTTTGTTTGAAGAAAAAGTACTCGTTTATGTTGCGGATATTTTGCAAGAATTTCATTAATGATTGTTACAATTGAATTGTTGGCAGAAGCTACCGGTGCAATTTCGGGTATAGGAGATTTTTCTCTGGTAGGCATTTTTAAAATAGTTGCTTCCAGCGTTGCCAACCAATTAACAGGCATGTCTTTTATTTTACTTGCTTTTGAGTGTAAGCCTTGTAATTGTTTTTTGCTTAAACTGCCACGATCCTCATATTGATGCATTAAGCTAAGAATAAATAATGCATCGCTGTTATATTGATAACAAGCATCTAATATTTTAGAAAT